>LT629302.1:1260000-1575000 GCA_900104375.1 Flavobacteriaceae bacterium MAR_2010_188
TCTAATTTTCAAGGATTCATCAGTAGTAATCGCGATAGTTTTAGTATCTAAACTATCTAACTTCAAGATTTCTTGATTAGCCGTTTCAAGATGATTTATTTCTGAAACAAACCAGGCATTTCCATTAGCATCAGTATTAACATAAGGAAACATCTGTCCCTTTTCATCTTCAGCAATAATATACTTCGTATTAAGCATATTTAAAACATTGATGTTGTTTCTAGAAATATAAAAGTCGAAAATCTCACTGTAGCGACCCAGCTTTGCTGCATGGTATCCGCTAAGGGAATTATGATAATATGAAGCTTTTGCAGGTGCTCTGGAACCTTCAGTTGAGAGGTCGAAAACTCTAAAGTAATCCGAATCTTTCAAGATTTCTTGATCAACATTATTCGCAGTATATGGTTTTTGAACTTGTATCCCAGCCACGAAATTATCATTGTTTACGTAACGTCTATCCACAGAGACCAGATCAAAAATAATCAAGATTCCAGCGACTATAATCAAAGTATTTTGGCTTAGTTTTTTCTTCAGATAAAACCAAATCGCAGCTGCTGTTAAAGCAACTAAAATCAATGTGCGCAAAGCATCTGCCCTAAAAATTGAAATCCTATCTTCTCTTACCGCTCTTATAAATTGCTCACCGTACTGTTCTCTATAAAATCCATCCCTAGCCCCAACAAAATCAAAAAGCGTGGTTCCAAATAATAGAAATATTAAAGCCAAACCACCAACAATGAAAGCAGAATATTTTAGAGCTTTGATTTTTTCTTCATCCTTAACAAAATCATTGAATATGCGAACCAACGCGAATATGGCGAGAACAGGAATACATAAATCAACAATAACTTGTATAGAACTAACCGCCCTGAACTTATTATATAGCGGTACATAATCTATAAAGAAGTCTGTAAGAAATCCTAAATTCTTTCCGTATGATAGAAACAAGGTTAACAATGAGCCACCCACGAGCCACCATTTTAACCTGCCTTTTACCAAAAACAAGCCTAATACAAAAAGAAAGATGATTACCGCACCAATATATGCGGGAGCTTCAACAATCGTCATATCTCCCCAATAGGTCGGCATATTTTGTGCTTGTTCTTCAGCTTGGGCAGCAGTCAATCCCATGGTGGTGAATAGCGCGAAAGATTCAGAATCTTTACCTACATCTTCATAACTACCGCCACCAAGAAACCTCGGCATAAAATAACTAAAGGTTTCTAAGATGCCGTTGCTATATTCAGTGATATATTCTCGGCTAAGTCCCGAAGTTATATCCTTTGCAGAACCATCTGCATTTATAGTAAGTTCGCTCTGCCCTCTTGTACTTTCCTTTACGTATTCTTGAGTAGCTAAAAGTATAGAGGCATTAAGACCAACTGCAAGAATGGCTGCTCCAACAAGAAATCCAATACTTTTAAAATAATGTGGGATTTCCTTTTTCTTGTAGGCATCAATCAAATAAACGATTCCCAAAACTATTACCAACAGAAGTAGATAGTAAGTCATTTGAAAATGGTTGGCATTTATCTCTAGAGCTAAGGCAACCACTGTTAGCAGTGCACCTAGAATATATTTCTTGCGGAATGTCAATAGAATTCCGCCAAGAACCATTGGCATATAGGCGATCGCGTGAGCTTTGCTATTATGGCCCACTCCAATAAAGATGATTAAATAGGTTGAAAATCCAAAAGCAAGCGCCCCCAGTGCTGCAAGTTTATAGTCAACTTTAAGAACAAGTAAGAGCATATAAAACCCTAAAAAATAGAGAAATAGATAATCTGCGGGTCTTGGCAAAAATCTTAAAAGATGGTCGAGCTTTTTAATATAATTATGTGGGTAGTTAGCTCCTAGCTGATAGGTTGGCATTCCTCCGAAGGCACTATTGGTCCAATAGGTTTCTTCTCCTGTATTAGCTTGGAAATCCTTTTGTTGTTTGGACATCCCGATATAATGCTTTATATCACTTTGAAAAATTTCTTTTCCTTGTAAGACTGGACTGAAATATAATAATGAGACAATACAGAAACCTATAAAAACTAATAGGTGTGGAAGAATTCCTTTAAAAGAAAACCGCATGAAGTGAATTTATGGATTACATCGGAAAATTAGGAATATTATTTTAACACCATTAAATATTAGGCAATAATTCTAATTATCTTATCAATATGAAAATGGGAACTATGCTTTATTCTACTTCTTCGTAGTCGATATATTCCCCTACCTCATTATTAGTATTGGCATTTTTATCTGGAACTTTATCTATGACTGTTTCTCCAACATTTCTATCAGCCGTAGTATTTGGCCGTTGGTTAAATGGTGACTGACCACCGAATTTATCACCCATTTTTTTGGACATATAGCTCATTATAAATGGCGCGGCCATTTTTGCTACAATCTTAAAAAGATAATAAACGACTAATATTATAAGTATTGTTCTTAGTATTCCCATAAATGATGCGGTTTGTAGCATGCTTATATTATTTTTCAAAAATACGATTCTATAGTTTTAAAGTGGAATTATCAAACTTAAAAAATACCTAAAATCAGTTTGACGATTTCAAATAATTAATTTGGAACAACGTTTAGTATCCAATTTCAAATATTTCATTTAATTTGTGAAACCATAGAAATTTAAAAACAGCCGTAAACGGCGTTAAAATTCGAAATATGCTACCAATCAAGACCTATTTACCTGCAATTATCTTGTTATCCTTCAACTTAAGCTTTTCACAATACACGGAAGTTATAAATTCTAATAGACCGGGAGTTTCCAAAAGTGCCTTCGCGGTCGGTACTAATGTTGCCCAAATAGAATTTGGGCCTTATATGATTAAGGAAGAACATGTTCCGCTCCAATATGAAGTTAAGGGCTTTGGGGTAGATTTCGCGGCACGTTACGGGCTTTTCTTCGAGCAGTTAGAACTTAGTATAGATGGAACTTATCAAAATGATAAATTCACCAATAATCGTTCTGCAATCTCGTTGGAAGACAAACGTTCCAACTTTAAAAATCTTACCGTAGGTGCAAAATATTTAGTTTATGACCCTTATAAGAATGCCGAAGACAAACCGAATCTTTATAGCTATCATGCAAACCGAAAGTTTAAATGGAAATCATTGATTCCTGCTGTCGGTGTTTATGCCGGTGCAAATTTTGACACAAAGGATAATCCTTACACTGCTCCAGGAATTGAAGGTTTTAGTCCTAAAGTTATGATTGCCTCTCAAAACAATTTTAGCGGAGGCTGGGTTTTCGTGATAAACCTCATAAAAGACAGGATTGGGACCGATTTCTCGGATTTTCAATATATCTTGACGCTTACCCACTCTTTCAGTCCACAATGGGTAATTTTCGGAGAAATACAAGGCATTAAAAGTGATTTCTATGCAGATAACCTATTTAGGGCCGGAGGCGCTTATCTTTGGACCAAGGATTTTCAGTTAGATACCGCCGTAACGTTTAACACAAAAGATACTCCAACCGTTTTCAGCGTGAATTTCGGGGCATCTTACCGCTTCGATTTGCATGTTGATAAGGAAATTGATAACGGAACTTCTGCGGATGACGAAACAGATAGACAAAAACGTCGTGGAAAGAAAAGAAAAGATGCAGATTTTGATGATGATGGTGCCGACGGAGATGACGGATTACAGTTAAATGATTTATGATAGAAGTTTTTGAAGCAACCAACAAGAAAGATTTAAAGGAATTCGTAAAATTTCCATTTAGTATCTATAATGGCAACAAGTTTTGGGTTCCTCCGATTATCAAACAAGAACTTGAAACATTCAACAAAGACAAAAATCCAATATTTAAGGATGCAGAAGCCAGATTTTTTCTAGCTAAGAAAGACGGAAAATACGTTGGTAGGATTGCTGCGATTATTAATTGGTTAGAAGTTAATAACCAAAAGCAGAAGAAAATGCGTTTCGGTTGGTTCGATTTTATCGATGATTTAGAAGTTTCTGAAAAGCTTTTAAATAAAGTTGAAGAAATTGGAAAAGCAAATAATCTAGATTTTATTGAAGGGCCGGTAGGTTTTTCCAACTTGGATAAGGTCGGGGTTATTACTGAAGGTTTTAATGAAACCTGTAATATGATTACTTGGTACAATTATCCGTACTACATAAAGCATTACGAAAAATTCGGGATGCGAATAGAGAAGAACTATTCCGAAAGCAAATTCCCCTTCTCTAATGTTAAGACTACTGCTTTTCAAAAAGCTCAAGAACTGATTAAACGGAGATATGGCTTAAGGTCAGTTATTTTTGAAAAGACCGAACAAGTCATGCCGTATGCCGATGCCATGTTCGATTTGTTCAACAAATCTTATTCTTCTTTATCTTCTTTTGTTGAAATCACCGAAGATCAAAAAAAGTATTTTAAAGAAAAATTCGTGAGCTTCGTTAATCCCGAATACATAAAGTTTGTAGTGGATGCGGATGAAGAACTGGTTGCTTTTGCCATTGTGATGCCTTCCTTTGCGAATGCCTTAAGAAAGGCAAACGGAAAGTTATTTCCGTTCGGATTTACTCATATTTTAAATGCGAAAAAGAATAGTAAAGACGTCATCTTTTATCTAATTGGAGTTGCTCCAGAATTTCAGAATAAAGGAGTAACTGCAATCATCTTTGATGAGTATTACAAAGTATTCACTGATAAAGGGATACAAACATGCTATAGAACTCCAGAGCTAGAAGACAATGCCGCAATCCATTTAATCTGGAAACACTTTGACCCTCAAGTTTTCAGGAGACGTAAAACCTATAGAAAAGAATTAAATTAACCTTGCATTGCTGCAGTTACAGCGGCAGATAATCTCTTATAAGTCCCATTATTTAAACGTTCCCTAATGGCGTCAAAAGCCTTCAAGGTTATGTCCACATCTTCTAAGGTATGGGTTGCAGTAGGAATTAATCTAAGTAAAATCATTCCTTTAGGTATAACCGGATAAACCACTATCGAACAGAAGATTCCGTAATTTTCCCTAAGGTCTTTTACCAAAGCCATTGCTTCTGGAATACTTCCTTCCAAATACACGGGAGTTACGCAACTTTGAGTGGTTCCTATATCGAAACCATATTCTTTAAGTCCAGATTGAAGAGCATCGGTATTTTCCCAAAGCTTATCCTTTAATTCTGGCATAGTCTTAAGCATATCTAAACGTTTCAATGCACCAATCACCAGTTGCATTTGAAGAGATTTAGCAAACATTTGAGACCTCAAATTGTATTTTAGGTAATCGATAATTTCTTGATCAGCGGCGATAAATGCTCCTGTGCTTGCCAATGATTTTGCGAATGTTGCAAAATACACATCTATTCCATCTTGGACCCCCTGCTCCTCACCTGCTCCTGCTCCTGTTTTACCAAGAGTTCCAAAACCGTGTGCATCGTCCACCAAAAATCTAAAATTGTATTTCTTCTTAAGCTCAACAATTTCTTTTAATCGTCCTTGCTCACCACGCATTCCAAAAACTCCTTCAGAGATAACCAAAATACCTCCACCGGTCTGATCTGCCATTTTAGTAGCACGGTCTAGATTTTTCTCAAGACTTTCGATGTTGTTGTGTTTATAGGTAAAACGTTTACCCATATGCAGTCTAACGCCATCAATAATACAAGCATGAGCATCGACATCATAAACAATAATATCGTCCTTAGAAACCAAAGCATCAATGGTAGACACCATACCTTGATAACCAAAGTTTAATAGGTAAGCCGCTTCCTTACTGACAAAATCCGCCAGTTCATTTTGAAGAGTTTCGTGTAAATCTGTATGACCAGACATCATTCTTGCTCCCATTGGGTAAGCAGAACCGTAATCCTTAGATGCTTCGGCATCAACTTTTCTGACTTCTGGATGATTTGCAAGACCTAAATAATCGTTGATACTCCAGGTAATAACATCCTTCCCTTGAAATTTCATTCTATTAGAAATCTGACCTTCTAATTTTGGAAATACAAAATAACCTTCTGCCTGAGAAGCCCATTTTCCTAAGGGTCCCTTGTCTCTATAAATCTTGTCAAATAAATCTTTCATCAAAGCCTCTGTTAGTCAAATTAGTTAGGGCAAAATTAAAGAATTATATCCTGAATGCATAATAATTTCACCAACTTCTACCCTACCCATTAGTGCACAAAAAATCCTGAAGAGAAGAATTTTTCATCAGAATTTATATTTAAAATCTTTTGTTATTTTATGTATTGAATAGCTTCCGTAGTTTCTTTCTCACTATCGAAGAATCCTTGATCTTCCATCCACTTGTCGCTGTAAACCTTACTCATGTATCTAGATCCATGGTCGGAAAATATAACCACAACGTAATCACCTTTCTTAAATTCTCCTTCTTCGGCCAATTGCTTAATGGCCTGCATGGCAGCTCCACTGGTATAACCAACAAATAAACCTTCGCTTCTACAGATTTCTCGAGCCGTATGGGCAGAAGCTTCATCAGTAACTTTTATGAATTTATCGATAACATCAAAGTCCGTCGCATCTGGAATTAAATTTTTCCCTAAACCTTCAATACGATAAGGATAAATTTCCTTTTCATCGAATTCTCTGGTTTCGTGATATTTCTTCAAGACCGAACCAAATGCATCAACTCCAATAACCTTTATGTCCTTATTTTGTTCTTTTAAAAATTTAGCGATTCCAGAAATTGTCCCACCTGTTCCGCTACAAGCGATAAGATGTGTAATCTTACCTTCAGTCTGGTCATAAATTTCAGGACCGGTACCATTGTAATGAGCATCAATATTCAACTTATTGAAATATTGATTTATATAAATAGAGCCTTTTATTTCGGAATGAAGTCTCTTAGCGACTTCGTAATAAGACCGTGGATCATCAGCGCGAACGTGAGCTGGACAAACATAAACCTGCGCTCCCATTGCCTTGAGCATGTCAATCTTGTCTGAAGAAGTTTTAGAACTTACGGCGAGAATACATTGATAACCCTTAATAATACTTACCATAGCAATACTAAAGCCTGTATTTCCTGAAGTAGTTTCAATGATAGTATCGCCCGGAGTGAGAATACCTTGTTGTTCGGCTTGCTCGATAATATGAAGTGCAATTCGATCCTTTGTGGAATGACCTGGATTAAATGCTTCTACCTTTGCAAAAAATTCGCCTTCGAAGTCAGAGGTCATTCTGTTTAATTTAATAAGTGGAGTCTCCCCAATTAGATCCAACACATTATTAAACACTTGTGCCTTTTGTCTCATAAATGCTATTTATCGATTACAAAATATAAATTGCAACCTAAAACTCGCCAAAAATAAGCGATTTTTTTCAATTAGTTGTAAATCTTTTCTAATGCCAGCAAAAAGGCAAATTCTTCGGCGTCTTCCCTTAGGGAATCAAATCTTCCTGAAGCCCCGCCGTGCCCCGCTTTCATATTCGTTTTTAAAAAAAGTTGGTTCTCGTCCAACTTCATTTCCCTGATTTTTGCGACCCATTTTGTTGGCTCCCAATATTGAACCTGAGAATCGTGCAAACCGGAGGTTACTAGCATGTTAGGAAACTCTTGGGGTTTTACGTTATCGTAGGGAGAATAGGATTTCATATAATCATAAAATACCTTTTCGTTAGGATTGCCCCATTCGTCATATTCTCCCGTGGTCAGTGGGATTGTATCATCTAACATAGTGGAAATTACATCAACGAAAGGGACTGCTGCAATAATCCCATTATAGAGTCCTGCTGCTTCATTTACAATAACACCCATTAAAAGACCACCCGCACTGCCACCCTGGGCGTATAAGTGTTGGGATGAAGTGTATCCTCTTTCAATTAAAAATTTAGAACAGCTAATAAAATCATTAAAGGTGTTTTTCTTGTTCAACAATTTACCATCTTCATACCATGGTCTGCCTAAATATTCGCCACCGCGTAAGTGTGATATCGCGTATACAAATCCTCTGTCTAGAAGACTTAATCTTATCGTAGAGAAATAGGGATCAATAGTGTGTCCATAAGAACCGTATGCATATTGTAGCAAGGGAGTTTCTGAGTTTAATATGGTATCCTTTCTATAAACTAGTGAAATAGGAATTTTAATTCCGTCCTCTGAAGTAGCCCACAATCTTTCGGATGTATAATTTTCCTTATCGAACTTACCACCAAGCACTTCTTGCTCCTTCATTACTACAAACTCCTTAGTCTTCATATTAAAATCTATCACTGAGGTGGGAGTCGTTAATGAATTGTAATTATAGCGAAGTATGTGGGTGTCGAATTCTACATTATGATTGGTATAAGCCGTGTAAGTTTCATTATTAAATGGCAAATAATAATCTTGAGAACCATCCCAAGCTGATATCCTTATTTCATTTAAGCCGTTTCTTCGTTCACTAACTACAAGAAAATCCTTGAAGATATCGATGTCTTCCAACAGCGTATCATTCCGATGCGGGATTACTTCAGTCCAATGCTCAATTTCGGTTTGATCTTCCGAAGATTTCATCAATTTAAAATTGTACGCATCGTCGGCATTAGTTAAGATATAAAATGAATCCTGATAATGAGAAATGCTATATTCTAACCCTAAAATCCTTTTCTGTACCGTCCTAAACCTTTTAGTTGGTTCATCAGCGTTCAAGACGTGGAATTCATTAGTAAGCGTACTATAACAGGCAATAACAATGTATTTGCGAGATTTGGTTTTATAGACCGTAACTCCAAAAGTGTCGTCCAACTCGTTAAAAACTAAACTATCATCAGAAGACTCTTCACCCAATCGATGCATGTATATTTTGTCTGAACGTAGAGTGGTTTCGTCTTTTCTAGTGTAAAAAAGAGTGGAATTGTCATTTGCCCAAGCAGCAGATCCAGTGGTATTTTCTAAAGTATCCGGATAAATCTTACCATCACCGAGATTTTTAATTTGAAGTGTGTAATTACGTCTGCCGACTGTGTCCGTCCCGAACGAAATCAAATTATTATCTGGGCTAACACTTAGTCCGGTTAGGTTGAAGTAATCATGCCCTTTGGCCATTTCGTTACAATCGAAAAGAATTTCTTCCTTCGCTTCTAAAGTTTCCTTTTTACGTGAATAAATCGGATAGCTTTCGCCTTTACGATATTTTACCAAATACCAATACCCGTTAAATTTATATGGAACCGACTCATCATCTTCCTTGATCCTAGCCTTCATTTCTTGAAACAAAGTTTCCTTTAGAACTTTAAATTCCTTGGTGCCTTCTTCATAAAAATCATTTTCGGCGTTTAAATGGTCAATGACTTCCTGATTTTCTCGGTCCCGCAGCCAGAAATAGTCATCCTGACGTATATCGCCATGCTTTTCTAATTGATGGCTTATTTTTTTAGCAACTGGAAAATTTAATTTGAAATCAGACATTCGATTCTGTTTAGAAGTTTGCAAATTTACTGTTTCCTCGAGAAAAGAAAATTATTTTATCTTGAAAACCGAAAGTCCAATTAGTAACTTTGTATTCTAATTTAAAAACGAAAAGCTATGTTCGGAGATATGATGGGTATGATGAATAAATTGAAAGAAACCCAAGAAAAAGTTGAAGCTACTAAGCAAAGAATGAATAGCGTTTTGGTTGATGAAGCCAGCAACGACGATAAATTAAAAGTAACGATTACCGCAAATAGAACCATTAAGAAAATAGAAATCGATGATAGTCTTTTAGAAGATAAAGAGATGCTAGAAGATTATCTGATTCTTACCCTAAATAAAGCAATTGAGCGTGCTACAACAATCAATGAGAATGAAATCGCTGCCGTTGCAAAAGATGGGATGCCAGATATTCCTGGTTTGGATATGTTCAAATAGCGTTAGGAGTTAAGAGTTAGAGTTAGGAGTTAGGAGTTAGGAGTTAGGAGTTAGGAGTTAGGAGTTAGGAGAAAAAACTAAATTTCGCTTCAAATTTTTCGCATAACATCTTCAATTTATCAACTCTTCAAATTAGGTAATTCACTAATTCGCTAACTACAGCATTCGCTAATTATCTAACCCACTTCCATATTCGCTATTTCCTTTAAGAAGAAATCGTGCATCTCATCAGTGTAGTCCATATGGGTGACAATGCGTAGCTTTCCGCTTCCCATATTGCTTAGTTTGATGTTTTTGCTATTCAAATCATTTAGGAATTGAGCATCATCGATTCCTTTCTTCAATCTGAAAATGATAATGTTGGTTTCAACCGGGTCTACCGATTCAATAAAGTTTAGTTTTTCTAAAACCAATCCTATTTCCTTAGCTTTTTTATGGTCATCCTTAAGCCGGTCGATGTTATTATCAAGCGCATATAAAGCAGCTGCTCCTAGATAACCAATCTGTCGCATACCTCCACCAAGAATTTTTCTAATTCTCATTGCTCCGTCCATCAAATCTTGGTTACCAACCAATACCGAACCAACCGGGCATCCCAAACCTTTGCTTAAGCATACAGATATGGTATCGAAAACATTTCCATAATCCTTTGTCGTTTCATCACCTTCAACTAAAGCATTCCAGAATCGAGCGCCGTCTAAATGAAATCCCAAGCCATGTTCATCGCAGACTTTTCTAATTCGCTTAAGCTCCTCAAAATCCCAACAAGAACCTCCTCCTCTATTCGCGGTATTTTCGACCTCAACTAAGGCGGTTAACGGACTATGGTAAAAATCGGGTGGATTTATAGATTCCAGAACCTGTTCTGAGGTGAACATACCGCGAATGCCATTTATTAATTTACAGGAAACCCCGCTATTAAAGGACATTCCACCACCTTCATAATTATAGATATGTGCGTCTTTGTCGCATATAACTTGGTCTCCAGGATTGGTATGCAGCTTTATCGCAGTCTGATTTGTCATTGTACCCGTTGGAAAAAATAGAGCGCTCGGTTTCCCGAACATTTCAGCGATTCTTTCCTCTAGTTTATTTATGGTTGGGTCTTCTTTATATACATCGTCGCCAACTTCTGCACTCATCATGGCATCCAACATTCCTTTTGAGGGTTTGGTTACCGTATCACTTCTTAGATCAATTATCATTTTCTTAGTTTGTAAAATAACAGTCATCCGAACCAATCGGTGAACCGTCAGGAATTTTAGGAGATGCCTCTAATTTATAATCTTGCGGCTCTTCGCGGAAATTTTCAATCATCATTTTATAATGCCTTGCATAGGAGCCATTATCAAAATTAGCAGTTACCTTTCTTAAGATATCTTCTATGGCGGCTTCTGCAATCGCGTTAACCTGCATATAAGCTTTATCATTTACTGCAAGATTCATAATGTATTTTAAAACATTGGTACTTACCATCTGCTGCACTTCATTATAATAAGAATCAGACTGCTTTATCCCAAATGTTCCGTCCACCAATGTTTTAAGAACCTCTGCTAAGCCTAGTTGACCTGAATTTATGCTTTTCTGTTGAATAAGTCTATTTGCTCTTTCAGGATTTAGCAAAAATTGAAGCGTCATATCACTTGCGGTAGATGCCGCACTTAAAGGATCAAAAGCAACTCCGGTTAAACTACTAAAAGATTCTCTGCTTCGGTTGAAGCCATAAGCTCTAGGCGGAAAAAGCTCTAACTTATCTTTTGGAATCGCTAATATCTTTGGATCTAATGTTTTCATTAAAGCTGAAAGTGCGTCCTTTTGCATTTTAGAATCTAAATATTTGGTGACCAACTGTCCATCGCCCTTAACGGCATAATTATAATCAAGACCACCGACCATTTTTGTGACCGCTTCGGTTTGGTATCTATGGAAAAAGTACAAAGGAACAAAGACATCTTCCAGTTCTGAAAATGCATCATATTTTCTGATATTATCTTCTGAGAAATTTTTAATCGCTTGTTCTCTTACTTTTAAAACCCGGTTTAATTCATCTGCCGGATTTTCTCCACCGTCCCATAAATGCGCAAGGCCATGAGCTCCCCCTTCTGCCCTAGCATCAGAATCTGTAATAAACCTTAACCCATCCTTTTCAGCATCGTTAAGGATTTTATGTAAGGTTTCTTTTTCTTCCTCAGCATTCTTAAACTCGCTATAAGAATAAGCGACTGTAACTTTATCCCATTCTCCAATACCAGTATCGTAGGCATCACTAATGTCGATTTTTCCATTTTTAAGTTGAAAATTAGGATGTGGATAGTCCATTACCGAAGCCCTATCGTTTGTACTTGCCGCAAAATTATGGGTAAAACCTAAAGTGTGCCCCACTTCATGCGCGCTCAATTGTCTAATTCTAGATAAGGCAAGTTCTAACATTGGCTGATAATTCTCATCGCCATCTTTATAAGGATTGTCGAGCATAGCTTGTGCAATCATAAAATCCTGACGGATTCTTAAACTTCCTAAACTTACGTGCCCTTTTATGATTTCTCCCGTTCTTGGGTCAACCACGCTCGATCCGTAGCTCCAACCCCGGGTTGAACGATGTACCCATTGTATCACATTATATCTGCAATCTAATGGGTCAGCACCTTCTGGTAACATCTTAACTTGAAACGCATCCTTAAAACCAGCGGCAGTGTATGCCTGGTTCCACCAGCTAGCACCTTCTAACAATGCAGAACGGATTGGTTCTGGCGTTCCAGGGTCTAAGTAATAGATAATGGGCTCTACCGCCTCGCTAACGTCGCTATTAGGATTTTTCTTTTCTAATCGATGTCTTATTATATATCTTTTCTGGATCGACTCATAAACGGGTGTTGCATAATCTAAATAACTAATGGAAATAGCACCACTTCTAGGATCAAAAACTCGCGGCTTGTAATTATCGTCCGGAAGCTTTACAAAAGAATGATGTTGGTTTACCGAAACACTAGAAGCTGTTGGAGCAACCGAACGGATGTCGCGACCAGTCGGTTCACCATCAAAAGTCAAAAGTGCTTCAAACTCTATATTATTCGGGAAGGCCTTGGTCCTATCTAAAACCATTGCACTTTTACCAAGATCTAACTTATAGGCTCCTTGTTTACTGGATTTTAAGCGAAGTGCAACTCCATGGGCATCTTCCAATAACATTGGAGTTAAATCGATAATAAAATCAGTGTCCCTTTCTTCAACAATCTTAAATCCGCCAATGACAGATTTTGCGAATGCTTCCTCTACACTTCGTTTTTCTAGTACATTATCGGTTATGGCTCTATAATTTTGATTCGGCTGTATAAGCAAAAGTTTATTACCGGCTCTCCTAAATTTAACCACGCGTTCGTTGCCCAATTGACCTCGGTCTAATCCGATATCATTAGAACCAAGACCACTCGCCAAGGAGCTGACATAAAGAAATTCTTCTTCGAGCCTATTTTTTTCAACTTTAAGATAAATCTTATCTTCGGACTCTTCATAATAAAAATCAAAAAAACCATCAAAATCTTGAAGGCTCTTGCTGGCGAAGTTTTGACCCAAGGATGTTATAACTGGCATTAGAAATAATAGGAGAAACGTAACTTTTTTCATGGTTAGGATTGTTTGATTATAAAACTAAGAAAATTAAGATTTTAACTGCGAGCTAATTTCAGATAATTTCTGATTTATAATTTAGGTTTCGAATTGGTTTTTAAAGAAAAGGTGAGAAATTCTCGAATCTGGATTTTTCTTATGGATTATTATGGATTTTTGAATTTTACAATGAAAATTATAGAGAATCGATATTTGAAAAAACGTTGGTAATTAGTATATTACAACAAAGCATTATCATGAAAAGCCAGCCACACCGCCCATTGTTCTCTAACTATGAAATGCAACCCAATCTGCATGACGAAATATTTAACTCTGATCAGAAGGTTCGGAAGATGTACAAAAAACTTTTCAAGCTGTATAGTTCGCACTCCATAAACGATTTTACAAACCTGAATGAAAAGGCAAAAGCATCATTTTTTAATCAAGGAATAACTTTTCAAGTTTATGATGACGCCAAGGCACAAGAAAAAATATTTCCTTTTGATCTTTTTCCTCGAATCATAGGTTCCAAGGAATGGGAACATATCGAAAAAGGTGTGATACAGCGATGCAAAGCGCTAAATCATTTTCTGCATGACCTTTACCACGATAAGAATATTATTAAGAGCGGGATTGTTCCTCTAAGTCTTATCAATTCATCTGCAAATTACACCACCCAAATGATGGGACTAGACCCGCCAGGAGGAGTTTACAATCATATCAGCGGTACTGATTTAATTAAACATTCAGACGGAAAATATTATGTTCTTGAAGATAATATTCGCTGCCCTTCTGGAGTAAGCTATGTAATATGTAATAGAAATGCGCTTAAACGTGCCTTGTTCGGTGTATTTAATCATTATGATATTTATAATGTTACCGATTATTCTGAGAATCTACTTGAAATTCTGGATTCGGTAAAACCCCACGGTGTGGATGTGCCAAATTGCGCATTACTTACCCCGGGCATCTATAACTCTGCTTATTATGAACACTCTTATTTAGCTAAAACAATTGGGATTGAATTGGTAGAAGGTCGTGACCTTTTTGTTGAAAAGGACTTTGTTTATATGAAAACCATAAATGGGCCTCAGAAGATTGATGTTTTATACCGACGTATAGATGAACAGTTTCTAGACCCACTAGAATTTAGAGCAGACTCTGGTATTGGAGTTCCTGGATTATTTTCTTCTTATTTACAAGGAAATATTTCAATTGTAAATGCTCCGGGTTGTGGCGTTGCTGACGATAAGGCAATTTACACTTACGTTCCAGAAATCATTAAATATTATTTAGGGGAAGAACCAATTTTGAATAATGTACAAACCTATCACTGCAGCCGTCAAGACGACCTAAAATATGTTTTAGAAAACATCGATAAATTGGTGGTAAAACCAGTTGATGAAGCGGGAGGTTATGGAATTTCCATTGGTAACCGTTTAACCAAGGAAGAGATTGAAAACGTAAAAAAAGTCATTCTTCAAAATCCACGTAAATACATCGCCCAGCCGATAATGTCACTTTCTGTGCATGCTACTTATATAGACGATCAATCATCCTTTGAGCAAAGACATATCGACTTAAGAACATTTACACTACTAGGAAAAGATAAACAGTTTGTGCTTAAAGGCGGACTCACCCGCGTAGCCTTGAAAAAAGGAAATCTAATCGTAAATTCTTCACAAGGTGGAGGATCAAAGGATACCTGGATCCTAAAAAACTAAATTTTATATGTTAGCAAGAGTTGCAAGCAATTTATTCTGGATGGGAAGATATATAGAACGTGCAGAACATACCGCGCGTTTTTTGAGTGTTAATTACTTTTCGTCGTTAGATGCACCAAATTCTCTTTCACAATCGAGACAGTTTGTTCTCACTTCTGTCTGTAATTTTGTAGATGAAGATATTGATGACTGCGGAAAATTATCTGAAGAGGATATTTTATTCAACGTTGGTCTAAACCAAGAAAAAGATTATTCTATTATTAAATGTTTACAGTTGGCTAGAGAAAACGCCAACAGCTCTCGAGATTTAATTTCGACTGAATTTTACGAGTCCATAAACAAGTTTTACCATCTGGTCAATAATTATCCGAAGGATAAATATGTTAAAAGCGGCTTATACGATTTTACCACAAACGTCACCGAGCATACCGCCATTTTAAGAGGAAAAATTAGAGGCACTTTGTTGCACGACGAAATATACGCCCTCATCATGTTAGGGATGAATATTGAACGCGCAACCCAGATTACAAGCATTATCAAAACAAAATTCAACGATGCCGAAAAAGCAGTTGGTGGTTACTCTAATCCGGTGCGGAACAGTTTTGAATGGACCACACTTCTAAAGTGCACCGAATCTTACGATATGATGAAACGATATTATAAGAAAACACCCAACCAAATTAACACTTTAGAGTTTTTGGTGCTCAATAAGGATTGTCCGCGTTCGGTCATGAACAGTCTTAATCAGCTCTATAAACATATTGGTCAGATAGATTCTTCAAAATTTGGACAGTCGCACTCCGCCGCATTCCTCATCGGAAAAATGCGTTCGGAATATAATTTTAAGACAATTTCAGAAATACAGGAAAATATAAAAGACTTTGTTTACAATACCAATAATAGGCTTATGGAGATTAGTTTACAGTTAGAAAAAGAATATTTCTTTTACTAATTTTCTCTCTGTTTAAACTTAACTTTATCTCATATAAAATTTCCCAATGGCCGTTGAATATTTCATTAGATACAAATCCGAAAACCAATACGAAAATCCAGTATCGGAGGCTATTTGGCAATTTTTAGTCACTCCTACCACCAACGAAAACCAGACCCTTATCAATTCTCATTTTACGGTATCGCAAGACGCTAAAGTGGATCGTTCTATCAATAGTTTTAGGTTTGAAATCGCCCGAGTAAGTTGTAGTAAACCATTTACTAATATTCAATTTGAAGCTGAGTTTAAAGTTTTAAAAGAAAACGTAAACCCATTTGAAAACGATACCGACGAGAACCACGAAGAAGAATATTCAACGATTGAAGGCTTAGATTTTAAGGTTGATCATATTGTATTCTTAACGTCTACAAGCTTAAGTACCCTACCAAGTGCGCATCAAACGTTATATAATTTTGATAGAACTAAATCTATCTTTAATAATATTCAAAACCTTAATCTATTTATCAACGATTACCTAGAGTTCGAACCCGGAGTGACTTCAGTAGACACAACTGTCGACAAAATCTTGGAAAAACGAAAGGGAGTTTGCCAAGATTACACCCATTTATTTTTAGCGATTGCTCGTTATAATGGTATCCCCGCAAGATACGTTTCTGGATATTTGCACCAAGGTTCTGGTTTCTTCGGCGATTTACAAATGCATGCTTGGATAGAGGTTTTTATTCCGAACATGGGCTGGATCGGTTTAGATCCGACCAATAAGATTTTTGCCGACATCAATCATGTTAAGGTTGCTCACGGAAGAGATTATAGCGACTGCCCTCCTATTAAAGGAATCGTGTATTCTTCTGGCAAAAATACGACAGCTTACACCGTTGAAGTTTCTCAGCAGCAACAGCAACAATAATCCAAGTATTCATTTCAGCATTAAAAAAACAATGGTATTAAGGAATCGTGTATTCTTCAGGCAAAAATACGACCACTTACACCGTTGAAGTTTCTCAGCAGCAACAGCAACAATAATCTAAGTATTCATTTCAGCATTAAAAAAACAATGGTATTTTTGATAAAAAATTAACCATTATGACTACGAGTGATCAAGTAAAGGATCTTGTGGAACGCCTTGGCGCGTTGAGGAGGTATCTTTGACATCGATGCCAAGAAAATAGAGATCACAAACGAAGAAGAAAAAACCTTCGACCCAAATTTTTGGAATAATCCCAGAGAGGCGCAGGTTATTATGCGCACCCTTACCGAAAAAAAGAATTGGGTAAAAGATTACCAAACTGCTAAAACATCTGTTGAAGATTTAGAGGTTCTATATGAATTCTTTAAGGCAGGCGATTTATCTTCCGACGAAATCGAAACAAATTTCGAGAAAACCGAAAATCTTATCGAGAAGTTAGAGTTTAAGAATATGCTTTCTGAGGAAGGTGATAGCTTAAGTGCAGTGCTTCAAATTACCGCGGGCGCAGGTGGTACCGAATCTTGCGATTGGGCCAGTATGCTCATGAGGATGTATTTGATGTTTGCTGAAAAAAGCGGCTACAAGGTTAAAGAACTCAACTTACAAGACGGCGATGTTGCAGGAATCAAAACCGTGACTTTAGAAATTGAAGGCGATTTTGCTTTTGGTTGGTTAAAAGGAGAAAATGGAGTTCACAGACTCGTCCGTATTTCACCATTTGATAGTAATGCCAAAAGGCACACCAGTTTTGCATCGGTCTATGTCTATCCATTAGTTGACGATTCAATTGAAATTGAAATAAATCCGGCCGATATAGAAATAACTACCGCAAGATCTAGCGGCGCTGGTGGACAAAACGTGAATAAGGTTGAAACCAAAGTTCAGCTTACCCATAAACCGACCGGTATCCAAATATCTTGCTCGGAGACCAGATCACAGCACGATAACCGATCGCGGGCGTTACAGATGTTAAAATCTCAGCTATACGAGATTGAACTTAATAAGCAACTTGCCCAAAGAGAAAATATTGAGTCCGAAAAAATGAGTATCGAATGGGGAAGCCAGATTAGAAATTACGTTCTTCATCCTTATAAATTGATTAAAGATGTAAGGACTGCCCATGAAACAGGTAATGTAGATGCAGTTTTAGACGGAGATATAGAACCTTTCTTAAAAGCCTATCTTATGATGATGGGACAAAAGGAAGATTCTAAGAGTTCAACACTTTAAAAATTAAAACATGTCAAAAAAAATAAATACAGTCATATTCGATTTAGGTGGAGTTTTAATAGATTGGAATCCAGATTATGTCTATTTAGATGAATTTGATGGAGACCGAGATAAACTAAAATGGTTTTACGAAAATATTTGCACCTCTGATTGGAATGAAAATCAAGATGCGGGCTATCCCCTTGAAAAAGCAACCGAAGATAGAGTCGCAATGTTTCCTGAGCATGAAGAGCTTATAAGGATGTATTACGGACGCTGGAAGGAAATGTTGGGCGATCAAATTGATGGTACTGTAGAAATTCTTAAAGAACTAATAGATAACAAAGAGTTAAAAGTAGTCGCACTTACTAACTGGAGCAACGAGACGTTTCCAATTGCTTTAGATAAATTTGAATTTCTACATTTGTTTGAAGGTATCGTCGTTTCAGGAAAAGAAAAGACCAGAAAACCGTTTGAAGAAATTTATGAATTGACTTTGAAACGTTTTGACATTAAACCTGAAGAATCCATATTTATAGACGATAACCTGAGAAATGTGAGAGCTGCAAAAATTCATGGCATCAATGGAATTCACTTTAAGAGTCCCGAAGAATTAAAAATGCAGCTAAAAGAATTCAATATTCACGTTTCAGAATGATCAAGATTTACCACAATCCTCGTTGCCGAAAATCCCGAGAAGGATTAGAAGTGCTTCAAAATCTTACAAGCGATTTCGAGATAATTAAATATATGGATGAGCCTCTCACGTATTTACAGATTTTGGAGCTATTAAAGAAATTGGATCTTAAACCAATTGAACTTGTTCGCACTAATGAGAAAATTTGGAAGGAAGAATTTAAAGATCAGGATTTGACCGACGAACAAATCGTGCAAGCGATGGAAAATTATCCGCGTCTTATAGAAAGACCCATAGTTGTAAAAGATGATAAAGCAGTTATTGGTAGACCATCCGATTCCATTCCAGGCTTGATTAAAGCATAGTTTAATCCTTTAACAGAACTTTAACCACTAGCCGCTAAACCAACCTTTACTTTTGCCGTCTAACTCTAAAAATAAGGCATGCGACGGATTTTTCCATTTTTATTTACGCTACTTTTCTCGTTTAATTTTGTTTCTGCACAAGGTGATAGTAAGCAAGAACAGCAACGAGCAAAATATGAAAAAGAGGTACAACAACGTCAAAATGAAATGATTTCTGATTTTGTTGAAGAACTCAAAGTAGACGACTTCCAAAAAGAGATTATTTCCCAAAAACTTCACTCCTACGTTCAAAGAAAAACGGAGATTTTAAAACAATCTAATCGAGAAATAGAAAGAAGAGAGCGTCTAGACATTCTAGATAGGACTCATTTTGCTGATGTAGCAGTGATGTCTACTCCAGAAGTGATGAATCAGATACAAGATTTCATTACCATGAAAAATCCACCCAAGAAAAAAAAGAAAAAGAAAAATAAATCCAAAGATTCGGACAATTAGACCTTATAGTCCAAGTCTTTACTAATCTAAAACCATCCATACCCCTAACATGAAGTATTTAGTCACTACCCTATTATTTGCATTTTTAAGTTTTACTGCGCTTGCCCAAAATAAAGTTGTCATAACTGGAACTATATATGACAAGGATATAAATCAACCCTTAGAATACGCAACAGTTTCATTTACCGACAAAGCACAAAATAAAGTTGTAAACGGAGGAATCACCAATACACAAGGAGTTTTCTCCATTGATGTTCCTTCTGGCACTTATGATGTTACCGTAGAATATATTTCTTATCAAACTAAAGTATTGCCAGCTCAAGTATTTCAGGCCGACACAGATTTAGATCAAATAAGTATTGGAATCAACGTTGAAGCCTTAGATGCAGTGGAGATTATTGCCGAAAGAACTACAGTAGAAATTAAACTAGATAAAAAAATCTATAATATTGGTAGCGATATAACAACCGCCGGTGGTACCGTGAGCGATGCGCTAAATAATGTGCCTTCAGTTGCAGTGGATATCGATGGCGCGATTAGTTTAAGAGGAAATCAGAACGTTAAAATTTTAATTAACGGTAAACCATCTGCTCTCGCAGGATTTGGTGATACCAATATATTAAGTCAGTTGCCTGCAGAAGCGATTGAACGTGTGGAAGTTATTACATCTCCGTCTGCTAGATATGATGCTGAGGGAACTGCTGGGATTCTAAATATAATCTTGAGACAAAAAGAAACCTTAGGATTTAATGGCTCATTTAACGCAAACGTTGGTGACCCAGCGAGCTTAGGATTTTCAGCTAACATCAACTATAGAACGGAGAAGTTCAACATCTTTACCAACCTTGGTTACAGATATTACGATGCTCCAAGAAACAGTTTTAGCGATACAGAATATCTAAGTCGCTTTAATAGTGATGGTGAAATAATTCCTACTGAGTTTGATAGAATTCGTGAAGATGAAGTGGTTGATAGATTAAACCGAAACTACAATGGTAACTTCGGGATGGAATATTTTTTGAACAGCAAATCGTCCTTAACCGCTAGTATTTTCTACAGATATGGTGAAGATGAAGATTCTGGAAATAACGAAAGTAAGAGATATAGTAATGGTTCTTTAGTTGAAGAAACGTTGCGTAGAGAATATCAAAATGAATTTGATAACAATTATCAATTTTCTTTGAATTATGTAAACAGGTTTAACGATGCTGGCCATGAGCTAAGAATGGATTTTCAGTTTGAAAATGGTGCAGAGAATCAAAGAACCAATATCGATGAAGAGTATGTGATTACCTCACAAGAAAATCCTGATCAATTCCAAATGGAGCAAATTCGCCAGACCGAGGATCAAAAGGAATATTTGCTTCAAGCAGATTACGTATTACCAATTGGTGAAGATTCTAGATTTGAAGCAGGTTACCGGGGAAATTTCAAAAATGACATTACAGATTATCGCTTAGAACAAGAAAATCTGGCAACTGGGAATTTTCAAGTTAATGACACTCTAACGAATGTCTTTGATTATACCGAAAACGTAACTGCGGTTTATACCCAATACGGATCTAAATTTGGCCAATTTTCATTCTTATTAGGTTTAAGATTAGAAAATACGCAACTTAAAGGTGACATCAATTCTAGATTAACCGATGAAGAATTGGTAGAATCTTATGGCTTCCCAATCCAGACAAGTTTTGATAATAATTACTTAGGTCTTTTTCCCACGGTAAACCTTATCTATAATCTTACCGGTGAAGAAGATGATACGGACCGAGGAGAAGAAAGCATTACGCTTGGTTATAATAGACGTATTAACAGACCACGTGGTTGGTTTATTAATCCTTTCCCGTCAAGATCTAGTAGAACTAATGTCTTTCAAGGTAATCCAAACCTACAGCCTGCATTTGCAAGCGCTTTTGACTTAGGTTACTTAAGAAGATGGGATAAACTTACCCTAACTTCCTCTGTGTATTATCAACACGAAACCGGTTCTTTTGAAAGAGTAGAAGAAAATACTGGGCAACAGACTTCCGACGGAATTGATATTATTAGAACGATTCCTATAAATCTTTCAACTAACGATCGAATTGGTGGTGAGCTAGGTATTCTTTACAGTGCGGCAAAATGGCTCAGAATAAATGGAAGTTTTAATTTCTTCCAATTTGAAAACAAAGGTGACTTTAACGGTAGAAATTACGACTTTAAGAATACTAGTTGGTTTGCTAGATTTAGTTCAAAAGTGACGCTTCCAGGAAAAATCGATTGGCAGACCAACGCATTTTATCGTGGCCCTAATGAAAGTGCACAAACAAAGAATAAAGGTATCTTTTCGATGGATTTAGCGTTTGCAAAAGACATACTTAAGGATAAGGCAACGTTATCTTTTAATGTCAGGGATTTATTCAACTCTAGCAAGAGAAAGTCTTATACTACTACTCAATTCTTTAATCGTGAAAGCGAATTTCAGTGGAGACAGAGACAAATTACACTTTCTCTTATCTATAGATTTAATCAGAAGAAAGAAACTAGAAGAAATAATCGAGGTAATGGTGGCGATGATGAAGATGAATTCCAAGGATAGAATTCAAATTATATAAAATAAAAAAGGAAGCAAATTGCTTCCTTTTTTTATATCTAAATTTTAGAGATTATGCATTAAGTTCTGCTTCTCTCTTGCGTTTTCTTTCTTCTTTGTATTCTTTAAACCTTTCAATTGTTGCACCTGTAATCCAGTATGGAATTACAAATGTGATCAAGAATATCATTAACCAAAAACCAAGGGTTAAAATTGATAAAAAAGCTAAGAATCCTAAATATTGGTCAAATTCGAACATTGTAATGTTTTCTAGTTTACGGCTCAAAGATAAACGAAAGGATTTTTATTTACAACATGTCCATTCGGATTTATCAACAATACTATTAAACAAATAGATTTTAAACCAAAAAAAAAGGAGCATTACGCTCCTCTTTAATTATATTCTTATTCAATTTGAATCAATCCGGTTGTGGAGTCATTCTTAAATAAGGCTTAACCTTAGTATGACCTTTAGGGAACATGGCTTCAATTTCTTCATCTTTAACTGACGGAGAAATGACGCAATCGTCACCATTTTTCCAATTAGCAGGAGTTGCAAGTTTTTTATACTCGGTTAACTGAAGTGAATCTACCACTCTAACTAGTTCATCAAAATTTCTTCCAGTCGAAGCAGGATAAGTTAAGGTCATTTTTACCTTTTTATTTGGGTCGATTACAAATACCGAACGCACGGTATGCTTGCTATCCGCGTTTGGATGAATCATATCGTATTTCTCTGAAACCTTTCTGTCTTCATCCGCGATAATCGGGAAATTGACCGTGGTATTTTGGGTTTCATTGATATCCTTGACCCAACCTTTATGAGACTCAAGACCATCAACACTTAGTGCAACAACCTTTACATTTCTCTTTTTAAATTGATCGGAATATTTTGCTACTGTGCCAAGCTCAGTAGTACAGACCGGGGTATAATCGGCAGGATGAGAAAATAAAATTCCCCAACTATCACCTAACCATTCATGAAAATTTATTTTTCCTTCTGTGGAGTTTGCTTCAAAATTTGGAGCTTCATCTCCTAATCTAATACTTGCCATATGTTTTTCTTTTGTTACTGATTAATATATAGTTAAACTAAGGTAAGGTTTTGGGACTTTAAAACCATACTAAATTAGTAGGATAAAGTGTAATTAAGAAAAGTTTAGGAATCTGTTAGAAATTGAATTTAATTGAAGCCCCTGTATAATAATTAAAAGGCAATCCTGGATAATAAAATCTTGGAGCGTTGCTCCCGAATCCCACTGCGTTAACTTGAACTTGGGATGCATATTTCTCATCTAAAATATTGTTACCGCTGGCATGCAAATCCAGAACAAAGGATTTACTTAATAAAAGTTTGTAAGCGAGAAGGGCGTTTAAGAGATTATAGGAATTATTAAATTCTGAATTGGCATCGTTAACCGCAATTTCCCCGACGGTTTGATAGCCGATTCTTCCATAAAATCCTTTTTCAGAATAAAGTTTTAATTCAAAGTTCAGAACCGATGAAGGAACGCCGGCGATTTTGTTATTTGAGAAATCATTTTCAAAATCGACAAAATCCTTGAACTTATAATCGTGAAGTGAAATACCAGAGGAGAAGAGCAATTGGTAATCAGCGGTTTTAAAAAATTGGTAATTCAACTCTAACTCCGCTCCGTTTAATTCGGCTTTGCCGGCATTGATGGCAAAAAAGTCGTCTTGTTGCGTCCTTCTAGAAACGAGCAAATCATTTACGTACATTTTATAAAGTGAAAAGGATCCGAACAACATGTTATCTAAAAGATAATATCTTAGTCCGGTTTCTAGATTCCAGCCGGTTTCAGGTTTTAGGTTAGGATTAAATTCTCCATCGGGTAGCAAGGTTTCGGCCGTTGTTGGTGTTGAAAATCCGTGCGCTGCACTAGCATATAGTACCAATTCTTTATTTAAATCATAAGAAAACCCAATTTTAGGTGATAAAATAGATTTAAATTGAAATTCGCCGTTGTTTGCGAGTGAAGCATTGGTAAATTCATCTTCAACTTTAAAGTTGGTCGTATTAATATTAAGTCCCGTATTTATTCTCAATTTCTCCGAAAGATTTAAAATCGCTTCGCCGAAAAAATTAATATAGTTTCTCCGTTCTTTAAAGCCAGAGAGCTGATTCCCTGCTACACTACCGCGGTTATCCGAGAAATCGTCGTATAAATTTTCGAAGGTTTTATTAAGGTAGAAATCATAAAAAATTTCGCCCCCAAGACTGTATTCCAACTTGAGTTTGTCTGAATTAAGGTTGCCCAAAAATCTACTTCGCAATGCCAAACTGTTCAAATTTTCTTGCAGAATATTAAAAGGTCGAGGTTCGTAATTATTTTTGAAAGAGGTATTTGCACTGGTTAAGAGTGAATTATTCGAATTAAAATCATGCTTCCAACTCAATCCGAAAATGCCATATTCCAAATCTTCATAAGCTTGGGCTTTGTTCCAGGTAAAAGATGCTTTTTGTGGAGAATTCTGGTAGTCTTCCAAAGATAAAGAACTTGGTATACCCCCCTTTAAATCTATAAAACTTCCGATAAAGGTTAAATCATCCTTATCCGATAAATAGACCTTAGAGCTAATTGTAGCGGTATTTCTGTCATATTGATTATTATCGCGATATCCGTCGCTCTGAGTGTTGCTAAAGGTGAAATTTAATCCAGCTTTTTTTAGGCCAACTTCTGAGGTCAAGATAGATTTTTGAAATCCGAAACTGCCAATTTCAAAAGAAGCAGAAACATTGGATGATGTAAAATCATTAAACTTTGGCGCCAATATAATTGCACCTCCCAAACCAACCCCATAAGTGCTGGACGATGGACCTTTTAAGATGGTTATATTAGATATAGCGCGCAGTTCCAAATCCTCTATTGCAGATTCGCCATTGCCATCCGTTAATGGAATATCACCAAAATAAGCGCGAATATTGGCAGTCCCAAACAGATTGCGCGCTCCGATTCCACGAATGGTGATTTTATTGGTATTAAGCGTTGCAGACTGCATAAACACACCAGGAATAGTATTTAATACAGCAGATAAATCATGTGAATTTTTAATTTTAAGCTCGGAGCTACCAATCGAAGAAACAGCTTGAACGCTAAGTCTTTGCTTCTGCGGAATGTTGGATGCATTTATGAGGATTTCATCAAGATTAGTATTTTCTGCTTGCAGAAAAATGAGATTTGTTTTAAGTTCTTCAAGTTTAATAGTTCTAATCAAATAGCCATTTGCCTGTATTGTTAGCTTTCCGAAAGTGGCAATGCTGAAATATCCCATTCTGTCCGAAGTACTTTTAACTGATGAAGAATCATCCATAACAACCGCATTTGCAATCGGAAATTGATTCTGGGCATCCAAAATTCTCGATGAAAATTGTGATTGCCCCAAAAGTGAAAAACTGTATAAGGTTAAGATGAGAATTAAAAATGAAAGCTTCAAGCTGAGTTAGATTTTAGGACAGATTAAAAATGCGATTCTTTGATTTTTGAGATTTGAAAGATAGTAGAATTTTATCAACATAAATTGTTATAAAACTTCAGATTATGACCTCAATAGGATTTCAAAAATGATAACTTTGTATCAATTGAAATAAATAAGAACATGGAATATAGGATAGAAAAAGATACCATGGGAGAGGTACAAGTTCCCGCTTCCAAACTATGGGGCGCCCAAACAGAAAGATCGCGTAACAATTTTAAAATCGGCCCAAATGCGTCGATGCCGTTAGATATTATTTATGCCTTTGCCTATTTAAAGAAAGCGGCAGCATATGCAAATCACGAATTAGGAGTTTTGGATGAACATAAACGAGACTTAATTTCGCAGGTATGTGACGAAATCCTTGATGGTAAGCATGATAATGAATTTCCACTCGTGATATGGCAAACCGGTTCCGGTACACAGAGCAATATGAACGTAAATGAGGTTATTGCCAACCGCGCGCAGCAGATTGAAGGAAAAGAAATTGGTAAGGGAGAAAAAGTCATTCAGCCAAATGATGATGTAAATAAATCACAATCGTCTAATGATACCTTCCCAACCGGGATGCATATCGCGGCCTACAAGAAAATTGTGGAGGTCACCATCCCTGGTATCGTCGAATTGCGAAATACTTTGCATCAAAAGTCATTAGATTATATGGACTGTGTGAAGATTGGTAGAACTCATTTAATGGATGCGACACCACTAACATTGGGACAGGAATTTTCGGGATATGTTTCTCAATTAGACCACGGAATTAATGCCATCGAAAACACTTTATCTCATCTTTCTGAATTGGCGTTGGGCGGGACGGCCGTCGGAACTGGGCTTAACACACCTAAAGGATATGATGTTTTGGTGGCGAAATATATCGCGGAATTCACTGGACATCCATTTGTAACGGCTAAAAATAAGTTTGAAGCACTTGCAGCCCACGATGCGATTGTAGAATCACACGGCGCTCTTAAACAAGTTGCTGTTTCGTTGAATAAAATCGCAAACGATATTAGAATGATGGCTTCAGGACCAAGATCTGGAATTGGAGAAATTACAATTCCTGCCAACGAACCAGGAAGTTCAATCATGCCGGGGAAAGTGAATCCGACTCAATCGGAAGCCTTGACAATGGTATGCGCTCAAGTTTTTGGAAACGATGTGGCAATCACTGTAGGTGGCACTCAAGGTCATTATGAATTAAATGTTTTTAAACCTCTTATGGCGGCTAATATTTTGAGTTCAGCCCAATTGATAGGCGATGCCTGTAGAAGTTTTAACGAACATTGTGCAGTAGGAATTGAACCTAATTATAAAGTGATTGAAAAACTTTTGAATAATTCTCTAATGTTAGTCACGGCATTGAATACCAAAATTGGTTATTACAAGGCTGCAGAAATCGCTAATACCGCACATGAAAATGGCACCACTTTAAAAGAAGAAGCTATTAATTTAGGATATGTTACTGCAGATGAATATGATGAATGGGTAATTCCTAAAAATATGGTAGGAAATATAGATTAAATTGTTAATTTTAAATAAATAACCCTCATATGAAACACACTTTACTCGCATGTCTTTTATTAGTATTTTCAATAGCCGAATTGTCCGCTCAGATTACATTTCAATCTAAAACGAATATTACCACGGCAACTGGTGTTAATCCATACGTCATGACTTCAGGAAACTTAAACTCTGATGATTTGAAAGATATCGTAGTTGTTACTAGAACTGGTAATACTATAGAATGGTATAAAAATGATTTAAATAATTCCGGGAATTTCATTAAGCAAACAAATATTACCACAACGTTGACTACAATAATTGGTGTTAATATTGCTGACCTAAACAATGACGGTTTCAACGATATTATAGCCTCAGGTGGAGGTAATAATAAATTGGCCTGGTATCCAAATAACCAATCTGGTGGCTTCGGAGGAGAGCGAATTATATCTGGAGTATTAACTGGTCCAGGTCATATCGTTACTGGAAAGATAGATGCAAATTCATCAATAGATGTTGCAGTGGCTGACTACGGAGCTAATAGTGTGCTGTGGTTCGCAAACGATGGATCGGGTACTTTTTCATCGGCCAATACAGTTGTAAATGTTCCGAACAGCGGTCCTTTAGATTTGGATATGGCTGATTTTGATGGAGACGGCGATTTAGATGTCGTGGTAGCATATAACATATTAGGGACCGTGGAATTATATGATAATAAGCTTATCCAAACAGGCAGCGTGTCATTTACAAAATATGATAATACCGTGTCGACAGGAAGCGACTATATCTTTGACGTATCTTTTGCCGATGTTAACGATGATGACATTTTAGACATTATAAAAGCCGATGTAGGCGGTGCGGGAGATGCTACATACTACACTACATCCTCCAATACTACTTCGACAACATTCAACGGAACTGCTCTTACAACTTCATTAACTAGAATTGCTACTGCCACAGTCGCAGATTTTAATAATGATGGTTATAACGATGTACTTATAACTAGTGCACAAACCACTGGAGCTGATGCGGTTATTTTAGAAAGTAATAATGATGGAACATTTAAACCAGAAACTATTATAGCAGATGGTTTAAAACAGGTCTATTCTGTTACAGTGGCCGATTTTGGTAATGATGGTGATCAGGATATTGCTATGTTGAGTTATCAAGATAGCTCTATTTATTTTAGTTTGAATAACCTAATTGCTTTAGGACTTGATGATGCAAATCCCAATGCATTCAAACTTTATCCTAACCCCACTGCCAACGAATTAACTTTACAAAGTAACAATAACCTCGTCAGTGATTATACTATCTTTAATAATCTTGGCCAAAAAATTATATCTTCAGCCTTAGATGTATCTAAGAAAATCAACGTTTCTAGTCTAGAAGCTGGACTATATTTTTTAAAGTTGAATAATTATGCTGAAACCTTTAAGTTTATAAAGGAATAGCAAGTTCTATAAATCATAACATAATCGCTTTCATTTTATGAAGGCGTTTTTTATTCAAACAAAAATTGATGTCTGTGTCGATACTAATTAAAAACATTAAACAACTTATACAAACTAGGGCAACCAACATTACCATTGTAAAAGGTAAGGATATGGCCTCTCTCCCTATTCTAGAAAATGCTTACGTTCTGATTGAAAACGATACTATCGTGGAATTTGGACCAATGGAAGACCAACTCGATTTTGATGTGGAAACGATTATCGATGCGGCAGGAAAAATTGTGATGCCCACTTGGTTCGATTCTCATACCCACATTGTCTATGCCGGAAATCGGGTGCAAGAATTCGTAGACAGAATCAATGGACTTAGTTATAATGAAATCGCCGAAAATGGTGGCGGAATATTAAATTCGGCAGCATTGCTTCAACAAACCTCTGAAGGGGATTTGTACGAACAAGCGCTAAGCCGTATAAGCGAAGTTATTACCCAAGGCACCGGAGGACTAGAAATTAAGTCTGGTTATGGCCTTAATACGGCTTCAGAACTAAAGATGCTTAGGGTTATTAGAAGGCTTAAGAAAGAGCTTCAGATTCCAATCAAGGCTACGTTGCTCGCCGCACACGCCGTTCCGAATGACTATAAGAATACTAAGCAAGAGTATATAAAGCAGATTATAGATGAGTTAATTCCGGCAGTAAAAGATGAACGTCTGGCCGATTTTATAGATGTCTTCTGTGAAAAGGGATACTTCGACTTAGACGATACCGATAAAATACTCGAAGCGGGAACGAAGGCGGGATTCATTCCAAAAATTCATGTTAACCAATTTAATTCTTTTGGTGGAGTTGAAGTCGCAGTAAATCACAAAGCGCTATCGGTTGATCATTTAGAAGAACTAAAAGAAGCAGACATTGAGGCATTAAAACATTCCAATACCATGCCAGTTGCCCTACCAGCATGCTCCTACTTTTTGAGCATTCCCTATACTCCTGCAAGAACGATAATAGACGCAGGTTTACCGATTGCATTAGCCTCAGATTATAACCCTGGCTCTACTCCAAGTGGAAATATGAATTTCGTAGTCAGTTCTGCTTGCGTTAAAATGAAAATGACTCCAGAAGAAGCCATTAATGCAGCTACAATAAATGGCGCCTATGCTATGGGGATTTCAAATCAATATGGGAGTATTTGTCGTGGAAAAAAGGCGAATATCATGATAACCAAAAAAATACCGAACTATCAGTTTATCCCGTATTCCTTCGGTTCTAACCTAATTGAAACGGTAATTATTCACGGGGAAATTATGAAATAAAAAAAAGCCTGAAACTTATGTTTCAGGCTTTTCAGGATAAATATTTCTGAGGGATTATTTTAAAGTAAATTCAGTTGAAGAAATCAATTCTTTCTGATTAAAAACATTCACTACATATTTACCTTCTTCAAATTTATCGTTAGGGGAAACATATTCACAAATGTTTAAACTTTTATTCTCATAGTTAAATTTACTTACCAGACTATAATTAAATGTCTTATCACCAAATTGTATTTGCTCATTAGCACCCAGAACATTGTCCCTAGGGTCTAAGACTTGAACGTACAATTCTTTATCACCAGCGCCAACTAATGCATTTTTAGCAACCGTAAAGCAAACTTTAACTTTGTCGCTTCTACTTGCTCTTTCTGTATCAATTGTTTTACCAGATGTTCTAACAATAATCCCGTTGCCTTTTAATCCAACGGTTTGAAGAACTGCTGCATTCTCAACAACGTTCGCTAATTCGGTATTTTGCACCAAAAGAGAATCCGTAAACATTGTTCTTTCTGCTAATTGAACTTGGGTACTATCTAATGACGTTGCAAGTAAAGAATTCGCAACTTTCAACTTATCATTTTCAGCCATAAGTGCGTCCATCTCATTCTGTAGATCACCAAATTGTTTTTTATATTTCCATAAATTGTTCACACTAGTTTGAGAAATTTTTAGTGAATCCATAAGATTAGTAATTCTTCCTCTTGCTTCAACCAAATCTTGGTTCATTGCTTCATTGTCTCCAATAGCTGCATCATATTGAGCTGCCATGCTGCTAAGCTCATCCATCACTTCTTTTTTCTCTTTTACGAGTACGGCTTCTGTCTCTTTTTTGTCACTATACAATTTAGAGGTGTAGAATGCGGTACCGATAAATAATACTAGCAAAATACCGATTACTATTTTTAATCCGGTACTTGCGCTTTTGTTTGAATCTTCCATATAAAGTTTAATTTTAGTTTATTAAGGTTACTAGTTAAGGTATAAAGGTAAAAATTAAATAATAACTGTAATTTTAAAGCAAATAACTTGCATAAAAAAAATCCGCTTTATGGATCATTTATCTCTGATTAAACCTACCGAAATTAGTAGTATAATAAACCAACGACCTAAAGAAGCCAAATTCGGCGAATATGTTAAAATTCTTTCTAACCTTCAAAACATATACGATCAGTTAACAGATTTGGACGTTAAATATGTAATTTTTGGAATTCAAGAAGATATTGGCGTTGTTGCTAACTGCGGTAAACAGGGTACTTCTAGGGCATGGGATGCGTTTCTCAAAGTTTTGTTAAATATACAATCTAATAGTTTCACTAACCCTTCTGATGCCTTGATATTAGGCACATTACAGTTTGAAGAATATGCTGGGAAATTGCATAAATGGGACGAAAAACCTTCAAAAAAAATAAAAAAAGCGAGAAAGTTTGTTGAAGATATTGATAAGGAAGTAGCCCACGTTGTGTATTCCATTTTAAAGGCAGGGAAAATTCCGATTGCTATCGGCGGCGGACACAACAATTCATACGGAATGATCAAAGGTACTTCTCTATTTCTTCAACAATCAATAGGATGTATTAATTTTGATGCTCACTCCGACTTTAGACCCGAAGAAGGCCGTCACAGCGGAAATGGCTTCACCTACGCCTTTGCAGAAGGTTTTCTTAAACGTTACTTCATTTTTGGCCTTCATGAAAATTATACCTCCGAAAATGTTTTAATGAACCTGAAGAAATTAAATGCGATTGATTACATAACTTTTGAAGATATCTGCATTCGACTTAAACAAGATTTTAATTCGCAAATGGACAATGCCTTAAAACATATGGATTCTAATCCTTTCGGCATTGAGATTGATTGTGATGCCATTAAAGACATCCCTTCTAGCGCCATGACCCCGAGTGGATTTCAGATTGAGGATGCGAGGCGTTTTATAAACTTCTTTGCACAATTGAACGAAGCAAAATATTTGCATATCTGTGAAGCGGTGCCAGACGATACAAACGAAAATTACGTTGGCAAGATGATCAGCTATCTTGTTACAGATTTTATCAGAGCCAATGCACGTTAAAATCATCCCCTACTCCCATGAGCTAAAAAAGGATTTTTATAATCTAAATGTAGAATGGCTAAAAACATATTTTTATGTTGAAGCCTTCGACGAAGAAGTCCTTAGTAAACCTGATCATTATATAATCGATAAAGGAGGTTACATTTTCTTCGCCCAGATAAAATCCGAAATTGTCGGGACATTTGCGCTCATGCCAACTGCGAATAAAAACGTTCTTGAGTTAACCAAAATGGCAGTCTCTCCAGATTATCGGGGACATAGAATCGGGCAGGATTTAATGGAACATTGTATTCAATTTTCTAAAGATTTAAAACTTGAAAAATTGATTTTATATTCTAACACCATTCTAGAAAATGCAATTCACATTTATAGAAAATATGGTTTTGTAGAAATTCCTGTTGAAGCTAACTCGCCCTATAAAAGAAGCAATATTAAAATGGAATTACAATTTGATTAAATTCTAATTATCGTCAATTGTTTTAAGCGAATCTATCTGTCTCTGTAGTCTTGCAATTTCCTCAGCATTTTTATCCACTTTGGGAATTTGTCTTAGCGAGTCTATTTTTTGCGAATTCAGTTCTTGGTCTTTATTATCTTCATCGTAAAAACTACCAATTCCTTCACTTGTTCTCCAAGCCTCGTTTAATTGTTGATAAACTGTCATATCCCATTGACTTGGATGCTTCACATCAATCCACACGACATCCCGATATTCACTATCAATCAAGGCCAAATCTGGTGTTGCAGATCCATCAAACTGTTGAGAATCTTCTCTAACTGCAGAAATTGTTCCTAAGAAAAACATTCGGCGTCTACCAGCAATATCTTTAATATATGGTCTGAATTCTACCGGTTTATTGACCGACCAATCGAATTCCTTACGTGATTCTATGACTTTCAATGGCATCGCAGAAACACCAGCATAACCTTGTTTTTTAGCCGCGTGGTCATAGTAATAAAGTTTATCTGTACCATCGGCAGGGATAAAAACAGAAAATATAAGACTCGTCCTTTGTTCTCCTACAGGTTCTAAGCCAAACCAATGGTATAATCCACTATATGCATTGCTCTCACTTCCTGTAAAATTGAAGTCAGTAACAAATGGTTGCTGATTTTGATCATCTGGTAACTCTGGAATTTTTACAGCGGTTTCCATATTCCAAGGCAAAGGATCTTTAAATCCGCCGATAAATTTTAATGACTCTGCTTTTAGCCTAGAAACTTTTTCAGCCAAAATATTCTGTCTAGTTAAGAACGGATAGTTTTTAATTTCATCTGGACTAATGAATTAGCCTTTTCCTATAAGATTTCTTTCAATATAATCTCCAAAATCATGCGCTCCATTTTCGATAACCATAACGCCACCAAATGATGGATACGGAAACCAGAATCCTTTCCACTGAATTAAACTCACAACTTCTACCCATTTCCCAGAATCATCTTTCATATAAAAAGTGTCGCTCGGCTCCATTGAAAAAAGCTGAAAAATATTGAATCTCTGCACTACAGCATTGTAGGTATTACGACTGAATTTTAATGATTCGCCAATGCTGAAGGTTACCGCAATTCTATTTTCACTTGAAAATCTAGGGAAAGGCGTGGTACTAGATACTGAGAAAACTTCTTCGGTATTATCGTTTATCCGCTGCCAAATATATTTCTCGCTAGGCTGTATCGCCATGGTCCATTTATTCTCTCCATCGACCCGAACTAGATGCGGCAAGGAAACGTCTTTGGTCTCCCCTACGCTTTCATTTGCCATAGAATAGACATTTCGTAACGGCTGGATTCTCTCATTTTGTGTAAGCGGTAATTCGTTTATTTCTACTTTATCTAAATTTCTATAAACATTATAAGTTCGCATATAATCATAAAGACCGAGATACCAACCCAAAAGATAGATGACCCCAAAAAACAATATAAGAATGCCGAGAATACCCAATCGACGGGTAGAACTTGGAGAACTCCTAAATTTTCTAAGTCCGAAAAACAATACTAGACCACAGACTAATATTATAAAAATGTATTTCCGAAGAAAAAGTAAAAACGGCTGAAATTCATCTCGTAAAATGAACAATGCCAAGATTAGAATAATCCCAACAATAATAGTTATCGTCTTTTGTCTTTTTCCTTTATGCCAGTAGCGCTTTATCATTCTTTATCTTTTGCGTTTCGCAATTTTATTCGTTTTTTCCTAATAAATAGAAGTACCACAACGATGGTGAGCAATGGCATTGAAAATCTAAATAAGGTAGTCAGTTCCCAAAAATTATCGAAATCTGTCATAAATAGATTAACCACAATCACGGCCAAACACACAATTATCAAGAACCAGTTTATCTTGCTCATTATCTTACATTAAACCTTTATCCTTCAACCTTTCTCTCGCACTTTTTTCGTGCTTGATGGGTTCTTCCACAATTTCTTCTTTAGAAACTTCAACATTTTTGTTGTCCCTATTCTTAAAGTCATCAAAGATTTCTCGACTTCTAGAGATGGTATTGTTCATATTACCTTCAAAAGTTTCACTTTGCTTTTCGATGACTTCACCCGATTTTAAAACAAATGCACCAACGTAAGTTCCGATTAATGTTCCTACGATACAGGAGGCGAAAATTGAAATTGTTGCTAAATCAATCGGGATTAAAAATCGTGTTATCGCAATTCCTATTAAAAACAAAAACGAGATAAAAACCAACCTCAACAAAAAGCTTTGTTGAAAGACAAATCCTTTTTTGTTCCCAGGTTTCATCTGTAATTCCTTACTGTTGAAGAGCTTGTTGAAAAACCTATAAATTCCGTTTCCTTGGGACTCTCTCCAATAAATCAAGATTCCGAAAAGTACTGCTCCAATAAATACGATTAGTTCTAGTGTCATGATCAGTTCTGTTTATAGGTTGAAATCATTTAGTCCATTCTTTATAAAATTAGTCTAAATAATCTAGATTTTGTTACGGATAATGTCTATTGCCCAATCCTTGAAGGACTCATCCCAGCTTTTAAATTCTTTGTAAAAAGATTCTTTGTCGTACCAATAAAGATGCAATACGTCTAGCGGTGATATATTCACTAAAAGCTGCCAGATCAAATCTTGATGAAAGGCTTTTAATGAAGAGTGAGGATAATGTAGAGCATTATAAAAATCTCGATCAATCATATCTTCAATCTTAAATTGATTGCTACGTTCTAATCTTTCCAGATAAATTTCTACGCCATTCACTTTTTTAAGTGAAGCAAGTTCAATGCGATTTAAATAACTTTTAAAAAGAACTTTATCCTCCAGAATCTCTCTTATAGAATGGCCCGGATTATCCAACACCTTGTAGAACATAAATTTCTTAATCCGGTCATAACGTTCGGTATCTACAACTTCCTCCAGATGACATTCAATAATTAAATGGTCTTTTAATTTATCGATCAGTTCAGGCTGATAAATATGGTAAATCAATACCTCTTGTATCGTATCCTGAATCGCCAACTTATGTGATGCATTATCCTCGAAAATCAAGATTGGAGTAACGAAATCTCGCAGAACATAAACGCCACCGAATGCTTTGGTGTAAAATGAATCAGAATTATACTGAAGCGAATGCATCTCAAAATTCCTTGATCTTAAGTCACCGTATCTCGTTGCAGAATCAAGTAATTTTTTATGGATGTTCTCGTCGATAAAATTATTGCCTGAATTGAATTCTTCAATCAGCGTTAATTGCTCTTTTTGAAGCTTATCCATGTCGTTGATAAGGTGAAAACAGATTTCTACCTTATCATATTTCAATAGATCAAGTGGGTCATAAAACGCATCAATGCCTTGGTCAAAATCTAGGCATATTGCACTATCTCGAGTAATCTCATTTATTTTTTCGCCGTGAATGCGAAAAACGTATTTCATCATCTCCCTGTCAAAACTATGAAAGGGATTATAAATCGGTTTTCCTTTTTGCAATGGGGTGATTAAGATTCCGTGCTGATTTGCATCACCGTTATTAAGATAATGAAGTTTCTTTTTTTCTTCAGCAATTTCTGGGCTCCAACCAAGACCGTCAATATTGAATTTTTTTAGTTTGGTTTCCTCAAAACCTAATTTTTTTAGACATTCGTTATATCGGTCAACCAACTTACCACTGATCGGCAAGAGGTCATCTATATATAAGTGCGCATCTTTAAGCTTTTGCATGTTTAGGTTGAAGATTTATTTATCTTGAATGTAGTTAAGCTTCATTTGAAAATTTGTTACGCGCCTCATCATCAATCTTCATCTGGTCTACTCGCGACTGAACTTTTCGTTTAAAGTCAGTATCGGCAATCGTGGCAACATTATCCAAATATCTAATAACCTCCTGTCGTCTGATCTCAGAAAAATTTAATCCCTTCATATTAGATTTCATCAGTTCTCGCAGCATATTTAATTTGGTTTCATAGGGCTGCTTAAAGTAAATTTCTGGATTGTCGAACCAAGATTGCTCAAGGTCAAAATCGGTTAGTCTTAAACTAATTGCCGATTGAATATTCCTAACATCCCGCGATGAGAAAAAAGGAAAAACATCTTGCACTTTCTTATAAAGATTCGCGTAAAACTTATGGGAATCCAATCCATATAAGTCGTCTACCTCATCATAAATTTTATAAACCCTATCCTCGGTCGGTTTATCCGAAACACTCAAAATCTCGCCCATACTCTTAGCTAAACTCTGGTCGGACAAATAAGAGTATTGTTCAGGGTTTTTCATATCTACGAAGCCCGGCATAGTTTTGTCCAACTTTTTCCACCACAGATAATCTTGATCCAAAAAGTCGTGCTCGGTCTTGGCTCCGTCAATTTTGAAACGTCCTTGTACACGCGACAAGACAGCTTTATCAAGCATTTCTGGGAGATTTGTAAAAAGTCCGATGCTGCTGTTTCCGTAATTAACGGCATATGCACCTTCGGTATATCTTAGAAAAACTCCGATCACTTCTTTAACCCCGGCAGAAACTCCTTGAGCAGTTCGTTCTTGTAGATTATTCTCGGCATCATCAATAGGTGCAAAAATGATTTTTGAAGGGTCTTGCATCGGTTTCATCCAGTCTACCATTTTTTCTGCAGATCCACCTTGGAACGTACTTATCAAAGTATCTGGCATTGGATGAAATAAAAATGGAATATCCAACTCATCCGCATGTTTCTTAAGACGGGTTGCAATGGCAGCAATCAGCATACTTTTACCAGTTCCTGGGATTCCGTATCCCATAAATACAGGCATAAATCCGCCAAGTTCTTGAAACGGATTTTTTAATGCTTTAAAATCATATGACAATAGACGTTCGGTAAGTCGACGTGCAAAATGCTTAGCGTCTCGGTTACCCACGATTTGTTCAAATTCAACTTTATTAAATTCTACGCTCTTTGCGGCGCCAGTAAAAACATTTTCCCATCCAGAAATTGCAAAATCTGAACCTTCTAATTTATAGGTTCTGTCTAAAATGGTTTCGGTATATTCTAGGGTGCTCCTTCGCATTTGGATTTCCGCAATCACGCCTTCAAAGAACAATACCGTAAAATCCGCAACATCCTTATCACTTTTAATAATGTCTGGATGCTCTAAATATTTATCATAATAAAAAAGCATACATGAAATGCCTTTTAATGGAGAAATCAAAGACAATTCTGGCAGACCGGCAAATTTTTGCTTCATCACACTTAAATCGTCCGAAGCAATCGTCTTTAAGTTATGCAGAATATAATATGAAGTTGCATACAACATAAAAGCAGTTGCCGTATGCATTTTACTTTCGTATTCTCTCTTACCTTGATTATCTAATGCGCCTTGTAATTCACTTAAATTTGAAAGTCCCGAAGCATCATAATAGCTATCCTTTATCCAAATTCCTAATGTTATTCCTTCTTGTACTGCGTATAAGGTTTGATTGAGATGAAGCGGTATAGCAACCGAGTCTGGCAGTAATCTCTTTTTTAAAGAGAGGATAGTTTTTGACACTGAACTTGTATGATGGTCTGCACCACCATGTTTGGCCCTAGATAAATAAAGCAAGATAGAACCTTCCTTAACATCCTTTTCCTTATTCTTAGCTCGCTGACCTTGCTCCCATTGCACGCTTTTTATATATGAAGCCGCTTCGTCACGAAGTACATCGAGCTCTGATTTTTTAATTGGAAAAGTAGAGTTGTGTTGCATTATTATAGTTTTAATTTGAAGGTGTAAAACCTTCAAATTGAATTATTTTATTTTAACCTGGCTACCTCAAATGGCGGTTTGGCCAACTTGTTCATCAATTCTGGTGTTTTATTATATAGAAGTTGAATAATCCTATGAGGTGAAAAAAGATAGTTCTGTTTTATAATCTCGCTCCATTTTTGCAAGGTCTGTTTTGAAAAATATCCACCTTCCGTAAATTCGCTTCCAGAAAAAACCTCATCGATCTTAATTGAAAGGGCATATGATTCTAAGGGAATTTCCTTTTTTGAAATTCCATTTAATATGGCGTGGGTAATTTCATTTTCATCCTTGGCAAAAATGTTATGCAATGGCCCTAAATCTATTCTTTTTATATGTTTAGGATGAAGGTCGGTCAGCTTTCTATCGATTCCGTATGCCATGGTATCGAGGGTCATTTTTCGATCCGCAGTATTTTTAAGGACCTCATATATTTCTGGTTTGTAGCTCTCTAGATTATTACCGCTATAATCAAAATACATAAAGCAAACAAATGGTCGGTTATAAACGACGTCATAGAAACTCCAAGAGGTTAAATACTTTGAAATCTCACCTTTTGTCTCTACAATTTTTCCTTGTACAAAACGATTAAAAATATATTTCTGTTCTACCGAGGTATAGTAAATTATTGAGGACGCTTCGTAAAGTTTACTTCTTTTTATAGGTTCTTTTTTTCTTAAAAGCGCATCTAAAAATTCATCCTTTATTAGGCTGATATCCTTAAGCTTTCCGATATAATTGTCCTTTAGCGAAAGATCGTTGAAAAGATAGCGGAACTCTAAATAGTTTGGAAATCCTGATTCTTTAAGATCAACCTTCAGACTATCTTCTTCGTCGTACATATATTTAATCCTCATCGCTTCTATCGAATAAAGCAAAAGATCACAATATTGCTTGAAGAAAATCAATTCCTCGTCGGTACATAATTTGTTTGCTTGCATCCCGACGATTGCTTCCTTTAGCGCGAAGTCCACAACTTTATGATAGAAAATATACTGTTCCTTAGAGTCTAGAATGGCCGAGTCTAAAGGGGTTACAATATGATCTAGGGACATTTTTTAATTTGTTTTTTTTTTTCGCAGTATTTTCTGGAAATGGATTTTCAAGTTTGGTCGAAAGATTTTGCGTTAGGGATGGAGGTCCCGAAGCTTCGGGATTGGAGCTCCTCGCAGAGAGCGACTGCCGACAGCCCGACCCCGCCGATAGCGGGGTAACGCTATACTAATTAAGATAAAAGATCTTCTTCTCTATCTTTTTTCTCGGCTTGCTTAGCTGTATCCTCAGATTTCTTGGCTGTTGCGTCGGCCTTGTAGTAATCTTCAAAAATCTCTTTCATATCGATACCATATCGCTCAGCAAAGTTCTTTTGAATGTCAACATCCTTGGCGCGGATTTCTTGCAACGCCTCGGCATAGCTACTATAAACGCCTTGCATAACTTTTTCGTGAATCGGAATGTTGTCCATCATATCCTGTCTAGCCTTAGCGCTCGCGGTATGCATTGACGCCAAAGTTTCGCCAATATGCTCGTCGGTCTTAACTCCCAAGTGCTCTAATATCGCAGCAAATTCTTGATCGGTCCTAGCTTTTAAAGCCACCACATATCCGTCGTAATATTTTAGTCGCTCTTCGGTATCTGACTTTAATTTAGCTCTATGCGTTTGCAAGTTGCTACGTAACGATGTCAATACCTTTATGGTTAAGTTGTGCTTATGAACAAAACTGTCCTTGCTAGCCGCCAATGTAGTATAGGCATTCTTAAGACCTTCTAATTCTTCAATCTTTTGCTCTAAGGTGGTTACCTTACCAATTGCTTGGGCATATTCGGATGATTGTTTATCTACAATTTCTTCCAAACCTTGTCTAGCGTGTTTTAGCTGAGCATATTTTTCATCTAACTGAGCTTCTACTTCTTTTTTCTTTTCTAATGAGCGAACGTGATTTTTAGTAGCTTCCACGATTGCGTCCTGCAATTTGTCTTCTACTTCCTTAATCTCGACTTCTCGATTTTTTAATCGGGTTACCGCAGCTTGACTTTTAAAAGAAAGCTCACTTAAGAGCGTTTGTACATCTGCACTTTCAATTCGTTTTTGAAACAATGCTTTTGCCCTATTGTCTGCGGCGTCTCTATCTTTTTGCGCTTCTTTGAGTTCGTCTTGAGCTTTTTTAATCTTGCTTTTTCTTCCCCAAAGGTTATTCCACCAAGTGTCTGGCTGGCTCTCTGATTCGGCCAGTTCTGATTTTGCTTTTTCTAAGCGACGGATGGCGTCGTCTATGATTTTTTGTTCCTCTGCATTAAGCGAAGAAAACTTTTCGAAGATTATACCAACTTCATCTTGATAATCTGTAAGGTCCTTAATAGCATCTAAAAGCGTGGTACGGTCTTTTTCTGCCATATGTACAACATCATCTAAAGTGGCATTTAAAATCTTTTGTCTAGACTCAGGATCTTCTTCCTGGGCTAGTTTAGATTTCATGGTATCAATGGCTTTTCCCCAGTTGACGTCCACCTTATCTTGCTTTTCATTGCTATTGGTTTCCAATAAATCAAAATCATCAGCCATTGTATGTAGAATTTTTAAAGTTGAACAATTGTTTAGGTAAGCAATTTCGTCAAAAAAAAGGTTATGCGAAATTTAAACACCTTAAAATATTGGTAGTAGAAGATATGTTTTTGTTACAATTATAATTTCAAAATTATGTAGGTATCTTTATGTTGAACAAAACTTAATGCTATGAGAAAATTCATTCTTTCAATTTTGATATTCACATTTTTGTGGAATTGCGTGGATAACAAAAAGAAAACAATTCCTAATGAGGAGGAGATAGAATCGATAATAGAAATTGATTCTATTTCGACTATAGAAATAGATTCGGTGAGCCCAACTGTTATAGTCCCGAAGGCTACTTCAAAAAAGCCCATTCTTAGTAGGCCAGATAGCTTGACAATTAAGAAACCAATGGCAACTTTGCCGAAAAAGGATGAAATCCTTATCACTCCCATTAATCATGCAACCTTGGTTTTAGAGGCAATGAATAATGTTATTTATGTAGACCCTGTTGGAGGAAAATCTGCTTTTGAAGGCCTAAGAGAGCCAGATTTTATCTTAGTAACGGATATTCATGGTGACCATTTTGATTTCCAAACTATTAAGGACGTAATTGGTGAAAGAACCGTATTGATTGGTCCGGATGCAGTCAAAAAAAAATTACCACCCGAGCTATTAAAGAATTTTGTTTTAGTCTTCAATGGAATAAGTCAAGGTTTTAAAACGTCTAAGATGGCATTGGATATTGAAGGCATTGCGATGTACAATTTAAGACCAGAAGCTTTAAAATATCATGAAAAAGGCAGAGGTAATGGATATTTATTAACCTTGAATAAAAAGAGAATCTATATTTCGGGAGACACCGAAGATATTCCAGAAATGAGAAAACTTAAAAATATTGATATCGCTTTTGTCTGTATGAATCTGCCATATACAATGACTGTAAAAAGTGCAGCAGATGCCGTGTTGGATTTTAAACCTAAAGTCGTTTATCCATACCATCATCGGGGAAGCGATGTTGAAAACTTTAAACAATTAGTTGAGAGCGGGAACAAAAAGATTGAAGTAAAGCTGCTGGATTGGTATCCGGATTCAGTATAAGGCTAATCGTTTAAAATACAGTTATTATCGATGAAGTGTTGATAAGTATTTGCAACAAATTAATTACTAAATAGTTGGCCGATACTAAAAAAACGTATATTAGCTTATAGAATACTATTAAATTACCTGATTATGTATGCAATTTTATTACTATTTCAGTTCCTGGTTAGTACTACTAGCCTTACTGTTGTTCTTCTTATAATAACGGTAATCTTTGCATTTTTAATAGTCGGTGCTATTCTAAAAATGTACAAATTAAAAGCCGAAAACAGAAGATTAACCGAAACAAATGACCATAGATTAGAGGTAGAAAATTCCTATAAGGATTTTACCGATGGACATCTATATGATAATAAATAATTATTTCGCCTACCGTACCAGCTTTCTATATTTGATTCGTTTCGGCATTAAATCCCCACCAAGTCTTTTCTTCTTATTTTCTTCGTAATCACTAAAACTACCTTCAAAGAAGTAAACTTCCGAGTTGCCTTCAAATGCTAATATATGGGTACAGACTCTGTCTAAAAACCATCTGTCGTGAGAAATAACAACGGCGCAGCCAGCAAAATTTTCTAATCCTTCCTCTAACGCTCGAAGCGTGTTAATATCCAAATCATTGGTTGGCTCATCGAGAAGAAGTACGTTACCTTCCTCTTTCAAGGTCATGGCCAAATGCAATCTGTTTCTTTCTCCACCAGATAACATTTTTACTTTCTTATTTTGTTCGCTTCCAGAGAAATTAAATCTGCTTAAATAGGCTCTAGAATTAACCTGACGACCGCCCATCATGATGAGTTCTTGTTCATCACTAAAGTTTTGCCAAATCGTTTTTTCTATATCTATATTAGAATGCGCTTGATCTACATAAGCAATCTTGGCTGTTTCCCCAACTACAAATTCTCCCTTGTCTGGTTGTTCCTCGCCCATTATCATCCTAAAGATGGTGGTTTTACCGGCTCCGTTTGGTCCGATGATACCAACTATACCAGCTTGAGGAAGTTTAAATTGTAAATTGTCATACAGCAGTTTTTCACCATATCCTTTAGCAACATTGGTGGCTTCTATTACATTGGTTCCAAGACGTGGTCCATTAGGTATGTAAATCTCTAGCTTCTCGTCAAGTTGTTTTTGGTCTTGACTAATTAATTTATCGTAATTATTAAGACGTGCTTTTTGTTTGGCCTGTCTTCCTTTTGGCGCCATTCGTACCCATTCTAATTCTCGTTCTAAAGTTTTCTGGCGCTTGCTGGCTTGTTTCTGTTCTTGAGCCATTCTTTTGGATTTCTGCTCTAACCAAGAGGAATAGTTTCCTTTCCACGGAATGCCTTCACCTCTATCTAATTCTAAAATCCAACCAGCGACATTATCTAGAAAGTACCTATCGTGAGTTACTGCGATAACAGTTCCTTTATATTGAGCTAAATGATGTTCTAACCAATGTACGGATTCTGCATCTAAATGGTTGGTGGGCTCATCTAATAATAACACATCTGGCTCTTGTAATAATAATCTACAAAGAGCAACTCTTCTTCTTTCACCACCAGATAAATTTTTGATTGGCCTATCCCCTTCTGGAGTTCTTAAGGCATCCATTGCTATTTCTAACTTAGTATCTAACTCCCAAGCGTTAGATGCATCAATTTTATCTTGAAGCTCTGCTTGACGGTTCATCAACTTTTCCATTTTGTCAGGATTAGAATAAACTTCTTCCAATCCAAACATATCGTTGATCTTATTATATTCATCCAGAATTGCTACTGTTTCTGCAGCACCTTCGCGGACAATTTCAATCACCGTTTTATCTTCATCTAATTTTGGCTCTTGTTCTAGATATCCTACAGAATATCCTGGAGCAAAAACAACATCCCCGCGATAGTTTGTGTCGGCTCCTGCAATAATTTTCAACAAAGTAGATTTTCCCGAACCGTTTAGACCCAATATTCCAATCTTGGCTCCGTAGAAAAAGCTCAAATAAATATTTTTTAAAACTGGAGTATTCGCACCTTGATAGGTTTTTGTTACTCCGGTCATTGAAAAGATTACCTTCTTATCATCACTCATATAACTTCAATTTATATTCTGTAAATTTTCTTATTCTAACAGTTAAACTCGGCCTTTTAATGCGTTAAAGACCCAAGCAATTGCAAAAAACCCAATACCTACTGCCGCAAAACCCCAGCCGGCCACTTCATTGTACCTAAATGCACCAAGTGCAATAAGTCCAAGTCCGACCATTATCATTATGGTGGTAGCCCACGCCAGCACTGTATTTTTATTCATCGACATAATTAGTGATTTGAAAGTTAGAGAATCACAAATATCGTTTTTTTAACCAAAAAAAGCACCTTTAGAAGGTGCTTAATTTAATCTTATCCGTACAATCTTATGGAAGTGGCACTTCTATAAAAAGAACAGAAGAATCTTCATTTGCTTTTATGTTGAATTTTTCAATCTGTGAGATACCAATTGCATCCCTTTTCTCTAATGTTACTGAATCGGTTAAGACTTCACCTGTAATATTCAACATATAAACACCATGATTTTGGCTCTTAATATTATAGGTGAATTCTTTATCCTTCTCCAAATCTATTCTAGAAATCTGTGCATCTTGATGAATGGTTAAACTTCCATCAACCGGATTGTCAATAGAAGAAACCAAAACTTGAAGGTTGTCTTTCCTTTTAGCGACATCAAACTTTTTCTGTCCGTATCTCGGTTCAACATTTTGTTTGTTTGGAATTATCCAAATTTGAAAAAGGCGAAGTTTTTCTGTAGGGGAACCATTCATTTCTGAATGCTGTACACCAGTTCCGGCAGACATGATCTGAACTTCGCCTACATTAATTGGTTGCCACTCGTTATGCATAGAGTCACGATGCTTTAGAGCACCCTCTAGCGGTATGGTAATTATTTCCATATTCTCGTGCGGATGAGTGCCAAAACCCATTCCTGGACCTACTATATCGTCATTTAAGACTCTTAATGCCCCGAACTGCATTTTTTTAGGATCATAATAATTGGCAAAACTAAAAGAATGTGCTGCCTGTAACCAACCGTGATTGGCAAACCCTCTGTCCGCGGCACGGTAAACTTGCATGTTTTTGTTTATAGTTTCCATAATTGGTAATTTTTAATCTTTATTTTTTAATCTCTCATTTTATCTAATAAATCACTCAAATTCTGTGCTTCAGCTTCCGAAAGATTTTTGGTCAAACTATTGTCGAAATCAATACTGATGGAATCCAAAAGCTTTATTCCTTGTTTAGTAATCTTTACATTGACGACCCGACGGTCCGTAGGACAATCAATTCTTTCAATTAAATTTTTTGCGCACAATTTGTCCATCAGACGGGTTGCGTTAGGCGACTTTTCTATCATTCTTGACTTTATGGTCTGAACTTTTAATGGTTTATTGGCTCCATTTAAAATCCTGAGGATATTAAACTGCTGAGGCGAAATACCAAATGGCTTAAAAAATTCTATTTGGTAGTTCATAATCCAATTTGCGGTATATAAAATATTTAGTAATGCCTTAATCTTTTCATTTTTAAAAGTTGAATTTATATCCTTGGCCAAGTCGCCCATAGTATTTATTTTAGTACATCAGAATATGATGAATTTTCTTTGAATACTTCTCTAGCAAACGGACACTGAGGGATTATCTTTTTATTATTCTCCCTGGCATAATCAACAGCTTCTTTTACCAACTTGCCACCAAGTCCTTCTTTACGATGTTTTTCGTTTACAAAAGTGTGATCGATAACCATCACGATTTCATCCCTATTCTTATAGGTCATTTCGGCGATTTCTTCTCCGTTATCATTCGAGAAAAATTTCCCGCCAGATGCGCTTTTTGTATGTTCAATTTCCATATTATATGGTGTTTTTAAAGGTTTGTACTTTTTCTTTTAATTCGTTATTAAGCTCTTTGTTGACGATTTCTCCATCTCTAAAGTTCTCGGGAAAAGACGGAAGTGAAAAACTGTCTACTATCTTGGCTCCCATTCTCGGGAATCTATCCATTGCAATTTGCAGGACTGACGCACCTCCTCTAGGACCTGGTGAGGCAGCCATCAGCAGCATTGGTTTATTTGAGAAAACTTCTTTTTCAATCCTCGATAACCAATCAAATAGATTTTTAAAAACCGTAGAATAAGCTCCGTTATGTTCTGCGAGGGAAAGCATTATACCATCACTTTCGTCAATTAGTGATTTGAATCGTTTTGCTTCAGCATGAATGCCTTTCTCTTTTTCTAAATCGATACCATATAAAGGTAAATCGAAATTATTTAAGTCCAATATGTCTACTTTAACCTCTTCTAACAACCCGCTTGCGTAGGTTACCAACTTTTTATTTATGGATACCGAACTATTGCTTCCGGCGAATGCTATTATATTCTTCATGCGTATGTTTTCTTATTTGATGTAAAAATACACTAAATAAATTTATATTCCAAGGTAAATACTTCCATGTAATATAAATTAACTTCCTTTTAAGGATTTTATTAAAGACTTCCTTTTTAAAGACCGATTAGACTTTTGTAATTTAGCTGCAAACACATGTAAATGGATATCAACTTCAATAAAAACGAAGATCATAATAAATTACTCCTCTCTGATTTAAGACAAAAATTGTCTAAAGTTAAATTAGGCGGAGGTCAAAAAAGTATCGACAAACATCACGCAAAAGGAAAAATGACCGCAAGGGAGCGGGTGAACTATCTTTTGGATTCATCTAAGAAATCCATAGAAATCGGTGCATTTGCTGGAGATGGAATGTACGAAGAACAGGGCGGCTGTCCTTCTGCTGGAGTTATCGTGAAAATCGGCTACGTTTCTGGAAAGCAATGTATCGTGGTGGCCAATGATGCCACGGTTAAAGCAGGTGCATGGTTTCCTATTACTGCCAAGAAAAATTTACGGGCCCAAGAGATTTCGATGGAAAACAAACTGCCTATAATTTATCTGGTAGATAGTGCAGGAGTTTTTCTGCCTCTTCAGGATGAAATCTTTCCGGACAAGGAACATTTTGGTAGAATTTTTAGGAATAACGCCATAATGAGCAGTATGGGTATTACCCAGATAGCCGCCGTAATGGGAAGTTGTGTTGCGGGAGGTGCCTATTTACCTATTATGAGCGATGAAGCTTTAATAGTCGATAAAACCGGAAGCATTTTTTTGGCAGGAAGCTATTTGGTAAAAGCAGCAATTGGTGAGTCTATCGATAATGAAACTCTAGGTGGAGCGACGACACATTGCGAAATTTCTGGGGTAACTGATTATAAGGCGAAAGACGATAAAGATGCACTGGATAGGATTAAGTCTATTGTAGGGAAGATTGGGGATTACGACAAAGCTGGTTTTAATAGAATTAAATCTGAAAAACCTGCAGGTAATCCTGATGATATGTTTGGGATTTTACCCCGGACAAGAAGCGAGCAATATGATATGAAGGAAATTATAAAACGCTTGGTCGATAATTCAGAATTTGATGAATACAAAGAAGGATACGGTAAAACCATTATCACCGCCTATGCACGGATTGAAGGTTGGGCCGTTGGCATTGTGGCGAACCAAAGAAAATTAGTTAAAACTAAACAGGGTGAAATGCAATTTGGCGGAGTTATATATAATGACTCAGCTGATAAGGCCACCCGTTTTATAGCGAATTGCAATCAAAAGAAAATTCCGTTGGTGTTTATACAAGATGTTACCGGTTTTATGGTGGGAAGCAAGAGCGAGCACTCCGGAATTATAAAGGATGGCGCAAAGATGGTGAACGCGGTTTCTAACAGCGTAGTGCCGAAATTCACGATTATTATCGGGAATAGTTATGGTGCTGGCAATTATGCGATGTGCGGAAAAGCTTATGACCCGAGATTGATTGTTGCATGGCCAAGCGCAGAACTTGCAGTTATGAGCGGCAATAGCGCAGCAAAGGTATTGCTTCAAATTGAAACTGCTTCATTAAAGAAAAAAGGAGAAACAATTACTCCAGAAAAAGAAGAAGAAATGTTCAACAAAATTAAGCAGAGATATGATGAACAAGTTTCGCCATATTATGCGGCTTCGAGATTGTGGACAGATGCAATAATAGATCCTTTGGATACCAGAACTTGGATTAGTATGGGAATTGAGGCAGCAGACCATTCACCGATTAAAAAGAAATTCAATATGGGAATTTTGCAAGTTTAACTTTCAGATATAATCTATGCTAAAAGCAAAAACTGAGCAACCTCTCTATCTCATTCTTATATTAATCTTAGCGGGCGAAGCGGTTTTTATCTTACCGTTTGTACTGGCAAGGATTTTTAGACCAACTTTCCTAAATGTTTTTAATATAGATAACTTTGAACTGGGAATTTGTTTCTCGGTATACGGAGTAGTTGCCATGATTTCTTATTTATTTGGTGGAGCCCTAGCAGATAAATTTCATCCTAAAAATTTAATGTCCCTAGCACTTATACTCACTGGTCTGGGAGGATTTTATATGGCAACTTTTCCTGTTGGTAATTCTCTTAAAATATTGTTTGGATACTGGGGGTTCACTACTATATTCCTGTTTTGGTCAGCTATGATAAAGGCCACTAGAATTTGGGGAGGCGAAACGATGCAAGGAAAAGCATTTGGTTTTTTGGATGGTGGTAGAGGCATTGTTGCTGCTACTTTTGGGGTTATTGGCGTTTTTATTTTTTCGCTTTTTACAAATAGCGATTTAGCCGAATCTGATCTTGAAGAACGCACCCAAGCATTTAGATACGTCATTATAATCACTTCTACCCTGGTGATCCTAATCGGCATAATTGTTTTTCTTTTTCTTAAAGAACTCAAATCCTCAAATTTTAAAGAATATGATAAAAGCCTAATTACCCTTGCAGGTTTCAAAACGGTCATAAAGATTCGAAGCGTTTGGCTTTTAATGGTCATAATCATGAGTGCCTATGTGGGTTATAAGCTTACGGATGATATATCTTTATATGCCAATAAAGTAATGGGATTTAATGAAATAGAATCCGCGAACATCGGAACACTCATGCTTTTTTTAAGGCCTGTCGTCGGGATAAGTATTGGTTTTTTAGCTGATCGCAGTAAAGCATCTCTGTGGATTATTATCGGATTTATTATTTCAATTTTAAGCAGTGCGGTGTTTACTTCTGGATTTATAATTAATGGTGAAATAATACTTTTTTTTCTTAGCGTTATTTTAATGGGAATCGGCGTTTATGCTGCACGGGTGCTATATTTTGCTGTTTTGAAAGAAGGAAATATTCCACTCGCCCTAACAGGGACTGCAGTGGGAGTTATTTCGTTGGTCGGTTACACCCCCGACATATTTGTTGGCCCTATAATGGGATATTTTTTAGATGAAAACCCAGGGATTGTTGGGCACCAAATGGTGTTTGCCTTCTTAGGTGTTTTTTCTATTATCGGTCTTATCGCTTCAATAGTCTTCTATAGGGTTGCAAAATTTGAAAATTATAAAGCCTTAATTTCCTAGTTGCTTTTTAACTCTAGGAATAGTCATTAAATTGGTCTGCCTGCCATTAACGTATCTAAATCCATCTTCTCGAAAAAAACCGGCTTCTTCTAGCATTACCCGAATATCCCGATTCCATTCCTCAATAAACACTGTGGTGTTTAATTCGATTGCATAAACTGTATTAGGAAATAATTTATAATCCCCGGCTCCTTCTACTCCACCCTGTGCATCCCACATTCCGATGGTCGGCCCAGAAGAATGACCGTAACTTCCCAGCGGATGAGTATAAATTGAAGGCTTTAATCCTTCAGATTTTGCTTGCTCTAAAGCACTAGATAGTATTGTATTTCCTGATAGACCATTTTTAAAATTTGAGGTCAGAATATCTTGAAGCCTATTTCCTTTATTCAAAGCTTCAACTAAAAATTTTGGTGCTTCTAATTCGTTTGGCTTTAACACATAGGCCAATTCTTGGCAATCGGTATTCAACCTCATATAGGTTATTCCGAAATCACAATGCAACAAATCCCCCGGGAGAATTATCATATCGCCTGGGCGGTCCGAAAAGGAATAAAGATGTCCCTCTAATTGTTCTTCGTTCCGCTGAATGTCTACCGTAGGATGAAACCATGTATTTAGACCTAAATCAGTCACTTTTTGCCTCATCCACCACTCTACTTCAGCAGTTGTAGTAATCCCAGCGGTAATAACATCTTCAGAAAAAGCTTCAGATATTATATCGTGAGTAATATCGACCAATTGATCGTAAATTACCATTTCTCTTGGCGTGCGGGTTTCTATCCAAGAAACCGCCAGCTCCTCGGCAGAGACAACTTTATTTTGGTATTTCTTTGGCAGAACTTCTAGAAATTCATCATAATCAGTTTTGTCAAGTCCATCGGAAATATTAAAATGAGTTGAATAATTGAGCCCGATTTTTTGCGGATTTCTCTCTTCAATCAATTGCACCAATCGTTTCCATTGATTTGGTTCCTTATCTTTATCCCAAGCCGAAATAATATTCTCACCAAAATTATATCTTGCCACCGCCAACTTTTCGATGGTATCATTTTTCTTGTCACGGTAAAACATAATAATAGTTCTTCTTCTTGCATTTAACCAAGTAGCCGGCAACATAGTTTTGAGAACTGGGTCTTCGTTATATTCCCTAGAAATCAATATCCACATATCAATATCGGCCTTGTCCATTAACTGCGGCAAAAGATTATTAAAACGGTCTGCCAAAACTTCGTCCACCACCCTGGCTTGTTCTTTTTCAGACAGTATTTGCTGTGCGTGAAGTTGAAAATTGAAAATGCAGAGTATTAATAAAATTCTTTTCATCTATAAGGGTTTTTGGAATCTATTACAATTTGAAGTATTAAATCTTAGCGAGGGTTTGGGCTCGCTGAATTTTTCTGGATTTTGTCTCTACAAATTTGTCGACGTAAAATATTTCACGAGGAGTTTCAAATTTGCTTAGCTTTTCGAAAACAGATTCATCGATACAACCTGGTTTACCTTCTACCACAAGAATCAATTTATCGCCTAATTCTTCATCTTCAAGCGAAGAGATAATGAAGCGTTGGTCAATTCTCTTTTGAAGTTTTGATTCGATTTGCTCTGGAAAAAGATTTACTCCCCCAGAATTTATCATGTTATCGAACCTTCCAACAATCTGAAATTCCGTTGGCGAATGTATCTCGACAATATCATTGGTTATGATTTTTTCATCTCGTAGGTCTGGCGCATCAATCACCAAACAATTCCTATCGTCTTGGGAAATCGTAATCCCCGGAAGGAGAGTAAAATATTTAGATTTTGCTTCGCCATTTATCTGTTTCACCGCGATGTGGCTTACGGTCTCGGTCATTCCATAGGTTTCAAAAATGCAGGTTTCTAAATTTTGAACCGCCTTCTTCACATCTGAGGTTATGGAAGCTCCACCTACGATCAAAGTCTTTATATTCTGTATTCTGTCTTGGGATTTCCTTAATTGTAACGGTACCATCGCACAGAAATCGTATTTTTTTTCATAGTCAAAAACTACAAGTGCTTCCGGCTCAATAATTTCAATTTCTAAACCTAGGATCATTGCTCTAACTAGCATCATTTTTCCGGCTATATAATCGACCGGCAAACACAGAAGCGCGGTATCCCCAGGAGTTATTTTAAAATGGTCTCCAGTAGCAATGGCAGAATTAACCATGGATAGCTTGCTAATTTGTATGGCTTTTTTAGGACCAGTAGATCCAGAAGTATAAAGTTTTATGGTTTCGTTGCTATCCATCCAATCCAAAAGAAAATCACCGATACTTTTTTCGTATGGGTCTCCTTCTTTTACAAAGCTATATGCGGCATCTTTTAATTGTTCGGTATCATAATGAAAGCCGTTCAACTTAAACTTTAAATGAATTTTATCAAAACTCGGTGTCATTGGTACAATGTTGGATATAATTTAAATATACTATTTTTAACTTGTCGAAGTTATAAATTTATATCGACAAATAATTGCCATTTACTCCAAAGCCCTGATCTATGAAGAAGTTATTAGTTGTTCTGTTTATCCTACCTTATACAATCTTTGCCCAAAATTTTCAAGATGAAGATTTTATCTATCTCAAACGTCATGAATACATAAAAGTTGGCCTTACTGGTAACGAGTTCAACATTGCAAAAAATGTGTCTGAACAGGCAGAATATCTCACTTCTAAAAAACTATTTTTTGCAAACGAAAGAATGCAATTTGATAGCTTTAGCTCCATAGAAAATATTGAAGCTTACACAACCATACCGAGCACTGGCAGAAAGATAGATGTAGACTATATTGAAACTAAGCGTGAGTTCGATAATGGTATTTTTTACAGTGACCAAGAATCGAAGAACTTTACCTTCCCGGCGGTTACAAAAGGTGCAATAACCAATTTAAGCTATACAGAACTTATTAAGGATCCTCATTTTCTGGGAATGTTTCGCTTTGGTTCATTTGTCCCTACAAAAAGTGCTCAGCTTGCGATTGAATTTCCTAAGAACGTCAACATTGGTTATATCGACTTTAATACGTCTGAAATCGACTTGGATTTTAAGAAAGAAGAACTTACCGACAAGAATATTTACACCTGGACTGCCAAAAATATTGAAGGTTTTGAAGGTGAAGAAAATAGCGAATCGGCTCTTTATTACCTTCCTCATATTATTGTTTACATAAAGAATTACAAAGAAGACGGCAAAACAGTTAATGTCTTAAATGACGTTGCTGATCTGTATAAATGGTATAACTCTTTAGTTGACCAAATTGATGAAACTGCTTTAGAAAATGTCCATAATCTAGCTTTGGACATTACGAAAAACGCTACCACAAAAAGAGATAAAGCCAAAGCGATTTTCAATTGGGTACAAGATAATATTACCTACGTCGCCTTTGAAGACGGTTTGGGAGGCTTTGTACCACGTGGAGCCGCGAGTGTGTGCGATAAACGATATGGAGATTGTAAGGACATGGCTAATCTTTTATATGAAATGTTGAACCAAGTTGGGATTGAAACCTACAGAACTTGGATAGGCACTAGAGATAGACAATATTCATATTTAGAAGTTCCTACCCCGATGGTAGATAATCATATGATCGCTACCGCGGTGATAGAGAATGATACAATTTTTCTAGATGCCACAGATAGTTATGTTCCGTTTGGGATGCCAAGTGCCTTTATTCAAACTAAAGAGGCCTTGTTAGGAATTGACAAAGACAATTACAAGGTTATAAAAGTGCCAGTTGCGACTACAGACGAGAGCGTCACCAAAGTTTTTACAGAAATGAATTTGGATGACGATGCCCTAACCGTAAAAGAAAAACGGGTTTTCACAGGATATGATAAAGTTGAATTTGTTTCGGGTTACAAGTATCGTAAAGCAGATAAATCTGATGAAGAATATTTAAACACTACCCTAGCAATAGGAAATAACAAGACCAATTATTCCAATATTTCTATTGGTAGTTTGAATCATAAATTGAATGATCTAGAAATTAAATACGATCTTAATATCAATAATTATTCAAGGAAAATTGGCGATAAAGTCTACCTAAACCTTAACATTGATAAGACTTTATCTAATAGTAACATAAATATTAAGACCAGAAAATATAGTAAGAAGATAGACCATAAGTTCAAGAAGGAGTTCGAAACAACTTTCAATATCCCGGAAGGTTATAAAGTAAGTGACCTTCCAGAAACCTTGACTTTTGACAATCCAGATTTCAACTTTAATATTTCGTACAAGCAAGAGGGAAATAAAATCATTCAGAATAAATTATTGGTCATCAATACCTTAAGTATCGAAAAACAAGACTTTGATAATTGGAACGATTTTATAAAAAGCCTATTAAAAGCTTACAACAAGAGTATAATTTTAGAAAAAATATAATGAAGAATTTTTTTATTGCATTTTTATTATTAGCCAGTGGTAGCCAAGTTTTTGCACAGCAATATCGCACCTACGACTGGGAAGAAAACCCGAAGTTGCACCAACTGAGCGATGAAGAATTAAAAGAATCATCCATCGGTATTCTTAAAAAACACATCGTAGAATATGCATCTAATATTATGTCGCCAGAACCTAAGCGATATGAAACAGACCACACCATAACGAGAGTGAACGACGATGTCGGTATCGGCAAGCACAACACAGTTTATATCCCCATGTATGAGGTAAAGCAACTAATCGATGTAAAAGCTCGTACCATTAATCCTCAAGGAAAAGTGACCTTGCTAAATCAAGATAATATTAAGGAGGTAAAGAATGTTGATGAATACGGGGATTTTAAAATATTCGCGATTGAAGGAGTAGAAAAAAATTCTGAAATCGAAGTTCTCTATACCGTAGAGAAGGAATACGATATGTACGGCTCGGAGGCAATTCAGGCTAACTATCCAATAAAACACGCTGAGTTTTTGTTCATTACCGGCAAGTTGAACAGCAACCTAAAAGCTTATAGGACCGATGTAGAATTCAAGGAAATTTCTATAGACGGAGACAGCGCGAAGCAATTGATTTTGGAAGATATTCCTGCGATGATGGACGAAGAATATGCAACCCCTTTAGCTAACAAAATTGAAGTGATGTATCAATGTTTTCCTGAAGACCAAGAAGTTACTCAGGAAATGTTTTGGATGAATGTTTCTAATAATATCGGACGCCAGATTTTTCCAAGTACTGTACCAGAAAAGGTTAACAGCGATATCGCTCTAATTAATGAAGGAAAGGAAAACTTAAGTGATTTTGAAAAAGCGAGCTTGGTCGACAATTTTGTGAAATCGAACTTCTCAATCATTAAGAATAGGAATGATGATCTTACGGATTTAACCTATATATTAGAAAGTAGAACCGCGAGCGAATTTGGTATTATGAAAGTCTATGCCAATTATCTTAAAGCCATGAATCTTAAATCTGAAATAGTGGTTACGGCTAATAGATTTCAACTTAAGTTCGACCCAGAATTTTTTATTCCAAATATGTTGCGCGATTTTCTGATTTATCTACCAAGTGAGAAAAAGTATATCGCGCCTAATCGTTTAGAGAATCGGGTTGGCGAAGCTCCTTTTAATATTCTAGGTAATTACGGTCTCTATATTAAAGATGATTTCAGCCATTATTTTCAAAAAATAGAACAAGCTGACGAAGATTTTAGTCGTATAAAACGTGATATGAACATAAGTTTTAACGACGATTGGGAATTTGTTAAGGTTGAAGAAAAGCAAGAATATTACGGAAATTGGGCAAACACAAATAGAGCGGTACTCGCCTACTCTGCGGGTCAGAACCTGGCTGAATTTAAAGATTATCTTACCGGTTCCGGGATTGAAGATAAAAATATTACCGAATACGAAGTAAAGAATACAGAAATCAATCAAACCAACTATAACGAACCGTTTATCGTAAACTCTACCATACAATCTGCAACACTTTTAGAAGATGCGGGTGGAAGTTACATTTTTCAAATAGGGAAAGTTATCGGTACCCAGAGCGAACTTTATCAGGAGACCCAAAGAATCAATCCGATAGAGATGCAATATCCAAATAAATACAATTACAGTATTACGATTAACATCCCAAAAGGTTATAACGTTGAAGGTTTAAAATCCTTAAAAATCGATAAGAGCTATAAAGATGAAACTGGCCAGAAAGTTGCCAAATTTGAATCTGATTACGAATTGAAGGATGATAAGCTCGTCGTTACTATTGAAGAGTTTTACAAGGATATGGAATACGATATAGAACGATATGAAGAATTTAGGAATGTGATCAATGCAGCTTCAGATTTCAATAAAGCATCAATCCTTTTAAGCGCAAAATAACTGAAGAGCAGCTATCGATTTTTCAACTTGAAAATTAATTAGTTTTTGTTTTATGACTATTTCTGAGCACACCGCAAAATTACTACGGGATGTTTATTTAGGTGATAACTGGACCTCTTCTAGTTTAAAGCAGCACGTTTCTGATATCACCTACAAAGAGGCAACAACTTCATATCATTTCTTGAATACTATCGCAAAACTAGTCTATCATATGGATTATTATGTGATTGCCGCAAAGGGTGTTTTAAATGGCGAGCCTTTAACGGCCAAGGATAAATTCAGTTTTGACCATCCGAATTTTGATTCACAAGCAGCTTGGGATAACTTTTTAAAAGGGATTTTTGCTAATGCTGAAGAATTGGCAATTCTGGTTGAAAAATTACCAGAAGCTAAATTGCTTGAAGATTTTTCCGAAGGAAAATATGGGTCAATCTATAGAAACCTTCACGGAATTATCGAACACCTGCACTATCATTTAGGACAAGTCGTAATCATAAAAAAACTGATAAGAAGCTCCGATTCTAAAAACTAATTATCTAGTCTAGAACTTTATAATCTTCAACTACTGGGCCTTCAATTTTACCAGTGAGTTTTTCTTTCCAATCATTCCATTTATAAACTTTACTAAAAATGAACAGCAAAAAAGGAAAGATGATGAATACTGGCAGAATCATATCCATAAAAGCCAATTCTGGTTCAGAAATATCCTTAAAGATAGAATGCGTCTGGAAGGCCGTCCAATCTGAAGTTACCAACAATGCAGTAAAAAGATTGTTTGCAGCATGAAAGCCTAGCGCCAGCTCAAGTCCTTCGTCCATAAGGGTAAGAACTCCCAAGAAAACGCCAGTACCTATATAATAGATAAGAAGACTGTAACCGAGTTTCCCGATTTCTGGATTGGCAAGATGCAGCAAGCCGAATATCAAGGAAGTCAACACCAACGGAAACCATTTATTTTTGGCCAAAGTCCCAAAACCTTGCATTAAATATCCTCTAAACAAATATTCTTCTAAGCTCGTTTGTAATGGGATTAATGCCACTGCAATCAATAATAAAATTGCGAATCTTGGCCATTCTAGATTAAATTCATAATTCTCAGGAGAGATATAAAAGGCATCCAATAATACCATTCCCGAAGAGATTATTCCCCAGAAAAAAAATGCGAACATTATCCGTTTCCAGTCCAACTTTTTACGGACCGTAGAAACTTTTACTATCGGTTGTTTGTGTAGATATTTTACCACCAGTAACAGAGCCGCCAACGCCAATACAAAAGACAAGAGCATCAAAAACAAGAACAAATTGGGTTCTAACATGCTGTAGATAGCTTCTTCGTCAATAGAAGTTAAGCTTCCACCATCTTTTATTGCCTTTATAAATATAACCGCAGTTAAAGGTAGTTGCCCAATAATCGCAGCTATAAATATTATTAGAGATCCAACAAGATAGCGCCAGAATTCGTGTTTGTAGTTAAATGCCTGTTTAATAAACATGTCTATAAATTAAAGTTCCAATGGTTTCCATTTTCGTAGTGCAAGTTACCATTTTTTACAACTAAAGGCGATTCAAAATTATTGTTGAATAAGCCGCCTGTCCCCAAACCTTGATACATTTTACTTTCTAAAGAATAAGTAAACTGCGCAATGGCATTAAGTCCTATATTACTCTCTAAGGCTGAAGTTATCCACCAACCAATATTATATTTATTAGCCAAGCCAATCCAATCTTCGCCCTTTTTGAAACCACCAATCAAGGTAGGTTTTAAGATGATATATTGTGGAAGAATAATTGCCAAAAGCTCCTCCATTTCATTGGTTTCGAAAACTCCAATTAACTCTTCATCTAAGGCAATCGCTAGCGGGGATTTTTCACATAAATTCGCCATTTCCTCAAGTTGACCAACTTTAATAGGCTGTTCAATACTGTGAATATCAAAAGTTGAAAGTATTTTTAATTTCTCTAAAGCTTCTTCGCCTTTAAAAGCGCCATTTGCATCTACCCGTAATTCGATTTCTTTTTGGGTGAATTCTTTTCTGATATATTTAAGCAATTGCACTTCTTCCTCAAAATCTAATGCGCCAATCTTTAATTTGATGCACTTAAATCCTGTCTCGATTTTTTGGATTATTTGTTGCTTCATAAATTGTTTTTCTCCCATCCAAACCAAACCATTGATTGGGATTGAAGCTTTTCCCTCCGTAAATGCCGAAGGAAAAATTTCAAACATATTTGTATTTTGAAGAGATTTAAAAGCAGTTTCCAACCCAAAAACAAGACTGGGAAAATCCGCTAATTTATTTCGAAGTTCTTCTAGACCAAGATTTATATTCTCGCAGGTCCATTTTAGTTTGTTTTCGTAATCCGGTCTATCATCAACAGAAAGCTCTCGGAACATTCCGCATTCCCCGATACCAGTTTTAATGCCATCAAAGATTTTTATAAACCAGGTATCTTTATGTTTAAGTATTCCTCGAGAGGTACCGCTGGGAGTTTTAAAAATGAGTGAATAAGGAATAACTTCCGCAGTCATTTTATTATTTGAAGAGATTCTATTGTTTGTTGAATTCGTCCCGTATTCTTACATAGACCAACTTGTAGCGACTTTTTGCTTTGTCCCTGCGATCTATTTCAAAATTTTTGATGGACTTTATAAGAAGTGTCAATTTGAGGAAACCATAATTCCGAGAATCAAAATTAGGCTGTTTTTTTTGGAGCAAGTTTCCAACATCACCAAGGAACGCCCAACCATCCTCATCGGCAACATCGCTAATAGTAGATGAAATCAGATTAATTACCCTTGGGGTAATCTTATCAATGTTTTCTTTGTTTTCCGCTTCAGTATTGACCGTCTTGGACTGTTCGTCAGTAGTAGACTTTTTCAAGATTTCGAGATAGATAAATTTATCGCATGCAGCGATAAAAGGATCAGGAGTTTTCTTTTCGCCAATTCCAAAGACCTGCATCCCGGCTTCCCTTAATCTAGTTGCCAGTCTGGTAAAGTCGCTATCGCTAGAAACGAGACAGAAACCATTAACCTTCTCAGAATACAAGATATCCATGGCATCAATAATCATAGCCGAATCCGTTGCATTCTTCCCCGTTGTATAGCCATACTGTTGGATTGGAGTTATGGCGTTTTCTAACAAAACCTGCTTCCATTTATTGAGTTTTGTATTGGTCCAATCTCCGTAGATTCTCTTTATGGTTGGGTTACCATACTTGGCAATTTCTTCCATCATCTCCTTAACATAGGCCGATGGAATATTATCCCCGTCTATTAGTATAGCAAGCTTTATATCCATTTATCTAATTTTGAGTTGCTTATTTTTTGGATTTCTTAATCCTTTTGGCTTCCTTTTTTTCTTTAGGTGTTAATGCAGCCTCTTTCTTAACGTTTTTCTTTGAGTCGTGTGATTTTGCCATCTTGTGGTTTTTTTAAATATCGCTGGTAAAAATAAGGTATATCCCGATAGATTTCTCCTAATAATAAAAAAAAGCTGCAGTTTTCTGCAGCTTTAGATTTATTTATTTTGAAGGATTAGGCGTTGTCCCTTGGTTGGTGCTTTTCCTGTTTTTGCTTAACCTGTTCGTTAATTTCCTTTCCATCGGATTGGTTTTGCTTTTGGTTTATCGCGTTTTCCTTAATTCCTTTTTTCTTATTATCCTGTCCTGGAATCTTCTTATCATTCATAATTGCTCGATTTTAATTAAACTTATATTTCTATACTTTCTCCAATTTCTAAAAGCATTAAATCTTTTCCTTTATCAAAGAATTTTCGTTTTGCTTCGTCCTTGTCGATTTCGATATACCCAAAGGTATCATAATGATAGCCTAATATCTTATCGCATTCAATAAAATCACTAGCTATAATGGCATCATCTACTCCCATGGTAAAATTATCACCAATTGGCAAAATGGCTAAGTCTATATCGGTATATAGCGGGATAAGCTTCATATCAAACGTTAGAGCGGTGTCGCCGGCGATGTAAATATTCTTGTGTTCACCTTCAATTACAAAACCACCTGGTTGCCCGCCATAAGAACCATCATCAAAGGAAGATGTATGGATTGCGTTGACGTATTTTACATTCCCGAACTCAAAATCCCAACTCCCACCATGGTTCATAGGATGTACATCTAGTCCTTTAGCATCATAATGATTCGCAACCTCATAATTTGAAACTATGATTGCATCAGTATTTCTAGCAATGGCTTCAACATCTAAAACATGATCTTGATGGGCATGAGTCACTAAAATGTAATCGGCTTTAATTTGATTTATATCAATATCTGCTGCCTTGTCATTGCCAGTAATAAATGGGTCTACCACAATATGAATACCGTTAATCTCAATCCCCAACGAGGCATGTCCATAAAACGTAATCTTCATGTTTAAATATTTTTTGATTATAATTTACAAAAAACTAAGGCATATTTCTTTATAATATGTCTGAGTTTGAAAATTTCAATTTTCATGCTAACCATAATTATATAATATGATTTAGAAAATGAATTTTAAAGATAAGAAAGAATGAGATTCAATGTTAAATTTCTTCACCTACAAGATGTACCCTATGCCTAAAAGCAGCGAAAACGCAAAAGCAGAAAGCGCCAAAGGTTTTAGGAGTGTATCAAAATCTTCAGGTTTTTTTGCTTTTTTAACTTTGATAAGATGAAAAATCAGAGGTACAAAAATCAGTAGCACCAAAAGATTAGAAATCGAAGAGTAATACAAAATCACAAATGCCAGAGTAATAATCATCGTCCCAACAATCAGCAAGTAATGATAAGACTTTGCGCTTTTAATTCCCAGTCTAACTGCCACGGTAATTTTATTAGAAAATTTATCTGAATCGATATCACGCATATTATTCAAATTTAAAACACCAACGCAAAGCAAACCCAGTGCAATTGCAGGCAAGAACACGTGATGGTCTAATTGCATGGTATATAAAAAATAGCTACCGATGACGCTCAGTAAGCCAAAAAAGATAAACACGAAAAAGTCTCCTAAAGACCTATAACCGTAAGCTTTCTCCCCGATGGTATAATTCATCGCGGCATATATAGAAGCACAGGCAAGGATAAAAAAAAACAGGACATAAATGAAATGTTTTACACCAAAAGCAAAATATAGAAGTATGGTTGTAAATATTATAACTACAATGATGTTAAGCCTAATTGCCTTAAGCATATCATCTGGAGTGATTTTTCCGCTTTGGATAGCTCTCGCTGGCCCTACCCTTTTCTCACCGTCGGTGCCTTTTACGCCATCGCCATAATCATTGGATAAATTTGATAAAATCTGTAAGCTAATTGTAGTTAGTATAGCGAACAAAAGAATTGTAATCTTGAAGTATCCATTATAATATGCGAAACATGACCCCAAAATAATCCCAGAGATAGATAAAGGAAGTGTTCTTAAACGGATCGCTGACAACCACGATTTAAAATTGTTCATTTAGTCATCTTAATTTTAGGGAATCCATTTTTTTTCAAAATTAGGTTTTCTTTTTTCTAAGAAAGCATCTCGTCCTTCTTTGGCTTCATCTGTCATATAGGCCAGACGTGTAGCCTCCCCAGCAAATACTTGTTGACCTACCATACCATCGTCAGTAAGATTCATAGCAAATTTAAGCATCTTTATAGAAGTTGGTGATTTAGCTAATATTTCCTGAGCCCATTCATAAGCTGTGCTCTCTAATTCTTCATGTGGTATCACCGCATTTACCATTCCCATATCAAAAGCTTCTTGAGCGGAATAATTGCGTCCTAGAAAGAAAATCTCCCGGGCTCTTTTTTGCCCCACCATTTTTGCAAGATATGCAGAACCGTAACCGCCATCAAAACTGGTGACATCGGCATCGGTCTGTTTAAAAATGGCGTGCTCTTTACTGGCCAAAGTTAAGTCGCAAACAACATGTAAACTATGTCCACCACCAACCGCCCAACCAGGAACTACCGCGATTACAACTTTTGGCATAAATCTAATTAGCCTCTGTACCTCTAAAATATTAAGTCTATGATAACCATCCTGACCTACGTAACCTTGGTGTCCTCTAGCTTTTTGATCGCCCCCACTACAAAATGAATACACCCCATCTTTAGATGAAGGTCCTTCAGCAGAAAGCAAAACAACACCGATATTTACATCTTCGTTCGCATCGCTAAACGCATCAAATAATTCTGATGTTGTCTGCGGTCTAAATGCATTCCTGACATCTGGTCGGTTAAATGCGATTCTGGCAACTCCGTTTTTCTTGCGGTAAGTTATGTCTTTGTAGTCTTGGACGTTCAACCAATCACTCATTGGTACTATTTTACTTCAATTTTAAACAAAAATACTCAAATAAGGTAGAGTAATATCTAAATTGATCAATTAGTATAACTTAATAAAATTTATATTTGTACCGATAATTAATAGCCCACAATGAACATAATTGATTCCCCGGTCAATTCTAAGATAATTGCCACCTATACTATTTCCATTGGCAAAATTTACATTTTTGATTGTTATGTTGTTGCCGAATATAACGAAGGTCTTCATCTCTCATTTGATGATTATGAAGATGTGATTAATATTATAGACATGCATTTCGCTAACCGAAAATTTGGATATATTGCAAATAGAGTTAACTCCTATTCCTTCTTGCTTACTGATGCACATAAGTATCATAAAGCCCTGCCGAATTTACATGTATATGCCGTTGTTTATTATAGCACATTAGCAAGACAGAATGTAGATTTAGAGAATCGTTTTTTTCAATTCAATCGAGAAAGTTTTTCTGAACTTAGCTCAGCAATAGAATGGGTGAAGATGGCAATGTCGAAGATTAAAGAAACGCAGTGTTAATCCTTTAGATAGATTCCATCATCTTTTAGGTCGATGAGTCTTTGCTTATAGAGTGTACCAATAGCTTTCTTAAAGCTTTTTTTACTCATTTCTAACTGATCCTTAATTTCTTCTGGGTTAGATTTGTCCGTTAGCTTAATGACGCCATTGTTTTTTTGGAGTGTTTCCATAATAGCATCAGCATTAGGCTCAATACTTCTATAGCCCATTTTGCTAAGCGTGACGTTAATCTTATTATCAGGACGGATTTTCTTGATAATTCCCTTAAGACGGTCACCTACACTTAATTCCTTAAATAAGTCATCTTGAAAAATGAGTCCAAGATGCTTTTTGTTGATGATGACGTTCATCCCTAATTCTGAAGGGTGACTTACAATGAGATCAACTTCTTCGAAAGGCTCAACCGTAAGCTCGGTATTATCCAAAAATTGATTGGTTTTACTTGAGGCAACTAAGCGCTCGGTCTTTTCATCCAAATAGCAATAAACAAGATACCAGCCGCCAACCTTCATCTTAAAAGCTTGCTCTTGAAATGAACAGAAAAGTTCCTTAACTAATCCCCAGTCTAGAAAAGCGCCGAAATCATTGACTTCATTACAACGCAAGAGTGCAAATTCTTCACGCTTAATATAGGGTTCGTCAGTAGTTGCGACAATACGTTCTTCGTTATCTAAGTAGACAAACACTTTAATTTCGTCCCCGATATCAAAGGTTTCTGGTACGTATCTATTTGGAAGTAAAACTTCATTTCCGTCTTCATCTTCCAAAAACAAACCTGGGTCTGTATCCCTGACTATCTCTAATAAATTGTAATATCCTAATTGCATTCTGCGAAGATAGCGATAATGTCTTATTAACCATAAATGGATAAGAACTAATATCTTTCTTTACTTAAGGTGTTCAAAATATTCTAAAAGGATTTTATCATTCTCTTTTCTTGGGGTGAAGATTTCTAACAATCGTGGTCTTTCTGATGGATTGAAAAATGTCTTCAGGTTAGTAGATAACTCCTGTTCATCGAGGGCCTCAAAATATTCAAAATCAAACATCGAACAGAGATGTTTAGAATTTAAATTATGAATAGTTTCAAAATAGTTTTCAAAATTGGTTGAATTTTTATCGCCCGGTAAAATTCTAAAGATGCCTCCGCCGTGATTATTCACAACTATTATTCTAAAGTGAGAAGGTATGTAATCGTTCCAAAGCGCATTGCTGTCATAGAAAAAACTCAAATCGCCCGTAATGAGCAAGGTCTGCTCTTTCCTTTGTACGGAACAACCAACCGCCGTAGACGTGCTACCATCTATTCCACTGGTTCCTCTATTACAAAAAACCTCAATATTCCCTGGTATATCAAAAAGTTGAGCGTACCGAATGGTGGCGCTATTACTAAGTTGAAGAACTATTTTATCAGTGATATTTTTTAGAATAATGTCAAACGCCTTAAAATCTGAAAAGTCGATCTTGTCGATATATTCTTTATGTTTAATCTTTCTTTTCTCTTTTACCAATTCCCACTTGGTCCGGTAATCGGTTTTATTTGTGTTTAGCTTCGGAAGAAATTCTCTTAAAAAGTCATTCGAAGATAAGTTGAAGGTTTTATTTAGTTTAAAATAAGTATCTAGAGCAGGGTTCTCACCTACGTGCCAATGCTGTTCTGGCGAATGTGTCCGAAGAAATGCCTTTATTTTTTTTGAAATTACCATGCCGCCAAACGTCAGAAGAATTTCAGGTTGAAGCTCTTTAAAATCAGCTTCATTTAAGGGCGCGATGATTTTGTCGATACTGGGAAAGGTTAGCGCGGAGTGAATATTAGAAGTTGTTTCTGTAAAAATCAGCACGCTCTCATCTTTTGCTAAAGTATCAATCAGTTCTTTTTCGATTGCATTGGGTTGAAGCACACCAATAATGACCATCTTTTTATGCGCAGAATTCCATGCTTCAGCATAACTATCCAAATCGACCAAGACTGATTCTTTTTTAGGGTCCAATGGTCTCATCAAAGTGGGATGTACTAATAAATTTTCAGTTGTTACATAAAGCGGCTCATCAAATGGAACATTTATATGAACTGGACTAGACTTAGTGATAGCAAGGTTAAAAGCTTTATTTATTTCAACTTCATTAGATTCTTGAATGCCTTTTTGAATACCGATAAAACGTTCGAGATTATTTTCTAGACTTTTAAAGATTTCAAGTTTTTCTGGATTTTTGACTGCTTTTTCGGGAGAGATATCAATTTTCAAATTGCAACTATACGCAACGTGATTTTCAAAAACATTCTCTTGATTGATTGTTTGTCCATCACCTACGTTGAGCAAGTGCTTCGGGCGATCTGCCGAGATAATTATAAGCGGAATATTACTAAAATATGATTCGGCGACGGCGGGATAATAATTTAAAACCGCACTTCCAGAGGTACATATCAAAACAGTTGGAATTCCGGTTTGCTGGGAAATGCCCATGCCAAAAAATGCCGCGCATCTTTCATCCACAATACTATAACAATTGAAGAATTCGTCTTCCATAAATCCAATGATTAATGGCGCATTTCGGCTTCCAGGAGAAATCACAACATTCTTGAATCCGTATGATTTACAGAGTTGGACGATCGTTTGGGCAAGCGGTATTTTTGAGTAAGTCATCTTAACCACAAAGATAGAATCTTCACTATAAAAACAGGAACAACTTAGGAGCTAATGAGTATAAATATTAGCCGAGAACATTTTTTATAGTCCTCGTTTTATTTATGGTTTCTTGCCACTCATTTTCCGGAATCGATTCTGAAGTAATGCCGCCTCCAACAAAAATGGAGGCGTTTCCATCAACGATTTTCATACATCTTAAATTTACGTACAAATCGGTTTGAAACGTATCAGTGAAAAATGCTCTATTCTCAATATTTCTTCTCACTGTTTTTCTATTTTTTGAAGTCGAAAGATTGAGTTCTCCCAAAAAGCCAGTATAAAATTCACGATTATAATTCTCATTTTCAAATATGAATTTTTTGGCCAAATCACGGGGCACCCCACAAACAGCAGGTGTTGGATGAAGTTTTTGTATGATTTTTTGAAGTTCAGAATCCTTGTTTTTTAATTTTCCAGATACTGCGGTTTTAAGATGAAATAAGTTTCCGGCTTTTACGGTTTGCACTTTTTCAGTTTCAACTTCTATAACAAAATCTTTTAAACTTTCAACTAAAAAATCAGTGACTAATTGTTGTTCCCTAAATTCTTTACTTGTCCATTCTATAGCTTCAGAATTTTTTGTTCCCGCTAAAGCAACGGTTCTAAGTCGATTCCTTTCAATATTTAAAAATCTTTCTGGCGAAGCTCCTAGCCAAACTCCAAAGCTTGGGTGGTAACAAATGTAGACGAAGGCGGAAGGATGTATTTTTAACAAACGTTTATATATGAAAAAAATGTCGTCAGATTTAAGCGGGACAACCTCTACTCTACTTAAAACAATTTTTTCAACAGCAGAATTTTTGATATACTCTATTGTGTTACTAATCAATTCTAGATATCTCCCTCGTTCTTGCAAAGATTCTAAGGTAATAGAATCGGAAAAACTATTCTCCAAAATTTCAAAATCAATCTCGTCAAGATTTTCTTGAATCAGACGGCACTCAGCTTCTGGTAAAATAATGGTTTTATGAGAGTCGTCGAAGGGCGACATTATAAATCCTTTTTCACTAAAATCCTTAATGTAATGTAATTCTTCGGTGTCTTGTAAATAAGCTTTAACCGTGGCAGAATTTGGTTTATGATAAGCTACAAAAGGTAGTCTGGAGTTATAATGTATTTCTAATTCTTTAAATATTGAACTTGCGTTCATGCGGTTATTTAGATTTAGGAAGCGCTATGGTGGTCAGTTTGCAAAGTGACACCAAGTTATCATTATCATCTGTAATCCTGATTTCTAAGAGTTGGGTAGTCCGGCCTTTATGGATAAATTTTGCAGTGGCATATACAAATCCATCTCTAACGCTTTTAAGGTGATTGGCAGAAATTTCTATACCTCGTACAAAAAGTTCTTTCTGGTCCAAAAAGAGATGAGCGGCAAAACTACCGACACTTTCTGCAAGCGCCACAGAAGCCCCACCATGAAGTACGCCATCGGGCTGATAAACTTTAGAACTTACTGGCATTCGCGCAATCAAATAATCATCCCCATAATCAAGAAATTCTATTGAAAGAGTTTCCATCAAGGTGTTTTTACAAATTTCATTTGCTTCAGAAATGACTTCTTCTTTGCTTCGTGGCATTATGATTATTTTTGGTCAGGTAAAAATACAAAACGACTCACTAACATGAATTCTACTAAAAAAGAAATCTCATACACCACTACCAATAGTTATTCAACCTTAAATAAATTATCCAATAGAACTAAGACCATTTGGTTTGTTTGCCATGGGATGGGACAGTTAAGCGAACGCTTTATAGAACATTTTTCGATTTTAGATGAAGTTGAAAATTATATAATTGCGCCGCAAGCACCCAGCAAATATTATCATACGCAAGAATACAAAACAGTTGGCGCATCATGGCTTACAAAGTTGAATACTAAAAAAGACACAGAAAATGTACTACGTTATTTTGATTCCATTTTTGAGAATGAACATATACCTAAAGACATTTCAATTAATTTTTTAGGCTATTCACAGGGTGTGTCGGTAGTAATGAGATATATCGCGAGCAGAAAAATACAGTTTACCCAGCTAATACTTTTTGCAGGTGGTATACCTGTAGAACTCAAACCTGAAAATTTTACCCATCTACGAATGGGTTTTAAGGTAACTTACATTTATGGTGATGAAGATACTTACTTGAATAACCCAAGAATCGCATCAGAAATGAAAAAATTAGAATCGTTATTGCCCGATGCTCATAAAATCGCAAGATTTTCTGGCAACCATACTTTTAATCTTGAAGAAGCAATAAAAAATATCTAAAAAGAAACGACCACCTAAAAGGTGGCCGTTCCCATTCAATTAAGAATTGCTATTAATCTCGATTTTAACGTTTGTTATTGGAAGAAATGATCTGTTTTATCATCGTTTCCTTCTCAGTTGTTACTCGTACAAATAACATTCTGTCTAGCGCGTTAGTAAGATTAATTTCTTTCTTGCCATTTTCTCCTTTACTGTAAGAGATGTTTCTGTAAGTTCTAACTACATTACCCATTATATCTACAATTTCGATATCAACTTTGGTATTATAATCAAACTCATAATTCACCTCTACGTTTTTCACAAATGGGTTAGGAGAAACTCTTACAGAGGATTCCTTACTTAGAGAAAGTGCAGTTGACACATCGTCAGGAACAGTATTTAGACAAGAAATTGCATTTGAGCCAGCAAACGAATCGCTTCCTCCATCATCGCCATCAACTGGTCCGCCATCACAAGCAACACCATGCAAGATAATATAGAAATCACCTGAAACCTCAATAGGACCGAGATCATAACTTTGAACTCCTCCACCGAGCGTAGGATTGAAGTTATATTGACCTGGTGCTACTGTAGCAACTGATTTTTTTCCTTTCTTCTGCATTGGATATTTAGTACAACCGATATAGACATGTATTTCATTTAAAACATTTCCATCAATGGTTTCGTAGTGTACTGTCACCGTCTCACCGTCGTAATTTACGATGGCAAAACCATATTCAGTGGCAGGACTACCTTCGTCGGTAGGATCACAATCATTTCCACTTCCACCATAAAGAGTAAATCTGTACTCTCCTGGAGTTGTGATGTGATTAGTCCAACCCCATCGGTCTAAATTATCCTCTAAGAAACAAAGGCTTGTATCGCTATTATAACCGAACACGGTATCGCATTCAATTACACACTGTATAACGGATATGTCTGTCATCGCTGAGTCAGAGCATCCGGCCTCACTTTCATAGGTATAGGTTACAGTAGCACTCAAACCAGCTCCAACTGAAGAAGGATCAAACGTAAATGTAAGACCATTTCCATCATCGGTTACACCGGTTCCGCTATAAACACCACCAACTGGCAATCCACCTCCTAGAACAACAGGTCCATTTTCAAGGCATATGCCATCTAAGAAAGGATCTAATGTAACATTTGGTAATGGATTAACCGTTAGTATTGCAGAACTAGCACATTCACCTACGGTAACAGTAATAAGTACACCACCTTCAGCAACACCTGTGGCAATTCCATTGGCATCTATTGTGGCTATTGCTTCATCTTCAGATTCATAGGTTGCTCCTTCTTCAAAGAAACTTACCGTATCACCTACGCAAACTTCATCTTCTTCTACGATAGGTGCAGGACTAACCGCAACTATTTCATTACATGTTGAAGGACAACTTGGTGCACCTTCATAATTTGCAGTAATGGTAAGAATCAACTCAAAGCTTGTTTCACCTGCATCTGGTTTAACATCTACAGTGGTTCCATCATTAGACCCCATAATGGTGGCTCCTCCACCTGCTCCAATCTCCCATAAATATTCGTTGTAAGTCTCATCAACTCCAAGATAAGCATAGGTACGGGTTGCATTATCACAAGCCGTTAACAAGTCACTTGGGTCTTCACCTTCAAAACCTATTGAACAAGCTGGAATAGGATTCTCATAGACCGTGAACTCTAGGTCGTAAGGACAACCATTGATATCGAAGACGTTCTCCACGTGCGGGGAACCGGCGGCACCATAAGGCCCGTAGCTCTCATCGTTACCGTCCCCGTCGCTGTCGTAGCTGAAGGTCCAGGTATCGCCATCGCAGACCGTGTAAGACGCTGTGTAAGTATCGGTGACATCGTACTCGTCAACGGTGAACTCCAATTGGTAAGTGCAACCGTTGATATCGGTGACGTCTTCCGTATGGACGCCCTCGCCGTAAGGCCCGTAGCTCTCATCGTTACCGTCCCCGTCGCTGTCGTAGCTGAAGGTCCAGGTATCGCCATCGCAGACAGTGTAAGACGCTGTGTAAGTATCGGTGACATCGTACTCGTCAACGGTGAACTCCAATTGGTAAGGGCAACCGTTGATATCGGTAACTTCTTCCGTATGGACGCCCTCACCGTAAGGCCCGTAGCTCTCATCGTTACCGTCCCCGTCGCTGTCGTAGCTGAAGGTCCAGGTATCGCCATCACAGACCGTATAAGAATCTTGATAGGCATCAGTAACGTCGTTCTCATAGACTGTGAACTCTAGGTCGTAAGGACATCCGTTGATATCGGTAACGTTCTCTACGTGCGGGGAACCGGCGGCACCATAAGGCCCGTAGCTCTCATCGTTACCGTCCCCGTCGCTGTCGTAGCTGAAGGTCCAAGTACCGCCATCGCAGACCGTATAAGACGCTGTGTAAGTATCGGTGACATCGTACTCGTCAACGGTGAACTCCAATTGGTAAGGGCAACCGTTGATATCGGTAACGTCTTCCGTATGGACGCCCTCGCCGTAAGGCCCGTAGCTCTCATCGTTACCGTCCCCGTCGCTGTCGTAGCTGAACGTCCATGAATCACCATCGCAAACCGTATAGGAATCCATATAGGTATCCGTGACATCGTACTCGTCAACGGTGAACTCCAATTGGTAAGGGCAACCGTTGATATCGGTAACATCTTCCGTATGGACGCCCTCGCCGTAAGGCCCGTAGCTCTCATCGTTACCGTCCCCATCGCTGTCGTAGCTGAAGGTCCAGGTATCGCCATCGCAGACCGTATATGAATCCTCATATGTTCCGGTAAGATCCTTAATTATTACACTCACTGGCCCATAAGTTAAGGTACACTCTGTCGCAACTGTTGTTGCGACAATCTGATATTCCCCTTGGGGTAAATCCTCAAATACAATATCATCACCAGTGCCACAAACTTCAGCTCCATAGTTCATATAGCTCGACGTACTACTATCATATTTTTGTAACTGATAACACTCAGTAGTAGATGAATCTTCAAGAGTGACTGTACCATTTGGTGAATCAGACCCACACACATCAGAACCTACAAGGGTTTTTTCTCTAGGTTGACTATCAAATGCGCCAAAAACTAAATCCCCATTTGCGGATGTTGGCTCTTGAGATTGACTGGTCTTAAAAATAATTGATGAAAAACATGCATCAATATTTACAGATAATCCAAATTCTGCTTCCAACTTACAAAGATCCACGGTAGCTTCGAAGAATGTACCCGATGTATACTTGTCTTTTGGCGCAAATTTACCCCGGTAATCAAAACAGGAGGGTACAACAGTCGTAGTACTATTTACAGAACCTGACATAATCCCAAAAGTTTCAACTTCTTGATCAATTAAAAGAACCAGTTCTCCAGCTTCCCATATATAAATCCTCATAAATTGTTTACCTCCACCATTTGTGAATTTGCTCGTAATCAATAAATCTCCATCTAAATGCGTACCGCTAAAAGTTCCATCTGCGTTAAGACTGACTTCTGGATTCTTAAAAATCCAAAGGCCCAAATCCGTATCCCCATTGGCTGCAAAACGATCAGCAAAGAAATAAAGGTTACATTCATCAGTAATCGCCACCCCTACATTTCCTAAATCATTTTTGTCAGAAACATTACTAATGGACCACCTCCAGTTTTCTAATAGTACAACATCGGATGTACCTTGTGTAAATTGATTGTCGACATTGCTCACTCCAGGAATATCTTTAGATAAACTTCCATCTTGAACATCGCGAGCATAAACGGTTGGTATTGAATTATCATTCAATACAGGACACCAATCTGATGGATCACCATCAATCGTTATTTGCCCATAAGCATTACCAGTGGACATAAAAAATGCTCCTATGCAAAAACAGCAGCAGAGCAATAACTTAAAAGAGGGCAAGCTCACTGTACCCGTCTCTGAACTTGTAAATTTGTGTAACATGATTACTTTATTTAAAATTAATTTAGAAATTAACCTAAATAAGCAGGCATATAAGAAGGTGGTTTTAGGGCGGCTTCGGTTACCAATGATTTTGTCGTATAAACATGCGACAAAACTAATGTGACCTTAATAATTTGCTATTAATCATTAAATAAAGTCTGATCTGACTTTTAGGTACTACTGATAATTTCGTTTTTTTGGGAATAAAAAACACGGTTTAAAGCTCGAGATCTAAAAGATAAAATCTCAAAAAAAACAATAAATAGGTAAAAAATTAATAAAGGTTGTCACCGTGGGAAGTGACGAGAGGTAAATTGATGAATGACACCTTGTTGGGTTTCGAAATCTAACAAAGAAGTAAAATTTGTAGCGTCATTAGATAATCTAAAGATAATCCAAAAAGGAATTACTTTATCAAAAATGAATAATATTTTTTATGTCAGAAATTTTCTAAATAACTTTATTCTAGAAAGTTAGACGCGACTATTACACTTATAAGTTGTCCTAGAAAAATTATATCGGATTGGTACAATAAAAAAAGAGGCCACTTTAAAAGTGGCCTCTCCTATTCAATTAAGAACTGCTATTATTGGCTATGTCTAAAGTTTGGAGGAAACGATTTGCTTAACTATTACTTCCTTCGCTGTTCTAACCCTTACAAAATAAGTCTTACCAAGCACGGTGCTAAGATCAATATCCTTACTACCCAGTGCGCCTTGTTTATAAGCAATCTTGCTATACGACCTGATCACAATTCCTTTTAGATCAATTACCTCAATGCTCAATGTGGTTGCATAATTAAATGAATAAGAAACCTTAATCGTATTTGTAAAAGGATTAGGACTTACACTAACTTTTGAACTTGAAACCGTACAATTAATTGCACCAGAATAAGTAGAACCGCTTACATCATCAAAAACGCTCTCATCATGACATACACATGCAATATCGCATGCAACACCATGTATAATAATAAAGACGTTGCCACTTACATTATTGAAAGTAACCGTATAATCTTCAACCCCATTTGTAAAGGTACCTCCAATGGTATAATCTCCTGGAGCTACCGTTGTCTTGCCATTCGTTAGTTTTGGATATGGCTCACATCCTAAGTTTACGTGATATTCTGTTAAAATTTTACCTTCAATCAAGTCATAAGTTACAGTGACAGTACTACCTGAGTAAGTGGCTGTCGCGGTACCTACATAGGTTCCTGGCCCGTCTAATGGATTACAGTCATTACCGTTTCCAGTATATAATTCAAATACGGCTGTTTGACCTGGTTCTAAAGGCGCATACCAACCCCAACGGTTAAACCCGTCACCAAGGAAACATATACTAGACCCAGCGTTATAGCCATATAAGGTTTCACAATTAGTAAAACTTTCATTATATATGGTAAATACTTGATCACAGCTACTGATATTTCCACAGTTATCTTCAACTTGGTAAGTACGGGTGACGGTTTCAGGACAGGAATTGTTATCACTAATATCACCTATATGCCTAAAGGATTTAATCCCACAGTTGTCGCTTGCACTACCTCCAGCATTTCTAAATGCCTCAATATCAACAAAAGCAGCTGGTAATACATTGTACCCACAAACCTCGGATCCGCTAGGACATTGTATACTTGGAGGTGTTGTATCTACAGTCCAGGTATAGGTTACCGACACAGAATCAGCCTCATTTTGGCATGAATCTGAAGCGGTAGCAAGGTAGGTTATAGAATAAGTACAACCTTCGTTACTTGATTCTGAATCAACATTCACTGGTGTATTGCCACAACCACCACTTGCTGAGAATTCAGGGACTGGAATAGTTGAAGGATTGCAGCCCAGATCAGTGTCAGTAGCAGGGCCGGTATCCTGTGTAATAATTGGAGTGGCATTACTTTCTGTAACCGTAAAAGAAGCACTACAATTAAAATCCGTATCGCAGCCATCAGTGATGCTATAGGATACATACACCGTATCACCACAAGCGTTAGGGTAAATTATTTCTGAAGAAAAATTCTCATTGTCCCTACTGAAGCTTAAACTTGTGGATACATTTTCGGATTCTGGATAAGAAAACTGAAGAAGAAATTGATCAAACTTTTCGTCTATAGCATCTTGGGTTTGACAAGCAACTTCTACTTGATCTTGGGCGCAGTTAATGTCATCTGGATTTAATACGATGCACTCCTCCTCCGTATTAATAAAACTGCAATCCTTGGTCTTAAAATTAACCGTTCCTTCACTGATTTTACCATATATAAATGCGATGTAATAAAGGTTTTCTTCACCAGCAACTGCTGTATCATCAGTTATAATTTCATATTGATTATCCCTAGAACATCCAACCAGCTCTAATTCTTGATCTAATTCTAATGTGAAATCTCCAGTAGGACATTGTCCTTCGGTATCATCATCATTCTCATCAACAAATTCTGTATTATTCAACTTGTGATATACTGCCCAAGCGGTTAAGGAACTACCAACCCCTTGCAGTCTTATAGTGTTTACACCAACTGGAGTATAGTATTTTATCCATTGTACATATTTGTCTTTTGTACTATCAAAACAATCCCCTAGAGTGGTTGTGAACAAGTAATTGGAATTAAGGAGGATGGTAGCCTCTAGGGAGACATCAACCCCACATCCGTCAGTATCTGCTGCGGGCGTGCATGCGATCCGTCCATCAGAAACCTTGGTGCTGTTAGAACAATACAGCTTTGCATAGCAAATATACGGACCGTATATTTCATCGTCACATGTACAGCCTTGTTGCGCATAAAGGCCACTACTTGATAATAAAAAGATTCCTATGCTAATACAGCAGTAGAGCAATAACTTAAAAGAGGGCAAGCTCACTGTACCCGTCTTCGAACTTGTAAATTTGTGTAACATGATTACTTTATTTAAAATTAATTTAGAAATTAACCTAAATAAGCAGGCATATAAGAAGGTGGTTTTAGGGCGGCTTCGGTTACCAATGATTTTGACGTATAAGCATGCGACAAAACTAATATGACCTTAATAATTTGCTATTAATCATTAAATAAAGTCTGAAATCTGACTTTTAGGTACTACTGATAATTTCGTTTTTTTGGGAATAAAAAACACGGTTTAAAGCTCGAGATCTAAAAGATAAAATCTCAAAAAAAACAATAAATAGGTAAAAAATTAATAAAGGATGTCACCGTGGGAAATGACGAAGAGAAAAAGTTTAAACGATGCACTGTTGAAATTAGGAGTTCAACATGGAAGTGTAGACATGCATTGTTAGAGACTATAAATTTAGAAAACATTCTGATATCTCCACTTAAATATACAATTTATTTTATTGGTTTTAAGCGATTTATAACCTTTTCAACATTTCTATCCAAAAGCCGAAAATTAAACTATAAACGCCTTAATAATCTTTCATTTAATGAAAAAAATGCAAGAAAAATGAATATTATAGGCTAGGGTGTGGCATTTAAAACATCATAAGACTTAGCCTATAGCTTTTTGGCCGAGCTTAGATAAAAAGAAACGGCCACCTGATAAAAGGTGGCCGTTCCAATTCAATTAAGAATTGCTATTAATCTCAATTTTAACTATTTATTATTTAACGAAACTACTTTTTTAACCATAGTTTCCTTTTCAGATGTTACTCTTACAAATAACATTCTGTCCAGCGCATTAGAAAGGTTGATTTCCTTACTTCCTACTGAACCTTTTTTGTATTGAATGTTGTGGTAAGACTTAACCACAACACCTTTGATATCAACAACATCGATTTTCACCTTAGTGTTGTAATCGAATGAGTAGTTAACCTTGACATCTTTTACAAACGGGTTCGGAGAAACTCTCATAGAAGAGGTTTTGCCTTGGACCGTGGTGACAGTATCTGTTGGGGTACAATCAACAGTACCGGTAACAGAACCTCCACCATTAGATTCACTAAGTATATCGGTTATATCACAATCCTCGCAATTGACCTCACAACTTACGCCGTGTATGATAATATATACACAACCTTCCGCATCGAAGTCAACGTTGATCGGGCCTACGGTATAATCCTGGACATAACCGCCCAAACTTGGATTAAAAGGATATTGGCCGGGTGCAACAGTGTTCTCATAGCGCTTGCCTTTCTTTTGCTGAGGATATGGTGTACAACCAATATAAACATGTGCCTCAGAAAGGACATAGCCACTATCCATTACATACTGAACAGAGATTGTTCCCTCCTCACTGTTATAGCTTACTATTGCCTCTCCAGCTTTTGTACCTTTAGAAAGGTCACATTGCGCTGCTCCAGCATAAAGATCAAAAACTATATCTCCACTTGCAAAGTCTTCTTCACAAATCTGTGTGGTCCATCCCCAACGGCTAAAGCCGTCTTCAAGGAAACAAGTAACATCGTCATTTTCTCCTCCTTCGCCAAAATCACCAGGATTTTTTGGATAGGCAAATACTGTTTCACACTCACCGATACAATCAATGGGTGTTGTAATGATACTCGCACTACTGCTACATTCGGTATCTGGATAAGTATATGTAAATGTTATTTCATATCCTATACCAGCATCTTCAGGAGCGGGACTGAATGTGGCAGTACCATCACCATTATCGGTAAATAAACCGGAAGGCGCAGGAGAAATCACAAATGTCCCAGATGTGGCATCAGCCCCATCTACCATCGCAGTATAGTTCGCTATTTCTGATGATTCCTCACATAGTGTGGTTGGTCCATCTATTGAAACTTCTGGAAGCGGATTAACCGTTAATTCTGCAATACTTGAGCATTCAGTAGGTTCACCTTCATCTAAGGTTACAGTAATAAGAACCTTTCCTTGGGAGACTCCAGTAGCAATTCCATTAGCATCTATAGTTGCGATAGCATCATCTGAAGATTCATAGGTCGCATTACCTTCAATACCGAAATCGACGGTTTCTCCTACACATACTTCTTTCTCTTCAACGACCGGTGTTTCATTTATTCCTACAATTTCATTGCAAGTGGAAGAACAATAAAGTCCATTCCCATAATCTACAGTGATTGTTAACTGTAAGTTGAAGCTTGTATCGCCGATATTTGGTCTTACATCAATTGAAGTTCCATCAGCATCACCTTCAATTACTGCTCCTCCTCCAACAATTTCCCATAGGTAACTATAATTGTCTTCATCATCTCCTAAGTAAGCATATGTACGTACTTGGTTCTCACAAGCATTTAATTGGTCACTTGCTTCTTCTCCTTCAAAACCGATATCACATACTGGTTTGTCGTAGATAGTGATTGTCTGAGTGCATGTGATATCGTTTCCACAATTATCTGTAATTGAATAAGTACGAGTTATTGTCTCTGGAGATAATCCATCGGATACCTGTCCAAGGTATGCAAAACTGGTTTGATCAATTCCACAATTATCACTTGCAGAGCCGCCAGCTGTAACAAAGTCATCGTAATTCTCAATAGGATCTGGAATTGTTTCTCCCTCACATAACCTTAATGGATCTGGGCATGTAAGTTCAGGGTCGGTCTCATCGAACTCTCTCGCCACTCGAGTGGTCTCGGTGTCGTCGTTGCCGCAGTCGTCGGTTACAGTAAATGTATATAGCCTGTACTGGATGCAGCCGTCCTCGCTCTGCCCGTCGTCCACTCCGCCATCGGACTGGATGCCTAAGCCCCCAGCTGAACAGTTGTCGCTCCAATCGGTGGTCAAGAACGCTGGCCAATCATCGTTGCAGTTGGCCAACTGGTAGTCGTCAACGTCATCGATCTCCGGATCGGTCATGTCGTACTCACGGGACACTCGAGTGGTCTCGGTGTCGTCGTTGCCGCAGTCGTCGGTTACAGTAAATGTATATAGCCTGTACTGGATGCAGCCGTCCTCGCTCTGCCCGTCGTCCACTCCGCCATCGGACTGGATGCCTAAGCCCCCAGCTGAACAGTTGTCGCTCCAATCGGTGGTCAAGAACGCTGGCCAATCATCGTTGCAGTTCGCCAACTGGTAGTCGTCAACGTCATCGATCTCCGGATCGGTCATGTCGTACTCACGGGACACTCGAGTGGTCTCGGTGTCGTCGTTGCCGCAGTCGTCGGTTACAGTAAATGTATATAGCCTGTACTGGATGCAGCCGTCCTCGCTCTGCCCGTCGTCCACTCCGCCATCGGACTGGATGCCTAAGCCCCCAGCTGAACAGTTGTCGCTCCAATCGGTGGTCAAGAACGCTGGCCAATCATCGTTGCAGTTCGCCAACTGGTAGTCGTCAACGTCATCGATCTCCGGATCGGTCATGTCGTACTCACGGGACACTCGAGTGGTCTCGGTGTCGTCGTTGCCGCAGTCGTCGGTTACAGTAAATGTATATAGCCTGTACTGGATGCAGCCGTCCTCGCTCTGCCCGTCGTCCACTCCGCCATCGGACTGGATGCCTAAGCCCCCAGCTGAACAGTTGTCGCTCCAATCGGTGGTCAAGAACGCTGGCCAATCATCGTTGCAGTTCGCAAACTGGTAGTCGTCAACGTCATCGATCTCCGGATCGGTCATGTCGTACTCACGGGACACTCGAGTGGTCTCGGTGTCGTCGTTGCCGCAGTCGTCGGTTACAGTAAATGTATATAGCCTGTACTGGATGCAGCCGTCCTCGCTCTGCCCGTCGTCCACTCCGCCATCGGACTGGATGCCTAAGCCCCCAGCTGAACAGTTGTCGCTCCAATCGGTGGTCAAGAACGCTGGCCAATCATCGTTGCAGTTGGCCAACTGGTAGTCGTCAACGTCATCGATCTCCGGATCGGTCATGTCGTACTCACGGGACACTCGAGTGGTCTCGGTGTCGTCGTTGCCGCAGTCGTCGGTTACAGTAAATGTATATAGCCTGTACTGGATGCAGCCGTCCTCGCTCTGCCCGTCGTCCACTCCGCCATCGGACTGGATGCCTAAGCCCCCAGCTGAACAGTTGTCGCTCCAATCGGTGGTCAAGAACGCTGGCCAATCATCGTTGCAGTTCGCCAACTGGTAGTCGTCAACGTCATCGATCTCCGGATCGGTCATGTCGTACTCACGGGACACTCGAGTGGTCTCGGTGTCGTCGTTGCCGCAGTCGTCGGTTACAGTAAATGTGTACAGCCTGTACTGGATGCAGCCGTCCTCGCTCTGCCCGTCGTCCACTCCGCCATCGGACTGGATGCCTAAGCCCCCAGCTGAACAGTTGTCGCTCCAATCGGTGGTCAAGAACGCTGGCCAATCATCGTTGCAGTTCGCCAACTGGTAGTCGTCAACGTCATCGATCTCCGGATCGGTCATGTCGTACTCACGGGACACTCGAGTGGTCTCGGTGTCGTCGTTGCCGCAGTCGTCGGTTACAGTAAATGTATATAGCCTGTACTGGATGCAGCCGTCCTCGCTCTGCCCGTCGTCCACTCCGCCATCGGACTGGATGCCTAAGCCCCCAGCTGAACAGTTGTCGCTCCAATCGGTGGTCAAGAACGCTGGCCAATCATCGTTGCAGTTCGCCAACTGGTAGTCGTCAACGTCATCGATCTCCGGATCGGTCATGTCGTACTCACGGGACACTCGAGTGGTCTCGGTGTCGTCGTTGCCGCAGTCGTCGGTTACAGTAAATGTATATAGCCTGTACTGGATGCAGCCGTCCTCGCTCTGCCCGTCGTCCACTCCGCCATCGGACTGGATGCCTAAGCCCCCAGCTGAACAGTTGTCGCTCCAATCGGTGGTCAAGAACGCTGGCCAATCATCGTTGCAGTTGGCCAACTGGTAGTCGTCAACGTCATCGATCTCCGGATCGGTCATGTCGTACTCACGGGACACTCGAGTGGTCTCGGTGTCGTCGTTGCCGCAGTCGTCGGTTACAGTAAATGTATATAGCCTGTACTGGATGCAGCCGTCCTCGCTCTGCCCGTCGTCCACTCCGCCATCGGACTGGATGCCTAAGCCCCCAGCTGAACAGTTGTCGCTCCAATCGGTGGTCAAGAACGCTGGCCAATCATCGTTGCAGTTCGCCAACTGGTAGTCGTCAACGTCATCGATCTCCGGATCGGTCATGTCGTACTCACGGGACACTCGAGTGGTCTCGGTGTCGTCGTTGCCGCAGTCGTCGGTTACAGTAAATGTGTACAGCCTGTACTGGATGCAGCCGTCCTCGCTCTGCCCGTCGTCCACTCCGCCATCGGACTGGATGCCTAAGCCCCCAGCTGAACAGTTGTCGCTCCAATCGGTGGTCAAGAACGCTGGCCAATCATCGTTGCAGCCTTCCAGTGTATAGTCGGCAATGTCCGCGATCTCAGGGTCGGTCATGTCGTAGTCTCTAGATACCAAGGTGGTCTCTGTATCATCATTGCCACAATCATCCGTGACGGTGAACGTATACAGTCTGTACTGTGTACAGCCGTCCTCGCTATCTGCCTGATCGACTCCGCCATCGGATACGATATCCTGACCTCCCGCTGAACAGTTGTCCGTCCAATCCGTGGTCAAGTTTGCTGGCCATGGCGTGTTACAGCCTTCCAACTCATAATTCGCTACAGCTACTATCTCCGGATCGGTCATGTCGTAGTCTCTAGATACCAAGGTGGTCTCTGTATCATCATTGCCACAATCATCCGTGACCGTGAACGTATACAGTCTGTACTGTGTACAGCCGTCCTCGCTATCTGCCTGATCGACTCCGCCATCGGAATCCAGGTCTCCGCCAGAGGCGCAGTTGTCACTCCATGTCGTTGAAAGGGCCGTAGGCCAATCGGTGTTGCAGCCTTCCAGTGTATAGTCGGCAATGTCCGCGATCTCAGGGTCGGTCATGTCTGTTGTAACACTAAACATTCTCTCACACTCGTAGTCAATGTTACAATCGTCGGTTAGTAAATATCTTATTGTAATTGACCCTCCACATTGAAAATCAGAAGGCAGGGATGCTACAGTCGGTTTTGTATTCCCTTGAGAAACGTCGTTTATAAACCATTCAGTAGAAGAATTTTGTCCTCCACCGGTAGAAAAACCATTTAAGAAGTTCCCAAAGGCGGTATCTACTTGTGCTTCTGATAAACAAGAATCCAAATTTACATCACTTGGACAGGTAGTTGCGAATGCTGGGCAGTCTTTGACCTCACACTCCTTAATCTTAAAGTTTAATGACCCATTGGTCGGTTCATCATAAAACAAAGCAGCATAATAAACATTATATGCGTCTGAGGAATTATTGAAATCAGGATTTGAACTCGCATCAAATTCTTCATATTGGTTCTTATCAGTGCAAAAAACTAAATCACCTGCATTGAAATTATCGCATCGCGGTCTATTATTAACTGCAGCAACAACGGATGTATATTGTCCATCACTTACATCATCATCTGCGCCAGGATCGATTGTAAACGAACCTGCATAAAATAGGAAAAATGAATCAGAAGCACCTACAGCTTGTATTTTTGTGCCTACAATAGTTGGAGGCGTAACAAAAACAATCCATTGTACATTATCATAAGTTTCGCATGTAGCCCCAGCAAATAAAGCCTGTGTTTGTTCATCGGCATTTGCAAAAGGTGATGTAACACTGGCATTTATACCACAACCATCAGTGTCAGCGGCATTGGTACAATTGATCAAACCAGATTCTACCGCTCCACTATTGGAACAGTACCTTTTGGCCAAACATTGGTCTGGCCCGTTTACTGTGCCAAAAATTTCATCTGTTTCTGGTCTACATTCATTTGGGCTATCTTGGCACTGAGCATAAACCTCGCCCGAGGTCATAAAAAATGCCGCCATAAATAGGCAGCAATAGAGCAGTAATTTAAAGGATGGACAGCATGTCAACCCCCCTGTTCTGTGTGTAAATTTGTTTAGCATAATTACTATGTTTTTATTAATAATTAAATATTAACATAAAACAAGTAGACGCTCGAGAAGGTAGATTGGTGGCAGCTAAATATCACGCGTACTAATTGTGCAATAAATACACAACCATAACTTCATGATCATAATAATCTGCTATTAATCATTATAATGAAGTCGATAATCCGACAAAAAAATGGTGCTATTAATTTTTAACGCTTTTAGATGTACTAAAAAACGAGCTTAATTATTGTGAGGAATTCAAATATAGAAAATACTTGTTAAATAATTAACAGTTATTAAAAATAATTTACTGGTTATTAAAAGGTTACAGTTATTTTTGGTTGGAGAAAACTATGCTATCCCCTATATTTACTATATAATTCAAAATTTTAATGTTCGAAAAAAAATTAGAAAATAATCGGGTAGTACTTGAAATTTTAACCCATGATAACTTTTTGAAGGTTAATAACATAGCGAATGAGGAAAACCCTATTCAATATTCTCCTTCGTATATCTCAACCCCAGAATCCTTAAATTCTTATTTTGAAGAAGCTCTAAATCTTCAAAATGAGGGAAAGGCTATAGCCTATATTATTTATGATACGTTGCTACATGCTTATGCTGGTTCTACCAGATTTGGAAATATTGATTATCATAATAAAGTATTACATATTGGCTGGACTTGGTTGGGCTCAAAATTTCAATCTACTGGCTTAAACAAGAATATTAAATATTTAATGCTTAGCCATGCTTTTGAGAACATGAAATTTGAGAAGGTGGAGTTTAGAATTGATGAAAGAAATTTAAAATCCCGAAAAGCGATAGAGTCTATCGGAGCGCAGTTAGAAGGAATCTTAAGAAGCAATGTTGTGATGATCGATGAATTCCGAAGAAATACTTGCTGTTACGGTATCGTTAGAGCTGAGTGGCGGGAAATAAAGGAAGAGCTTCAAAAGAAATTATAAAGAAAAGCCACCTTTTTACAGATGGCTCTCTTCTTTTTCAACGCAATTTTTGATAGTAGGTATCAACCATTACCTTTATATTATATACGACGAATTGAAGATTATGGTTTTATTTAGCATTTGGAAACTTCAGAATTCAGAAAATTGTAATTAATTAATCCCTTATTTTCTATGGAAACTCTTATCGAATCTTTTTATGCTGCCTTCAACAAATGCGATTCTGAAACAATGATTCGCTGCTATCATGATAGGATTATTTTTAGTGATCCGGCCTTTGGAATGTTAGAAGGTGAACACGCGAAAAATATGTGGCGTATGCTTTGTAAATCCCAAAGAGGTAAAGATTTTAGGGTCGACTTAAAGGATGTTAAATTATTTGATGATCGAGCAACGGCAGACTGGGAAGCTTTTTATAATTTCAGCAAAACTGGTCGCAGGGTGCATAATATTGTCCACGCGGAGTTCCTATTCGAAGATGACAAAATTGTGAAACACTCTGATTTTTTTGATCTTCATAACTGGGCCAAACAAGCGTTAGGATGGAAAGGTCTTATTTTAGGCAATACCTCTTTCTTTCGCAACCAAATACAAAAGCAGACCAATAACATGCTCAGCAGATTCGAAAACAGTAAATAATATTTTTTTTTAATGAAACAAAAAAGAATGCTCCCAAAAAATTGGAAGCATCCTCGAGATTAATAGCAAATGTATGTTTCTTTTTAGGGACTAAGCGTTTACTGTATGTTTCATGCCACTTGCTATCAATAGACTTTCAATAAATATGCCAAAGTGCCGGTTTTAAGGCTATTACAGTTATACTTCGGAATTCTTTATAGTATTATCAGTGCTTTAATTTTTGTTGAAATAATTTTTTATATCAGTCTAATTCACCACAAGTTTGTGCATGACATTCCCAAAGTCTGTTTCTATATTCATCATGTATAGACCCTGTGCCAAATGGGAAACATTAAATAGGATTTTTTGAGGATTTGAATAATTAACTCGTTGAATCTTACTTCCATTAATCGCATAAATTTCAATTGCCTTGATTACGGAGTTTCCTTTGTTATTTATGTTTACATAATCTTTAGCCGGATTAGGAAAAAAGGTTAATTCGCTATTCAAAACAAAATCTTCAGTATCTAAAGTAGAACAAGAAACATTGGTCATGGATAATCTTCCGCATATGGCTGCTGAAGTACTTCTTGATTCTACATCCAAAGCTCCAGCAAGGTCATATGCACCTATTTCTCTTTTCATATCACCAGCAACGATTGAGTAATGCATAATCTTATTCATATCGATAACATGATTTAATTGATGGCCGTGGCCAAGTTCATGAAGTGCCACACTTTGTAAGTCTACCGCAGAATTACCGGGAGCCGCTTCACTGAAATTCCAATCACTTCTATCATTAAAAATTAAATCCATTTCGGTCACGTACCATTTAAGGCTTCCGTCTTCGTAACAGGCTTTATATCTTGATTTGCACTGAGCGAGTTTACTAGCTGGCATGGAGTTATTCTCATCGAAGGTGATTAAATTAATCCCGTCTTCTACATCCCGATTCTCATTTGTAATATCAGAACTCATTTCCCAATTAATACCAGTTTGGCAAGACCAATTCTCTAGAGCTGCCATAAAAGCTGGTTTAGCACCAGAACTTGCAAAATTAGAATTCATAGTAAAGCTGTAACCTCCTTCACCATTAGTCGCGATATGTCTAGTATTAAAGGCCGTATTGCCACTACCTAGATTATATTCCATATTTGTTTGGGCGTAATTTATAGTTATTGGACTAGAAGAATCAACGGTTGACCCGTCTGTAGTTTTGATGGTGAATAAGCCAGTCCCAGCAAATTCCGGGATTTCAACTTTAATTTCGGAATCGGTCCAGCTTAGAATTTGGGAAGGCAGCACATCTGTTTTAAGATACCCACCGTAATCTGCATTACTAAAAGCCACTGTCCCCTTCTCTACTCCAAAGCCTTCTCCTGTAACAGTCAAAACTGCATTGGTACCGGCAGTATACTCGGTAGCGCTGAATGAATTTACTTTTCTATATACTTCGGTCAAACGTTTGTTTGAAGTCTTATTAGGTAAAAGAACATTTAAATCTGAAATAACTAAAGGCTCGGATAAATTTGAAGCTTCAATTACCTCTGTGTATAATTTATTAGAAATATCATCTAGTTTTTGATAAGGATTAGCCGCCCTGTTCGTTGCTAAATCGTATCTAAAATAACTTTGATCAGCGCCGACCGCTTCAAAAATTAATTGGGTAGTTGAGCTTGAAAATTTTCTAGAATTCTCGGTTGATCTTAACATAAACATTCCAACATCACCTTGTTTAAGCTCGATAGAGTGTGAAACTTTTTCAGCTTCAAAATCTAAAACACCACCAGGCACAATCATGTCTACAGTCGCAGAGTTCTGACCCTTAAATACTTTATAGACTTTTAAAGTGTGCTTCGTATATATGTTATGATGTTCCGAGTCCCAAAAAGATTCACTAGAAAGAATCTCTGCTTCAATGGCTTGATCAGATAATTCTATCTGTTTTTTTATCGAAAGTTCGATGGTCGTTCTCTGCGCTAAAAGCAGGCTATTTTGAAAAATGAGAAGAATTAATATAAGCGAAATTCTTCTTAGAGTAATTTTTGCCATAGTCAAGTAGGTTAGTTTGAGATGGCTACGTTAAAAAATAAATTTTAAATGAAATAAATTTTTAACACTTAATCGATGAAATACACCATTTAATCTATATTTTATAAGAATTTTCTTAATAATTCGAAGATTCTATTTTCGATTTTAAATAATTGATTTCTAATAGATTGATAGATTTTGAATTTCGTAATTTGGAAAACTAGGTGTAATGAGAAATCTTACCCAGTGCGCCTTCGAAAAATGACCTCATATATTCGAAATCAGCTTCAATATTATCGGTCGGATAAAAAGGTTCTGAAATCTTATTTTGCTTTTTCCCAAAGTCCAAGGTGAACATTATTATCGGCACGCCGGCCGCCTTTGCAATGTAGTAAAAACCGGTTTTCCATTTTAGAACCTTCTTTCTCGTTCCTTCTGGAGCCAAGGTCAATCTAAATTCTTCTTTGTTTTTGAACAGTTCGGTAATTACTTCTACTTTATTCTGACTCGAGGTTCGGTCTAAAGGTGAGCCCCCTACTGATTTGAGATACCAGCCTAAAGGCCCTTTAAAAAGTTCTTTCTTAGCAACAAAATTTGTCTTTACGTTAGCAATTTTCCGAAGTAATATTCCAATATAGAAATCGTGCCAGCTAGTATGTGGCAGTGCAATAATAACGCATTTTTTAACTGTGTCTGTGGAGAAATTTTTATTGCCGACGATTTGCCAGCCCAGTACTTTAAAATAAATAAATCTGGCCAGCCAACGCATCTTACATTTTTTGGTATAAAGTCTTGAGTTTTGCTGGAGTTATTTGATTTTGCCAATTGCGCCCCAGGGCATTCTCCCATAGCGGCTTTAAGCTTAGTGCAATGCTGATCATGGTATCGTATTCTTCTTCAGAAAGATCCATACAGAGATTTTTTGGCAGTTCAATTTCATGAAGCTCCTTCATTCTCTTAAACATTTCGACGCCTTCAGGATAAAATTCTTCCAATTGGTCAAAGACTATGCAGTTACCAATCCCATGTTTAGTTCCCAAAACATAAGAAAGTCCATAGCTCATTGCATGCGCCACACCTACTTGAGAATAGGCAATACTCATACCTCCATGCCAAGAAGCCATCATTAATTTATCCTGCATTTCCTTTTCAGCAAGATCGTTTTCTAGGAAAATGTCTTTACAAAGCTCAAACGCTTTTTCGCCGTAGGATTGGCTAAAAGAATTAAGATAAGTACCATTTAAGGATTCTATACAATGAATAAAACAATCCATCCCAGTATAAAACCATTGGTCTTTTGGAACATCCTTGGTCAATTCTGGATCTAATATAACTTGGTCAAACGGGGTGAAATCGGAATTTATCCCCAATTTCTTTTCCGGACCTGTAAGTACGGTGGTTCTAGAAACTTCGGCACCGGTGCCAGAGATAGTAGGTATCCCAACGTGATAAATTGCAGGATTTTTGACCAAATCCCAACCTTGATAATCTTCAGTCTTTCCATTGTTATTCAACATAATAGAAACTGCCTTGGCAAGGTCTAAAAGTGTCCCACCTCCTATTCCTATAATACCTGAAGGTTTTGCAGAATGATTGAGAATTATATTTTCTACCAACTCATCTACTTGAGAGGTTTTAGGTTCTTCAGCTGCAGAAACATAGATTATTTCATCTTTATAACCTATCGGGATTCTTGAGGTTAACCAAGATTTTCCCTTAAAGACATCGTCTACCAAATAAATAAATGGTGAATTTGAATTTATTCTCTTTTCTGAAATTATTTCTCCAAGTTGATTAAAACTACCGCGTCCAAAGACAACTCTAGACACCATCGGGAAATTTTTATAATTCATACAGTCATTTTCCTGTTCTTTAATAGAATCGGTTATAAGATTCTATCTTAATTGGCGCTCTCTTTCGAAAATCGCCTTTAATTGTTTTAAACTTTCTAACGTTTGGTAATCGTCTGCCTTATGGTCTTGATCTTCAATTTGCTCGTGCATCCAAGTAGTGTGAAATGGTATATGAACCGCCTTCGCTCCTAACGAAATCAATGGTAAAACATCTGATTTCAACGAATTACCTACCATTAAAAATTCCGAAGCATCGATGTCCAAACTTTTCAAAAGGTTTGAATAATTATCTACCTTTTTATCACTAACGATTTCTATATGATGAAAATAGGTCGATAGACCAGACTTTTTCAATTTTCGTTCTTGATCCAATAAATCGCCTTTAGTCACCAAGATAATTCTAAAATCCTTATTTAAGGATTTTAAGGTTTCCTCCACTCCTTCAAGAAGTTCTACCGGTTTATTCAACATATCTTTTCCTATCTCCAAGATTTCGTTGATGATGTTGTTGGAAACGTGATGGTTAGACAGTTCTAAAGCACTTTCTACCATTGATAGTACAAATCCCTTTACACCATAACCATATAAGGGCAGATTTTCGATTTCCTTTTTAAAAAGCTCTTGATCGATTTTATTGGCGGTTTCGTATTTAGACAATAATTTGGCGAATTTGTCTTCGGCTTCCCGAAAATAAGTTTCGTTTACCCAAAGCGTGTCATCCGCATCAAAACCGATTACTTTTATGTTAGAATAATCTATTTCCATATTTTCTTGGCGTGTTCCAAATCTTCAGGTGTATCTATTTCTACGCCTTCTACGTCGGTTTCAACCATTTTAATTTTCTTTCCGTACTCAAGATATCTTATACATTCAATTTTTTCGGTGGCTTCTAAAAAGCGCATTGGCAGTATTGCAAAATCCAATAAAGCTTGTTTTCTAAAAGCATAGATTCCCTTGTGTTTAAAATAGCGGGTGTTTGGTCCTTTATCTCTTGGGAAAGGAATGGGACTTCTAGAAAAATACAAGGCAAAGTTATTTTGGTCTACAATTACCTTTACCGTATTTGGATTGTTGATATCGTCCCAATCATGCAATTCTACCATCAAAGACGCCAAAGCTATTTCTTTGGAATGATCTTCTTTAAAAACCTGTAATAATTTTGATAGACTCTCCCGATCCGTAAAAGGTTCGTCGCCTTGCACATTCACTACGATATCTGCCTCCACGTCTGCAACAGCTTCTGCAATACGATCGCTACCGGATTCGTGCTGTTTTTTGCTCATCAGAACTTTTCCGCCGTTGTTAGAAATCTCGTCAAAAATGATTTCACTATCGGTAACCACGAAAACTTCATCGAAAAGTCCTGTTGCGACGGTGGCTTCAAAAGTCCTGAGAATAACGGTTTTACCAGCAAGATTCTGCATTAATTTTGCAGGAAATCTTGAAGCACTGTAACGCGCAGGAATCATCGAAATAATTTTCATACTTGATTGATTACGGAATCAAAAATATAACTTTTTATAAGAAATCACCGAGCCTTCGGTTTAATCTTTCGGTATAACCTGAATAGAAAATAAATTATGATTGCCGCTAAAATAATCGCGACAATGGGCAAGAAAATTGAAATTATCGCAATAGCGATCGAAGATAAAGATTCCACCACGGAAATTACGGGATTTGCTAATCCTGCAGTACTTGCAGAAGATGTTAACCGTGCACCACCCACGGTTCCTTTAATTGCTGCGGCCGTGCCGCCGCCCGCGATGATTGCTAGAGCCCAAGTAACCACTGGACTTAAATCTGCGACCGTAGAAACCATCACCGCCGTCCCGGCAACCGAGGCTAGAGGTATCGCAATCGTATCCAAAAGATTATCTACAAAAGGAATCATGTATGCGGCAATTTCTAACAAGGTTGCAATGCCAAATGTGACCAAAGATGTAAGACTACCAATCCACTGCCAAGATTCGTTAAGCTCCCAAAGACCAAAATAAGATGCAGCGCTCAATGCCAGAAGGGGCACGAATATCCTGAAACCGACCGAGGCAGAAAGACCGATTCCTAAAGCTATACTGATGATTGTTTCTGACATTCTTAGATTTGACTAGTTGATTCAATTTTTGCTGAATCTAATTTAGAAAAAATTCATCCTTAAAACCTATCAAATATAATTTCTCCTTGGCACGAGTAACTGCGGTGTATAGCCAGCGTAGATATTCTTTGTCCACCCCGTTTGGAAGATAAGGTTGTTCAACAAAAATAGTATTCCATTGCCCTCCTTGCGATTTGTGACAGGTCATGGCATAGGCAAATTTTACCTGAAGCGAATTAAAATGCTTGTTATTCTTAATCTTTAAAAACCGTTTATAGTTGGATTTCTCATCTGCGAAATCTTTTTGCACTTCTAGATAGAGACGGTTGGAATCTTCATATTTTAAGGAAGGTGATTCCGAAGTCAAAGTATCTAAAAGTAAAACGGTCTCAAAAGGTGACATTTTAGGATAATCTACCATTTGAATCTTCACTTCAGCAAATCTAAACCCGTAAAGTTCTATAATATTGAAAATCTCTAGGACTTCAATAATATCACCGTTGGCAATAAAACCAGCATCTGAAGTTGGCTTCACCCAAAAATAATTATTCTTTACCACCATAAGAAAATCGCCGGCACACAATTCATGTTCATTAAAAAGGATGCGCTCACGTATCTGTTGATTGTAAAGATTTGCCCTTTTATTGCTTCTCACGATGATGGAAGTTTCTTCGTGTCCGTTGGCGCTGTAGGAATCGTTGATGGCATCCATAATTTCAAACCCATCGATTAATCTTACGATATCGGGGAATCCACCAAGGTTAAACTTAAACCTATCGAACATTTCATCTTCGATTACTTCCCTGATTCTTGTGGCATTTTCAAGGATTCCAGAATCTAGACCTTGTCTTACCACTTCATCCAATTCAATTGAAATCACTTCTTTATTATAGGTCATATTCAATATTCCCGCATCTAGAGCTGGGCTTAAATCTGACTTTACTGGAGGTAATTGCGCCATATCCCCAATCAACAACAATTTACAGCGATAACCTTGATAAACATATTGCATCAGATCATCTAATAAAGAGCCATTCTCGAAAAGCTTGGAATCTGCCGGGTCATCTGGAATCATCGAAGCCTCATCAACAATAAAGATGGTATTTCTATGTTTGTTGGGTTGCATCACAAACCTTACGCCGCCGCCCTTATCCTTTTTCGGGAAATAAATTTTCTTGTGTATCGTAAAAGCCTCCTTAGAAGAGTAATTAGAGATTACTTTCGCCGCACGACCCGTGGGCGCCATTAAAACGGCACTTTTCTTAGCCTTCCAGAGATTTGAAACCAAGGTACCAATGATACTTGTTTTACCCGTACCAGCGTATCCCTTTAAAAGATATAGGCGATTTGGGGTGATATCGAAAACGAATTCACTCAACTGGTCAATAGCAACAAGTTGCTTGGATGTTGGTTTAAATGGAAAATCCTCAATGAGGATTTTATAGAAATCTGAGGCGTTCATTATATTTAGTTATACACAGTTTGCAAGATACCAATTAAAAAGAGTTGTAGTTATGCGTTTAAGACATATATCATTAATTTAAAAATAGTTACCGATATTTGAATAATCTCAGGAGATTTAACCTTATTAACTTAATATTTGCAGATGTTAAAAGCTTTTATTTCATTTTTATTTGCAATGGTTTTCACGAACAAAAAAAAATTGTAGATTTGCGTAACACCTATTATTAATAAATCAACTAACTATGTTAACAGCAATCATTACTATTGTTATTGTAATTATCCTTACGATCGGTCTCGTATGGTTAATTGATAAGTTTGTCCCAATTAAGATTAAACCTATAATCACAATAGCACTCTGGATATTGATTCTGTTTTTAGGGTATCTTACCTTCATGTCAGTTTACGGAGAAATAAAATTCAATGACCTTAAGGATGATAGATATGGCGTAGTTATCGAAAGATTACAAGACATAAGGGATGCCGAGCTTGCACACAGACAAGTAACCGGGAAATTCACCGATAATTTTGATAATCTTATAAAATTTGTAGATACCGGTAAATATGTCATCACTCAAAGAAGAGATACCTCTATTGTAGATGTGGAGCTTACCAAAAGATACGGTGGTGTTACAACTTATGGAGATAGTATCATCATTGATACCCTCGGTTTTGTAGCAGTAAAAGATTCATTATTTGGATCTGATACACGCTATAAGAAAATGGCTGAAGTCCCAGTTGGTGAGCCAGGAGCTAAATTTAAGTTGAATGCTGGGAACCTAGAAGGTATTCCGGTATTTGAAGCTTCAGTGGATAAAAAAGTAATCCTGTGGGATCAAGATAAAAACTTAATCGATAAAGAGGAGCAAGTTGTTTCGGTTGATGGAGTTAACGGACCAACTTTAAAAGTAGGTTCTATGGACGAAGTTAAAACAATTGGTAACTGGCCTAAAAACTACAGTAACGACCAGTAATCTTGAACGATATAAATAATAAAGCATTGTCCATTCAAGTAAGTTTGAATGGACTTTCTATTTGCATTAAAAATACCTTAGATCATAAAATTGAATATCTCTCGTCTATCGCTTTTGAACGGAGTGAAACGCCTTATAAGGTTCAGGATTACCTAGAGGCAGAATTAGATAAGTACGTTTTTAAAAACAAAAGTTTTCATAGTGTATTCTTAGTACATAGAAATGAGCTTTCCACTTTTGTTCCGCAGGAATACTTTCAAGAAGAAAATCTAGCGGATTATTTGAAGTTCAATGCGAAGATTCTGAGGTCCGATTTTCTTTCTTACGATAATATCGAAGACAATAAGAGTGTTAATGTCTATGTCCCCTTGGTAAATATCAACAATCTGGTTATAGACCGTTTCGGTGAGTTTATCTACAAACATTCGTCTACGGTACTTATCGAGACTCTTTTTAAACTATACTTTGAGCCTAGTAAACCTAAAATTTTTATTAATGCAGAACAAGGCTCTTTTGAAATGGTCGTTTTTGACCAGCAAAAATTAGTATTCTATAATATGTTCGAGTTTTCTACGCCAGAAGACCTAAGCTATTATATCTTATTTACGATGGAGCAGCTTAACCTCTCCGTAGAGAAAACAATCCTCAGGTTTATTGGCGGGGTTGATAGAAATGATGCTAACTTTGAAATCATCTATAAGTATGTCCGCGATGTGGATATCCTTGAATCTGATTTAAACTTAAAGTTTGCAGATGAAATAGATATAGCCACCATAAACGATCATTACATTCTTATAAATAGCTTCAATTAGATGCGGATAATTTCAGGAGAACATAAAGGCAGAAAGATTAAAACTCCAAATAATTTGCCGGTGCGACCGACAAAGGATATGGCCAAGGAAGCACTTTTCAATATATTGAATAATCATTTCTATTTTGATGAAGTTCATGTTTTAGACCTATTTTCAGGCACAGGAAGCATCAGTTATGAGTTTGCCTCTCGAGGAGCAGTGCACATTGTTGCGGTAGAGAATAACCCAACCAACCTCAAATTCATAAATGAGATGGTAGATTCTCTTTCTTTCCCGATTGACGTGAAGCCATCTGACGTATACCAATTTCTGGAAAAGGAAAGCCATAAATACGATATCATCTTCGCCGATCCACCCTATTCATTTTCGGATGAAGAGTTTGCACAGATTAGTTTTCTGGTTTTTAAGAATTCTCTTTTAGAGAAAAATGGTTTGCTTGTGATAGAACATTCAAAAGCAATGGACCTCTCTGCGCTAGAGCACTATAAATATTCTAGAAATTACGGCGGAAGTGTTTTTAGTTTCTTTGGATTACCGGAAACCGACGAAGAAGAATAAAATACTCGCGGCAAGCAAACGAAGCAAATAGTGCAAAAAATTTTTAATCTCTCGGTAATCGTTGAAGAACTAATGCTGAGACCCCGTCATAAAGACGGGGTTCCTGCAACCAACATTTTCAATTCGCCACGGCTTTTGAAAAATGGGTTTTAGGAAAAAAAGCAGATCTATAAGCCGAATTCTGTATCGAAACATAAATGCTTCAACCCTTATCATTTATCTGAGATTACTGTTACCAGCAACCTTTAGCTGCCTACCCTCCAACATTGGGCGTGCAACCCTAAGCGTTGGTTTACATGGCATTGCACCGCATAGAGTTTACCTGGTTTCACTACAGCATTACCTGTACATACTTTCTGTTGCACTTTTCCTGACCTCGCGGCCGGTGGCCGTTAACCACTATGCTGCACTTTGGTGTTCGGACTTTCCTCACAAACGTTGTAGTCTGTGCGATAAGGCGATCTGCTTTGCCGCAAATTTAGGACAATATATTTTGAAACTGCTTCACTATTGTTGATAAACTTTATTAAAAGGGAAGTACATTAAGATTATTTTTAAAGTATATTTTTAACTTTGTTCTCAACCTAATTCAGAGGAACACTCATTGGAACATTTCATAGTATCGGCACGTAAATACAGACCTCAAACCTTTAAGGATGTTGTAGGACAAGAGGCTATTACCAATACTCTTACCAATGCTATTGAGAACAATCACTTGGCTCAAGCTCTGCTTTTTACCGGTCCTCGTGGTGTGGGTAAAACCACTTGCGCTAGGATTTTAGCCAAGATGATAAACGGTGACGGCACTCAGACGGAAGATGAAGATTTCGCTTTCAATATCTTCGAATTAGATGCCGCCTCCAACAACTCTGTCGATGATATTAGGTCACTTACAGACCAAGTTAGGATTCCACCACAGATAGGAAATTACAAGGTTTATATTATTGATGAAGTACATATGCTTTCTCAATCTGCCTTTAATGCTTTTTTAAAAACATTAGAAGAGCCGCCGCAACACTGTATTTTTATCCTTGCCACAACAGAAAAACATAAAATAATCCCAACGATTCTAAGCCGTTGCCAGATTTTCGATTTTAAGAGAATCACCGTCAAGGATGCCAAAGACTATTTAAAATATATCGCAGAAGAACAAGGCGTAATCGCAGAAGATGATGCCTTACATATCATTGCTCAAAAGGCAGATGGAGCTATGAGGGATGCCCTTTCAATCTTTGATAGGGTCGTAAGTTTCGCCGGAAAAAATCTCACTCGACAAGCGGTTACAGAGAACTTAAATGTTCTAGACTACGAAACATTTTTTGAGAGCACCGATCTTATTTTAGAAAATGATATTCCTAAGCTATTAGTACAGTTTAACGAGACTCTCGCTAAAGGATTTGACGGACATCATTATATAAACGGTCTAGCGTCTCATTTCCGTGATCTTATGGTCTGTAAAAATGAAGCTACCATCCCACTTTTAGAAGTTGGGGAAAATACCCAAGAAAAGTATTTGCTTCAATCTAAAAAAACCTCCTTAAGCTTTCTGATTGAAGGGATTAATAAAGCTAACCAATGCGACTTAAATTATAAGTCTAGCAAAAACCAGCGGCTCTTGGTAGAGCTTTGTTTGATGCAGTTGGCCTCTATCACTTTCGATGGAGAAAAAAAAAATAGCGATCACTACATAATACCGCCTTCTTACTTCATTGCGAAAGGGATTAAACCGGTAAAAATCGATTCGATTCCAAAGAATGACGATGGACATTTAAAAAAAGCTGAAGAATTAGTTTCTGTTCCGAGCATTAAGAAAGAGGACGAAGTTCCAAATTCCCATTCGTCAGAAGAAATCTCGGTTGCAGAACCGGTGGTTAAAATCGACATTAAAAATAAAACCAAGACTACCTCCGGACTTTCATTGAAAAGTATTAGGGCCAAGAAAGAGCATCTAATCAATAAAATTGATGTTGTAGTAGATGAAGCAAATCTTCCGCGAGATATGGTTTCGCAGGAGGATCTTAATCGCGCGTGGAATGAATATATCGCAAAGCTTCAAAAAAAAGGAGAAAAGTTAAATGCCTCTACCCTATCAATTGATCAGCCAAAATTGGAAGGCAGCATCATACATCTAACCTTTCCTAATGAAACGCTTAAGATAGAGCTCGAAAAAGCACAGCATTTACTGCTGAATTTTCTTAGAAAGAAGTTGAATAATTATGATCTTCATTTAGTTATTAAGGTAAATCAGGAAGCTTCTAAAAAATATGCTTTTACGGCCAGAGAAAAATATGAAAAGCTTAAGGAAAAAAATCCAAATATCGAGCTTTTGAGAAAAACCTTTGGTTTGGATATTTAGGCTGAATAAAACACTACTATCATGAAAAAGTTATTTATTTTTCTCGTCCTCGCACTAATTTTTCTCACCGTGTTCGATGGGCGTGATAATCACCAAAAGATTATTAAGAAAGAATTTAAGGAGATTGAAAATTTCAAATCAAATACTGAAGATATTTCGATTTTCCCTGATTCTTATGTTGAAGTTGAGACCGATACTATTATTGGGCAAAGCTTTAGTACCAAAATCACGAACCGTTCTTTAAAGGCTTCCCGTTTATTGTTGAAGGGAGAGAAACCAAATCAGTACGTACAAAATTTTGAAGCAGACATCAGTGTTTGTATTTCGCAAGAAGAAATCTTCAAACTTAATGTGACGGCAGATAATTTTGAATTAAAGGAAAATGATTCATTCTGGAAAAATGCAACCCTTCAACACAGCTGGGTAGAGCAAGATTTATCTACAGAAGAAAATTTGGTGATGAAAATTTCTTTTTTGAATCCGCATTCTAATTATTATAAAATGTATCAATTAGAAGTCGAAAAAGACGGTAAACATAAGCTAAAGCTTGTTGAAGAAAACTACGTTTAAATGCTTGGACTAAAACTACCGACTGACCCAAGGTGGGTCAACATAGTCGAGAAAAATATTGAAGAAATACTTACCGACCACGCTTACTGCGAACAGAAGGCGGCAAGCACCTCCATCTCACTAATCGTTGGTTTCCCTGAATATACTGAGCTGGTGCAAGAAATGATCGAACTCGTAAAAGAGGAAATCAGTCATTTTAAAATGGTGCATGACCTTATTTTAGAAAATGGTTGGGTCCTGGGCAGAGACAGAAAGGATGAATACGTTATAGAACTCATTAAATTTTTTCCCAAAGGCGGCAGCAGAACTACTCAATTAGTGCATCGGCTATTGTACGCAGCACTCATTGAAGCTAGAAGTTGCGAAAGGTTTAGATTGCTTTCCGAAGAACTTGAAGATAAAAAGTTAGCGAGATTCTATAAAACATTAATGATTAGCGAAGCCAATCACTACAGCATGTTTTTAGGTTTTGCAAGACAATATGGCGAGCGTGAAGAAGTAGATAAAAAATGGCAAGACTTATTATTATTCGAAGCAGATATCATGAAAAGCTTGGGTAAAAAAGAGTCGATTCACGGATAAAAAAAGCCCCGGCATAGTTGTACCGGAGCTCCAAAGTTGATTATAGTTACTTTAGTTTAGAGTTTTATACCAAACCCAAACTGAATATTATTGTTCTTAGCTTCTAACGCTGGGTTGTCGTCCAAGATATTAGAAATACCATAAGAAAAACGGGCATCCACAAAAAGTTCGTCAGTAAACATATATTCTATACCGGCTACACCAGAGAATACAATGTTCTTAAAGCCATCTTCATGACTCCAAACTTTTACTCCTGCTTGAGGACCAGCACCAATCTTTATCCAATCACCGATAGCAAAACGCAACATTACCGGCAGTTGAATGTAATCCGTACGTAAGTTTTTGTCTTTTGCACCTTCAGCAGAATAATGTAATTCCGCTAATAGCGAAAGGCTTTCAGAAAATTCGTGATCTACAAAGCCTCCAAAAACGAGACCGTTTCTGTGCTTGTTTTCGAAGGTAGCGTCTGGTTCAAAATCCAGATTAGAAATATTAATTCCTAGTCTTGCACCAAAATATGTTTCTTGTGAAAATCCTAGAGTAGTGAACAGCATTAGGATTAAAGCGGTTGTAAGTAGTTTCATTTTAAATTTGATTTGAGACCTCGAATATAGTTTGAAAACTTTCAAATTGCAGAATATTTTAGATATGAAAGCGAATAAATAAGTTAAACTGCTCTTTTAGTGGAGACTGTAACTCCCAACCTCCTCAGAATAAACACTTTTGATGATTCCATCTGAAAGCCCAATTTTAGGAACGTAGATGTCTTTGGCGCCGCTCCATTTCATGGAAAGCAAATAAATTCTGGTGGCGGGAATAATCACATCTGCTCTATCTTGGTTTAAATCGAGCTCGGTGATACGCTCCTCATAGGAATATGTCTGCAATTTTTCGTAATAAGCGGTGAGGTAAAAATAAGTAAGCGGGGTGCCTTGCTGCTTCCCTGAAATTTTAAATATTTTGTTGATGTTTCCTCCAGAACCAATAAGTTCCATTTTATCGTATTGTTTTGTGTTCTGTTTTATCCAAAGTTCTAGCTCATTCCAGACATCTTTGGTCACAATGTCTTCCAAAAGTCTAACCGTACCAATTTTAAAAGACCGTGAGCTTACTGTTTCTCCTCGGTGTATTACGGAGAATTCGGTGCTTCCACCTCCGACATCAACGTAGAGATAGGTTTTATCTTCATGTAGATAGGAATGTAAATCTGTTGCAGCAATAATAGCTGCTTCTTCTTCACCACCAATAATATCAATGGAAATCTTGCATTTTTGTTTAATGAGTTTGGCGACTTCATAACCGTTATTTGCTTCTCTCATCGCAGAAGTTGCACAGGCCTTATATCTTTCGACTTTATGGGATTGCATTAAAAGTCGAAAAGCCTTCATAGTATCGAGCATTCGCTCAGTAGATTCTTCAGAAATAAGACCATATACAAATACGTCTGCTCCTAACCTTATCGGCACCCGAACTAATGAACTTTTCCTAAATATGGGAGGTTTGCCTTTTTGTTCAATAATATCTGCAATCATTAATCTTACGGCGTTAGACCCAATATCAATGGCTGCAAATTTTCTGATTTTCAACATATCAATCCTTCAATTTGTCTAAATAATAATCGTAAGTAGCAAATTGTGCCCGCACCTTTTTATTGTTATTTTTTCGATATACGTTATTCTGCTTCTCGTTTAAGACTCTTGCCTTAACGTTATCACTCCAACAGATATCGTAAATCTCGATCAGTTCTTGTTTGATTTCTTCATCATAAATAGGACAGGTAACCTCTACTCTATTTTCAATATTTCTGGTCATCCAATCGGCTGATGAAATGAATACATTAGGATTTTCATTATTGCAGAAAATCATCAATCGAGTGTGTTCTAAAAATTTTCCGATAATACTGATTACTTCAATGTTTTCACTCATCCCCTTGATACCAGGAATAAGACAACAGATACCACGAACGATCATTTGAATCTTAACTCCTGCCCTGCTAGCTTCATACAACTTATCGATCATCTGATAGTTTGAAATGCTATTCATCTTCAACTTGATAAAACCTGGTTTCCCAGCTCTAACATTTTTGATTTCGTTATTTATTAAGCCGAAAAATTTTGCTTTGGTATGATGGGGCGACGTTATTAAATGTTGGTAAGGATAGATTCTGTAATTGATCTCGAAAAAGTCGAAAACCGTATTGACGTCCTTCAATATACTCTGATCAGCTGTAAATAGAGTGAAATCGGTATAAATTTTAGCGGTAGATTCGTTAAAGTTCCCGGTGCTGATAAAGCCATAACGCTTCAGCTTATTATTCTCTTCACGCTCAATGACACAAATCTTGCTGTGCACTTTAAGACCTTTAACACCAAATAAAAGATTAACCCCATCCTGCATCATTTGTTCAGCATAATCGATGTTGGCCTGCTCGTCAAAACGCGCCTGGATTTCTATAGAAACGGTTACATTCTTACCATTTTTTGCAGCATTTATCAATGAACTTGCTACGTGAGAAATTTGAGCCAAACGATAAATTGTAATCTTTATAGTTTTTACCTGAGGGTCTAACGCTGCTTGTCTTAGGAATTTCACCACATATGCAAAAGTCTGATATGGCGTATACAAGAGATAGTCTTTTTCGGCTAAACTCTTAAACATACTAGATTGAAGACTTAGACCTTTAATTGGTAATGGCGGTCGCTTTACGTATTGCAAATCGTCTCGTCCAAGGCTAGGAAAACCCATATAATCGCGTCTATTATGATAACGACCGCCTGGTATAACGCTGTCATTACCATCAATACACATCTTTTCTCTTAAGAATCTAAGCGTTTCTTTCTCTATCGTCTTATCGTAAACAAAGCGAACTGGCTCACCGATTTGACGATGCTTAACGCTTTCGGCAATCTTGTCGATAAAACTCTTACTTAAGTCGCTATCAAAATCTAATTCTCCGTCCCTCGTGATTTTAATCATGTGAGCCGTGATGGATGTGTAGTTAAAAATGCTAAAAATATCACTTAAGCAATAACGTATAAGATCATCTAAAATGATGATATAGTCGTTGTCATTCTGCTTAGGTAAGACCACAAAACGCTCTATAGTCTTAGGGATTTCTATAAGTGCATATTGTCGCTGCTTATCATCCAAAACCATTTTAACCGCGAGATATGCCGCACTATCCTTTAACAAGGGTAAGTCTACCTCATCGTTTAAAATTATAGTGACCAACGCTGGGCTTACTTGTTGAATGAAGTAATTTCTTAGAAAGTCATGTTGGGTATCGTCGATGTCATTTTCATTGATCATATAGATATCATGACTCTCGAGCTGCTTTTCAATTTTCTCTAGAATCTTTAAACTAGAGGTCTGTTGTTGAATCACAATTTGAGTAATAATCTCTAGCAATTCTTTTGCGCGAATCCCGCCGAGTTGCGATTTACCGCCTTTACCGGCTTCGTCAATACGTTTTATAGTGGCGTACCTTACCTTGAAGAATTCATCTAAGTTATTCGAAAATATTCCTATAAACCGTAATCTTTCAAGTAATGGGACGCTTTCATCTGCGGCTTCTTGCAACACTCGTGCATTAAACTGAAGCCAGCTCAATTCCCGATTGATATATCTATTTTTTGTAACAGTCATTTACTTTCAATATAGTGTAAACAAATATATTCTATTTGTGACACTTTTCCTTTGGGCTTTTGGATGGAAATTTTAATGAGATGTCATTTAATTTTCCTTGTCATTTGTTGAAAAATACACAGATTTTAATAAGTACTCAACCAATTTATATATACTTTTTATAAAGGTGAAAGTTACCTAGCTTCAATTATTTAGCGTCATGAATTACGTAAACCACAAATAAAATCAAGTAAAGCCTTCAGAAAAAAATTAGGTTTTGAACGAAATTTTTTCATAATGTGTTGTTTTTTCGGATTAATTGTATAGTTTTGTCGATGAACAACGTTAAATCCCCCAAAATGAAAAAATTACTACTCCTACTTAGTTTTTTTCTTATCGCAAGTTTTGGATACTCTCAAAAGAGAAAAGAAGCTCAAAGTATAATCAAAGAAGATGTACGAATTAAGAAATACTACAACAAAGCCGAACTAGAAGGATTGGCAAAAGGCAAACTCCTAGATCTATACATAGAACGTGTAGAAAATCTATACAATTTATTGCCTTACATCGCTTTCGCAACGAAGCCAGGAACTACTATGACTACTCTGGGTATTCCAAATGATAGTGATAATAGAAAAATCCTAGAAGATCAATTTGAAGCATCCGATGATTTTTTGGAAACGAATGAAAAATTTCAACGCCAAATACTTCCGTATTCTGACACCAACGATTTAATTTCTGCAATCCTGTTTTATGAGGACATAATGAAATCACTACATCAGTACAGTGAATTGCATTAAGAAATTTTAAAAATGCCCCTATCTAAAAGTGTACGATTTGTACACTTTTTTTGTGCCCTTAAAATTGAAATAACTTCTTTACAAATTTAGATTAAACAAGCATTGAAGATAATTCCAACGAAACCACTACAAAATTTCAAATATAAAGTAAGTTTTTATTTACTTAATTATACATTTTATCGCGAATTTAAGTTTAAATATGCATTTCATCGATAAATTTAGTGTTTCATGGAATTTTTTTTTATGTTTGAGCTATTAAAGATTAATAGAATCCAAAACTACTTAACTATTTGATTATGCAGAACTTTACTTATAAAATTGCAATTATACTTTTCTTCGCGATCTCCTTAGGATATGCACAGCAAGAAAAAGGAATTTACGGTACAGAAAATTGGTTGTCTAACTGGACTGATTTTCAACCAGAAAAAGAAGAATACGATGAGCCAACGGTAATCCTTAGAGGTAATATATCTGAAGATACCACATTAAAAAAGCGTGAGGTATATCTGCTTAATGGAAGCGTATTCGTCACAAACAACGCAGTTCTAACCATAGAACCAGGAACGGTAATCCTCGGAGACTTTGATACCAAGGGTTCATTGACTATTACCAAAGGTGCGTCTATCATTGCCGACGGTGTAGAAACCGATCCGATTATCTTTAGTTCTAACCGAGGCGTTAAAAGAGCTGGCGATTGGGGTGGTTTAATGATTTTAGGTGAAGCACCTACCAGTAACTACGGAAATGGAGCAATGAGTACTTTTCATAATAACATTAGTTCTGAATCGTATGCTAATCTAGTTTATGGAGGTGAAAATATAAATAGCACCTCGGGCATCATGAAATTTGTTAGAGTTGAATATGCAGGAAAGAGAAATAGAGAAGAAGGATACTCCAACGGAATTCTTTTAGCCGGCGTAGGTAAAGAAACGATTTTAGAGAATATAATGGTAAGCTTCTCAGGTGGCGACTCGTTCGAAATCTGGGGCGGTAACGTTATTTTAGAAAGACTTATCTCATACAAAGCCAATGGTAATGATTTCCATTTTAACTATGGTACCCAAGGTGACCTCAAAAATTCCCTTGCTGTTCGTTCTCCGTATGTCTCAGATCGAAATGGATCGAGGGCTTTGGCTATAAAATCCTATGACAAGAGAGAAGAATTCGATTTTTCTAAAAAGTTGACTTCGTTAAATGCACATAATCTTACCATTCTTAATCAAACAGATAAATTAAAAGAAGAAATTGAAATGGGCCTTATTTCAGAAGGTGTATATGTTGGTAAGGATGTTTCCTTAAATATGCAGAAAGGCGTTATCTCTGGATTTAATCCGGCGGTTAAGTTTGAAAAGGGAATGCAACCAACTCAACAAAGCCTTGAAAAAATAAGGTTTACCAGTATGTATTTTAATAATTGTAATGGTAATATCTATATAGATAATAATCCGAATAATGACGATTTAGAAAACTGGTACGGCAATAGAGCTTTCTATAATGTGTATTCCAAGAGCCCTAATTTCGAAACGTTCATCAACATCACGGACGAAAAAAGACCAGATTACAGACTTCGAATCAACCGTATCATAACTGCAAATGATAAAGAGATAGACGATTAATTGATTTTCTAGTTTCTATTATTTAGAACACTAGCGATAATAATTGTCGGACCTACTCTCTTCCATTGAAAACCATTTTTCAATAAAGAATATATCACATGAGGAACTTTACGCCCATCCTTTCTATGTTTATGGTACTGATAAGCAGCAGTGCGTTAGCACAACTGGTTATTGGTAAACCTAATTTGGAATTTACCCAAGCGTGTGCTTCTTCCTCATTTAATAATTATAATCTAAGTTTTATATTTTCCCCTGCCGATGGGTTATCCTCGTCAAACCAATTTATCCTAGAACTTTCGGACGAGAGCGGTAGCTTTCAAAACGCAACAGTACTTTATACTTCTTCTGCGGGTACAGTAATGACTTCTCCAGCTTCGGTTAACTTTTCATTTCCGAGTACAATTTCTGGTGAAGGTTATAAGATCAGGGTTAAGAGTACCTTTCCGGTAGCAACGAGTACTGGTTCTAATGTGTTTTCTGCCTATTACAAGGCACAGGATTCACCTTTCACCATAAATAATCTTGTAGGCTCGGCAGCATTTTGCTTAGGTGGAAGTTATGAATTGACCATCGATAACCCAGGTACCGGTAGTAACGATTCTCCTCTAAATTATCCTGAACTTACTTTTAATTGGTATAAACAAACTAGCGAAACCACTTCAGTTTTTGTTGAAGAGGGAAATAGCTTAACCGTTTCTGAACCAGGTACTTATTATTGTGAAACTAACTACGGCTCTTGTACTTCTAATTCATTTTCTAATCGAGTTACGGTTGTCGAAGCCAGCGGAAACACAGAATCTAGCATTAGTTCTAGTTTCGGGAATCCATTCTGCCCAGATGCAGGACCAACAACCTTAACTACCATTTCTGCAGATTCTTACCAGTGGTTTAAGGATGGTGTTGCCATCCCGGATTCAAATGTTCAATCTATCGAAACAGATGAATCGGGAGAATACTCAGTGAATATTGATTTAGGAAGTTGCGATACCAGTGCTAAAATTGTATTGGAGAGCGAACAATTTGCTAGTGACATAAGTGCTGCTGAAGTTAATTATTTGGCTGAAGGCGAAACGATGATGGTTGTTATTACAACCAATGCAGATTCCCCAATCTACAAATGGTTTTATAACGAAAGTTTGATTGAAGGAGCTTCTACTAATAGTTATGAAGTTTCAGAAGCAGGAAATTATAAAGTTACCATCAACCAAACAACGGGTTGTGAAGCTTCAAAAGAATATCAATTTAGAATTGCTTCTGCGGCAGATGTTGCAGAAATCCCCAATTTAATTAGCCCTAACGGAGATGGCTTCAACGATAGCTGGATGATTCCCCAAGAATATTTAAGTGGTTCTGATACTTCAATAACAATAATCAGTTCTCAAGGAAGAATTGTGTTTCAAACTAAAGAATATGCCAACGATTGGCCAAGAGAACAATTAGATTTTAATCAAATAAATCCAGTCTATTATTATGTCATTTCGCCTAAAGAAGGCAAAGAAAGAAAAGGCTCAATAACCGTAATAAAATAGCGTGAAAGAAGTACTACTATATATAGTTCTATTTTTCTGTATTACACAGCAACTCCATTCTCAAGAAGATGGAGTCGTTGCGTTTGATGTGCCTGCTAGAAATTCATTACGTTATAATCGGTTTATCATTAACCCAACTTTCAGCTTTGTTAGGGAATCCAATAAATATATCGCATTAAATAATAAACGGCAGTGGACACAGTTTGAAGATAATCCCAACACCTATTTATTTAGCTATTCGGGAAGACAAAATGAAAACATGGGAATCGGGATTGGACTTTTTCAACAAAATTATGGGGTCTTAACCACCTTTGGTGGCGTTTTAAATTATGCTTATAACGTGGCGTTAGCTCGTGAGAGCAATTTAACCTTTGGACTTAATGCGGGTTTTTATCAGAGCACCATAGACGACGGCAATATTATTACAAATCTGCCTGACCCTTCTCTTGCCAATATTGAAAAGAGCTCTCTAATAACCATAAACCCAGCTATAAATTATGGTGTTGGACAATTTGATTTTGGATTATCTGTAAACAACGCGGTTTTATATAATTTGAAGGCTTCAGAAATGGTTCAGGATAATCCGGAACAAAGCTTTCAAGGTCAACTTATGTTTACAGGTTATATGAATAGCCCAGGATTCTTCGACGAAAGCAAATTTTCGACTTTGGTTATTTCAGAATTTAAAACAGATAAGACCGTACTTTCCGGTCTATTGATGTTAATGGTACCCAAAGGAATTTGGGCTCAGGCAGGTTACAATACGCTTTATGGAATTACGGGCGGCTTAGGACTAAACATTACCCCACAGATTGCGATTGAATACAATTTTGAAAAGTCCATTGGTATGCTAGATGCTTTTGGAAGTTCTCATGATATCACTTTAGCTTATAAATTTAAGAGCACCGAGAAGTTTTATTATGCCGAAGAAGATGAAGAATTGGCATTGCTTTCAACCTCTGGAAATAATAGAAGAAAACCAAAACAATCTAATCTTAGCCAAGAGCGTAAAGAAACGATTGCAGCAAATAGAAAAGCTACGGCTGAAGCAGATAAACAAGCTAAGTTAGAATCTAAAGATGTTGCGGTTAAAGAGGAAAAAGCTGCGGCTCTTGAAGCTGAAAAACTTAAAATCGCAAGAGAACAAGAATTAGCCCAAGCGAAGTTAGATGCAGATGCAAAACAAAAAGAACAGCAACTAGCCCAGCAAGAAGCTAAAAAACAAAGAGAAGCCGAACTTCAATTAGCACAAAATCAAAAAGCAGAAGAAGCCGCCCAGAAAGCTGAGCAGGAAAAAATAGCAGCAGCTAAAGCTAAGCAGTTAGAAGCCGATAAAATTGCTGAAGCGCAAGCGCAGGCTAAGGCAAAAGCTATAGCCGATACAAAGGAAAAAGTAAGATTAGAGAAAGAAGCAATCGATAAAGCCAATGCGGAAGCAGAAGCTAAAAAACTAGCCGAAGTCGAAGCTCAAAATAAACTGAAGTTAGCAGAAGAACAAAGGGCAATTGCAGCTCAACAAGAAATAGAGCGTTTAGAAACTGAAGCTCTTAAACTAGCCGAGGCTGAAGCTAAAGCGAAGGCTGCAGAATTGGCTGAAGCTGAAGAAAAAGCAAGAGAACTTGCAGCAGCAGAAGCGAAAGCTAAACTGGTTCCTAAAGATGAAACCACTAAATCGTTAATCAGCCTTGCTGAGGTCACCGAAACAAATGATTCTGTTCAACAATCCTTATTGACTCAATTTGAAGAAACGGTTGATTCTAGAAGACAAGATTTAAATGATTTAAAAGAAGAAAATGATTTAGGAGATCAAGGGATTTTCTCTGAACCGAAACCTTTCAAGAGCATCACCGAAGAGAATAATAAGCTGATGGCTCTTAAAACACAATTAGAGACCAACATCAAAATTCAGGACGATAGAATTAAGGAATTGCAAAAGTTATATGATGAGAGATTTGAATTGTATCCGGTTGAACTAGATGAAATCAACCTAACCTATAAGAATAATATCGAGAAACTAAAAGCAAATCAGCTTAAAGCGATACAAGCTAAATCTAAATTAGAAGTTTCATTAAAGGAAATTGAGGCTGCCACAGATTTTGAAAGAAAACGAAGAATTAAGCGTGCATCCTATGATGATGAAACCGATAGATACAATAAAGATAGAGCGACCTTAAATTACCTACTAAATTCAACTCCTTTGGCATCTACGCCACCAACCGAGAAGGATTTTGATTTTGGAGAGGTTAGAAATGATATCCAGATTTTGAAGAATGTAAATAACATCGAAAGCGGATACTATATGGTAGTGGCAATTCACCAAGATATTGCTGATAGAGATGAATTCTTGAAGAAAGTAATCGAATCAGGAAGACGTGATATTAACTTCTTCTATGACCTAAAAACCAGTAAATACTATATCTATTATGAAAAATTCACGGATATAGCGAGTGCCGAACGTGCATTACAGAATAAAGGAAACCGAGCATATAACGGCAAGATGTCGATGGTAAAAATTGAAAACTAACAGATGACCCTATAGACCAAGTACCCTGATTTTTCGCAACGCCCTCAGTGAAGAATTTTAAAAAGAAACCCAAATCATGACTAAGCCTACTTTTCTTCAATATGGTATATTAACTTTACTCCTTCTTTTGGGCTTTCAGTTATTTGCCCAAACCTATAAACCTTTTACGCCGAGGGAGAACCTTAATGTAAGAGGGAGCATGCTAGTAATTGGAAACAGTATCCTTGGTAAGGATAATCAAGATTTCAATGACCTTTCCAAAGACAACCAGGACATTTCAATGCAATATATAGACATTGATGGGGATGCTTCTACATTTAGTTCCAGTAGTGCTAATTTATTGCTGCAGCCCCAAGAAGATGGAAGCCCAACTACCTGTTATCGCGTGGCCTACGCAGGCTTATATTGGGGAGCCGTGTTGCAAAGTGGCGATAGATCAGATATTAACAAAGTCAAATTTAAATTACCTGGTAGTTCCGTTTATACCAATATAACTGGCGAAATTGTCTATGATGCAATTGGCAATCCTATCGTCTCTGAAAACAATGAACCTGGTAATACACCATACGCCTGTTATGCCGAAGTAACTGATATGTTGGCGGGATTATCGGGTGTAGAAGGAACATATACTTTAGCAAATGTTACTTCAAGTTTGGGCTTCAATAATTCTACCGGCCTCTCTGCCGGATGGTCTCTAGTTGTTATTTATGAAGATCCCAATCTACACGCTAAATCTTTTACCACCTACGACGGATTCAGTCATATTTATGACGATCACTACGAACAAGTTCAAGTCACTGGGTTTACAACTCCACCAGCCGGACCTATAGATTTACAATTCGCATATGGGACCCTGGATGGCGATAGGACTAAGAGGGCTACAAAATTGGAAATAAACCGTAAAGAGGTCACTACACCTTTTAGGTCTGCAAACAAGTTTTTTGGCTCTGTTATAGAGAACTACAACGGTATTTCACATCCAAGAAATCCATTCAGCACCAATACTTTGGGTTATGATACGGGATTTTTGGAGATTAAAAACTCCGACCCAGAATATATAAAAAATAATGTTAGCGAAGCCAGTTTTACCTTACAGGTAGCAAGGGGCCAGGCCGACCCCATCTTTGTATTTTTTACTGCTTTTGCAGTTGATATTATTGCACCGGATATTGATTTGACGAAAATTGTATTGGATGAAAACGGGAACAATATCGATGGAGACGAAGTTATTATGGGACAAAGGGTATTCTATGAGATTAAATACCAAAGTGTCGGAAATGATAATGTTACTCAATTTACTATCAAGGATATTTTACCGGAGAATATCATCTTTGATCCTGCAACCGATATAGATTTAAGCAATGCGGGGGGAGCCACCCTTCAGTCTTATGATCCTGCTACAAGGACTATTATTTTTAGTATTCCAGATGCATCAGTAGAGATTAATGATCCCAGTTTTGTAATCCGTTTAGCTGTTAGGGTAGTTCCCAATTGCTATGATTTAACTACAGCTTGCTCCAATGAAATTAAGAATCAAGCTTTTGCTACCTATCGTGGTGTCCTTGATCCAACTATTATTGAAGAAGAAGGAAGTTTTGCGACAGTTGAGTGTTTGGGAATTCCCGCTCCCACCAACTTTTTAGTAAACCTTTCTAACTGTAATTTTGAAAAAACTGAAGTCTTATGTGGTAATAGTGTTTTGCTTAAGGCCGCAGATGGATACGATACATATTCCTGGTCTAGTAGCCCTTCGGGTCCTGTTATAAGCACAGATCAGACTTACACAGCTACCGAAACTGGTACCTACTATGTAACCAATACAATTAATTCTAACTGTATTACCATCGAGGAGGTATTTAATGTTATTACTTATGGTACTAACCTAACCAATCCTATTATTCCATTTGCCGATTTGTTACCTATCTGTCCTAATGATGGCAAGGTTCTACCTTATATTTTTCTTTGTGGTGCAAATGACGAACGCTCTATAACCACAGGAATAAGTGATGCCGTTTCCATAATATGGGAAAAATTGGATGAATCGAGCTGTGCGGCGGTAACGATTGATGATTGTGCCAATGAAGATGATGCATGTACTTGGAACCAAATAGCTACAGGTCCTAATTATACAGCAAATATTTCAGGTCAATTTCGAATTGTGATCAATTATCCAGGTGGATGCTACAGCATTTTTTACTTTAATGTTTATCAAAATTTATTACAACCTACGATAACAGCAAAAGACATTTTATGTACAACGCCTGGGCAGGTAACTGTTGGCGGTGTGCCATCGGGTTATGAATATAGTTTGGAGCCAAATGGCCCATATCAATCCTCTAATATATTCCCGGTTAGCAACCCAGGTTACTATAAGGTATATATAAGACAATTAGGAGTCGTTACAAATCCTTGTATTTTTCAAACACCTGAAGTTTATGTTAGACAAAGAGATTTTACAGTAAATTCAACTGTTATTCAACCCTCCTGTTTTGGAGATAAGGGAACAATTATCCTTGCCGCTAATGATGCGCTTCCGCAATATTACTTTAGTATATATGATGGAGCGACCTTGGTAAACAGTGTAGGACCATTACAAGCAAGTGATTATACATTCGAAAATTTAAATCCTGGCAGTTATACAGTTAATGTAAGTACGGACGACGGTTGTTTTTACACGGAAGATATAGCAATTATAGATCAACCTCTGTTATCGGTAACGGCAGCACTTACAGTTCCTTTAACATGTACAGAAGGTGAAATCACCATATATCCTGAAGGAGGCACCGCACCATATACCTATTTTATAAATAGTACGACTGTTTCTCAAGATATCCCGACTTATATCGTGGAATCTCCGGGAGTATATAATATTACGGTATATGATTATAATAGTTGTAGTGCAACCACTTCAATAACTGTCGAAGAAATTAAAAGACCAGAATATAATGTAACACATACGGACTTAAGTTGTTCTGATTCTAATGATGGTAATATAACCATCAACGTTACGAATGCAAATGGTAATGCTATCATGTATAGCATTGATAATGGAGTTTCATTTTTTGATTCACCTGTATTTTCCGGTATAGGAGCTGGAGCATATGAAGTAGTAGTACAATATACCTCAGGAGCCCAACCCTGCATTACAACTCCTACTTCCGTTACAATTAATGCTCCAGATCCAATTACAGCAACTGTTACACTAACAAACCCTTATAGCTGTATCAGCGATGCAACCATAACTGTTACTAACGTATCGGGTGGAACTGCTCCATACCAATATAGTCTAGATGGAGTTAATTTTCAGACTGGGAATTCATTTTCAGGATTAACACCTGGGTCCTATCAAGTGACGGTAAAAGATGCCAATAATTGTACTTATAATGCTGGCACTATAGTTATTGACCCCTTGCAACCACCTACAGATTTAAGCTTTTCACAGTCTCCTGTTACATGTCCTAGCAATACGGCTTCAATAACTATAGATTCTGTTACTGGTGGAGTATCTCCTTTTGAATATCAAATTATCGCTCCGGCCTCGGCAACAACAACCTATCAGACTTCCAACGTCTTTGCTGGTTTAGCTCCTGGAACCTATACCTTTCAGGTAAAGGATGCAAATGATTGTACTTATATTGAATCTTACACAATAGAACCCTTGCCACCTTTAACAGTGGATGTGGTTCTTACCAAGGATTTGGATTGTACAACCTCAACTGATGCAGTAATTACCGGGAACATATCCGGTAGCTTCCCTCCTTTCGTAGTGAGTTTAATACAAGGTGGGGGCACCCCCTCTATTACTGGAAATACCTTTACCTTATCTACATCGATTTCTGGTAATTATGAGTTTCAAATAACAGATGATAGAGGCTGTATTATACAATCGAGAATAATTACAGTATCCGATGTCATTGTTGTGACCGTAGATGTCGATAAGACGGATCCAAGCTGTGATGGTAATAGCAATGGCTCGATAAAATTAAACCCATTAACTGGTCAAGCACCTTTTACTTATAGTATTGATGGTGGTATCAATTTTGTAACGACCAATGTGTTTGGTGGATTAGCAGCAGGAACTTATAATTATGTAGTTCAAGATAATAATGGCTGTAGTGTCTCAGCTGCTGTAGATTTAGAGGATCCTTTGCCGTTGGATATTACAATTATCAGTAATCCAATTCAATGTAATCCTAATGTGCCCGGAAGTATAGATGTATCAATCAACTCTGGAGGGGTGGCACCCTTTACTTATACCTTATACGATAATGATTTTACCCAGATTGATTCTAATGTTGGTAGCAATTCCACAACACATACTTTCTCTGGACTGGATTTTCAAGATTATTTCGTTTCTGTAATAGATTCAAAGGGTTGTGAATTTAATAGTGAAGGGATAAGAATTGAATCCCCACCAAATATTGTTTTGACTGGAAATTCTTCTTCTGGTACTTGTGTTGGAGGTGCGATAGTAGATATCGATGTGATTACAGGTGTTGGCCCATACACATATTCAATATATGGGCAGCCTACAACGGCGTTTGGCCCGACAAATTTAACTACCCATCAATTTACTGGGTTAAATCATGGGACCACTTATCAGTTCCAGGTTATAGACGGAGGTGGATGTTATTCTTTGATTGAAGTCACTACGCCAAGCTTGTCGCCACTCGAAATAAATTCCATAATCACATCTGATGTTAATTGTTTTGGAGAAAGTGATGGATCCGTAAGTTTTACGATATCCAATTATGGACCCATGACAACAACATTATATTATGAAATACAGGATCAATTATCCAATACCGCCATTACACCGGCTAAAAATGGTGTCATTTTAGGCCTTACGGGTGCTCCAGCGAGTGGAACAATATCAGGCTTACCAGCTGGAACATATACATTATTTGTTAGGGAAAATGATGGTAGCTTGTGTACGGTGTCGAGTCCATTTCAAATTAAACCTCCATTTCATCCATTATTATCTGTAATAGCCGCAGTTGAGAATGCCAATTGTAATGACCAGGCACAACTTACAATTTCAACCACAGGAGGAACTGCGCCTTATGAATATGCAATTGGAGCACCTGGTTTTATACCTGTTTCTTCTGACTTTAACAATAGTAACGTAGTGTACTTAGACTATTTTACCCAAACCAATTGGGACATCGTTACAAGAGATGCAAATGGATGTGAAATAAGAATTAATGAAAATATAAATATTGATCCAGAGCCCGTAATAGCAGCCAATTTAAACGATGCGTGCGTTGATGCCGACGGAAATTTTAAAGTTGAAGTTTCAGTAGAAACTGCAGGTATTCCTCCTTATAGCTACAGTATAGATGGAGGTGCGTTTCAAACGATGGCTGCTCCCTTTACCATAACTAATTTGGCTTCCGGGACCCATACATTTGAGATAAGAGATTCAAATGGATGTGGTAATCTGGTTAGTCTGGATATTTATTCTCCCGTTAATCTAGTCTCTGAATTAACGGCTTTGCCTACTTGTAATGACGATGATGGAGAAGTAACACTTACTGCGAGTGGTGGTTCTGGATCTTATACCTATTCTATAAGTCCTAATCCTGCTTCTGTAATTTTAAATGGTAATATATACTCGGGTCTACCTTCAGGCACGTATGAAATAATGGTAACGGACACCGTTACCCTTTGTACGGCAAACGTTGAAATTGTTTTACCCGAAGCACCAGCTTTAAATTTTACAACAGTGCCTTCTGCGGTAACTTGTTTCGGAGATGATAGTGGTTCATTCTTGTTAAACCTATTAAGCTACTCCGGAGCTTATTCCTATGAAGTCACCGATAGCTCCAATAACTCAGTAACCGGAGTTGTCTTAACCAATACATCGACAAATCCTGAAAATGTTTCAGGCTTGTTTGCAGGAACTTATTCGGTATTGGTTAAAGAATTGGAAAGTCCATTTTGTACAGCCACAGAAACTGTAATTATATCATCCCCTTTTGAAGAATTAACACTTATTGCAGATGAAACTTCTAATGTTACTTGTGATAATGATAGAGGAACTATTGTAGCAATCGCAAACGGTGGTTCAGGAGGATTTGAATACGAATTAACCGGAAACACTACTATTGGATATTCACCCAGCGGTACCTTCAGCGGATTATCGGCAGGTGATTATACTGTAAATGCAAAAGATTCTGAAGGATGTATAGCTTCGACCAATATTACATTATCAGAGCCACCTCCTATAGATGCCACGGTTATGGCCAATACAAACACATTGAGCTGTTCTGAAGATAGGAATGCAACAATTACAATAAGCAATGTTACTGGAGGACAAGGCAGTAATTATACCTATACCTTAAACAGAATATCGCCCACAGTGAGTTCTTCAGGCCCACAAACCTCACCTATATTTTCAGGATTAGGAGCAGGTACTTATAGTGTAGATGTTACTGATGGGTACAATTGTATATATATATCAACAGAAATTATCATTAGCGAACCAACTCCTATAATATCAGATTTGGTTTTAGAAACGACACAATCTTGTTTAACTCAGGCAACATTAACACTGAGCGCTACTGGAGGAACTGGTACCTACAGCTATAGTGCCACAGCCAACTTCAGTAATGTCTTGGGATCATTTAGCAGTTCAATAACATTTCCTGTACAAGCCGGCACCTATACATTTTATGTAAAGGATGCCAATGGCTGTGTTGCCAATGTGTCAAATCAAATAAGTGTTGAAGAATTTCCTCCATTGGTAGTTAATCTAGATACCACCAATTCGTCAATTAATTGTGCCGGAGACAGTACTGGTGTTATTGTAGCCACAGCTCAGGGAGGAGTTGGTGATTATACTTATACGCTACAGGATGGGTCAGGTAATGCTATTTCCGGAGTGCTTCAAGAGAATCCTGGAGTTTTTACAGGGCTACCTGTAGGAACCTATAAAGTAAATGTAACCAGTGGTGATTGCGACGAAACATCAAGTCCAGTAAATATCACAGAACCCAATTCGCCTTTATTGGTCAATTTTTCCACTACCAATATAACATGTGCAGGGAATAGCGACGGAATTATAACCATAGAAGCAAGTGGAGGATCCGGTATAATAAAATACGCTATATCACCTCAACTCGATCAATTTTTTGATGATCCCGTATTTGATAACCTTCCATCTGGAACTTATCAGATCATTGTACAGGACCAATTAGGTTGTTATGAAATTATTGAAGCTACTATTGATGAGCCGGATCCTGTTGTGATCACAATTGTTCCAAACTCTGTTTTACCAGAAGTTTGCGACGGTGATAATAATGGAGAATTTAGTATCACTATTTCAGGTGGAAAACTTCCATACAGTGTGAGCTTAGATTCTTACGATGGACCTTATACCGAAGGCGATGTAAATCAAACAGAATTCGATTTTACAGAACTGGGCGGTGGAGACCACATCGTTTTTGTTAGGGATGCCGCAGGCTGTGAATCGGAATGGAACATCACTTTCCCCGAATCTATAAATTTCAATCCAGTAATCGAGGTGGCCTATTTATGTAACAATAATTCCTTAGGTAATACTGTCACGGTCACCATAGAAGAGGATGTAGATGCTGCCGATGTAGATTATTCATTAGATGGCGGACCTTATCAATCTAGCAACGTCTTTAATAATGTAGCTGCAGCTGTCGGTCATACTATTTCGGTAAGACATTCCAATGGTTGTATACAATCTGATTTAAGCTTCGATATTGAAGATTACATTCCTCTAGATATGGAATTGATTGAAGGTGAAATAAACGAAATAGTTGCAGGAGTAACTGGAGGAAGCGGAACTTATGAATATTGGTTAAATGGCGAGTCCCAAGGAACCAAAAATTCATTTTTCATAACTGCATCTGGTACCTATACTGTATTAGTGATAGATAGCAACGGATGTTCTATTGAGAAATCAATCCAGATGGAATATATCGACATATGTATTGCAAATTACTTTACGCCAAACGGAGATGGCATACAAGATGGTTGGGCACCTGGTTGCTCAAATCAATATGAAAATCTTACGTTCAAAATCTTTGACCGATATGGTCGCAAGGTTGCAGAATTAAACCAAGGTGAGAAATGGGATGGAAAATACCATGGAAAGCCTTTACCCACAGGCGATTATTGGTATGTTGTAGACCTGAATTTTGGAAACGACGATCGTGAATTCGTTGGTCATTTTACCCTGTATCGATAATAATTGGTGAACCCTCAAATCTAAAAAACTAAGACAATGCGAAATCTCTATATATATCTAATCTTACTGTTGTCAGTAAATAGTTTTAGTCAAGAATTAAACCTACCCGTATTTACCCAATACTTGGCAGATAATGCTTTTGTGGTCTCTCCGACCTTTGCGGGAATAGGTGATAATTTTAAGATTAGAGCAAATGGTCTTACCCAGTGGGTGGGAATAAAAGGAGCTCCAGATAACCAATCTGTTTATGGTGATATAAGACTTGGAGACCGATCTGGTCTCGGAGCTTCCATATATAATGACAGAAATGGTAATACCATACAAATGGGTGGTAAATTTAGTTTTGCTCATCATTTAGTGTTGGATGAAAAATCTAAACAATTTATTTCATTCGGTCTTTCATATAACATCAATAGCTTTAAGATAGATATTGCGAATTTCGATTCTGGTTTTGACAGCCCTGTTTATGATCCGGCAGTAACGGATAACCGTTCTCAAACAAATCATAATTTTGATTTGGGTATACTGTACCGATACAGGGCATTTTATTTCAGTTTAAACGGTAACAATATTTTAAAAAAGAAGATTGAGGATTTTAGGATTTCAGAACCTGGAGCTCTTTTAAATTTTCAAGCTTATACCGGTTATGTGTACCGTGCTGCCAGTACCAATAAATTTGAATACGAACCTTCTATGTTCATTCAGTACTTTGCCAGCGATGGACGTTCTAGTACTGATCTAAGTTTTAAAGCTAGAAAATACAGTAGATTTGGAAATTATACATTCGCTGGATTTTCTTACCGATTCTTAAACGACCAACTTGGTAAGCCATTAAACATTGGGCCAATGGCCGGCATTAAACAAAATAAATTCTATTTTGCCTATGCCTACCAAATTACTACCAACGAATTATCTAGCTATAATTCTGGTACCCATGTAATCACTATCGGACTGGACTTTTTCCAGGGGATTAGTAACTGTCCATGTACCAAAACTAACGTTACCTCTTCCAAATAATTCAGTTTTAGTCACGGCATCATTGATTTCATTTAATACATTCTGCACACAGTTATTTAAGACCACTTCTATAATTCACCTTATTTTACTTCATCGAAAGGATAAATAAAGTTTTTAGTTATTATAAAACTTTTCTTACTTAATAAAACATTTAAACTTTTTTATTTGCTTTATATAGAAAATTAGTTATATTTGACTCGATAAAAAGCATATATGTCCGATAAAATACAGTTTAATTCAATTTTATTTTATTTATCAACGTTCTTTTTTCGCTTACTAGATTCTCTGGATTTAATAAGCCAATGAGTTGAACATATTTAGTCAAAAAGTCATTATGGACGCTCCAATTTGTAACAAATCAAATAAATTTTATTTATTTCTGTTCGCTTTGTTTTTGGGTTTATCCATCCAAGCTCAAGTCCGCACGCCCTTTTCTCCGAGATTCAACGAATCTGTTAAAGGAGATGTTACCATTGTTGCAAATAATATGTTATCTCGTTCTGCTACAGAAGATTATAACGGATCTGACGGTAATCATGATTTTTCGGATAATGTCTACGTAGATATAGATTCTGATCCTACTACATTCAACTCAAGTAGTGCTATGTTGACCAATCCAAATCCGACTTCAGAATGTATCTCTCTCTATAAAGTATTCCTTTATTGGGCGGCTGCAGATATGGAAAAACCAGATGGAACCGATAATGCGCCAGACTGGGATTTTGATAACGTAAAGATTATGTATCCAGGAGAAACTGACTATTCTACCATACAGGCAGATGAGGTGATATATAGAGGACGTGATACGCATGAGAGCAATGATCCGTATGTTTGTTTTAAGGACATCACCAATACTGTTGTAGAACTTCCAGAATTCTATGGAAAATATCAAATAGCAAATGTTGAAGCTAAAGAAGGAAATCTTTCAGAACATGGCGGTGGAAATTCAGGTACTTCAGGCGGTTGGCAGATAGTTTTCATTTATTTAAGTCCCGAATTGCCTTCCAAGAACATCGGAATTTTTGACGGTTACGCTCACGTTACAAGGTTCATCAATAATTTTGATGTCAACTTTAATGGGTTTCAAACCATACCAACCGGAAATGTAAATGCCAATCTTGTTATCGGTGCTTTAGAAGGGGATCAAGATCTGGCCGGTGACCGGCTTCAAATTTTAGACCCATCCAATAATTTCGTGGATATTTCAACCTCACAACGAGCAGCAAACAATTTTTTCAACAGTAAAATAACACGAAATGGAAATCTATTCTTGGATCGGAGCCCTGCCAGTTTAAACACCTTAGGGTTTGACGCTGCCGTTCTTCCTCTTAATAATCCAAATAATAGTGTAATTAGCAATAATCAGAGCTCAGCGACCATAAGACTAACTTCTGATCAAGAAACTTATGGGCTGTTTTTAATAGGGCTCGCAGTAGAAGTTTGGGAACCAAATTTAAATCCTTTAAGTCTTGGAGTAGCAAATGGCAATAGTCCTGTTAATCCTGGTGATACTGTAAATTATACCTTAGAGGTTCTAAATAGTGGTAACGATAATGCTGTAAATTTGGAATTTAGCACAGTCCTTCCTGCCCAAATTTCATTTAAATCCGCCGATAACTTACCAAATGGAATTACATACGATTATAATACCACTTCCAGAGAACTGAGATTTCTTGTAGAGGATGGCATTGCCAACGTCAATTCGGAACAGGTCGATATAACATTTGAATTGGAAGTAAATGACGAATGTTATTTCCTTGAGGACGATTGTACACTTTCTTATGGCATTCAATTTGAAGCAACGTTTAACGGCGTCGAAAATCCTAATGATCAAATAACTTTAAGCAGCGAAAACTTTAATATTTGTTCGCCTTCTCCCCTTGTGGTTGATATCATTCAACCAAAGGTCGATTGGGAAACAGCGGCAGGAGCATTAGATAGAGAATTTCAATGTGATGATCTTTCTGGAATTGAAGAGGCACAAACCTTGTTTCCTGTTGCAGATAAATGTGATTTTGAACTTATAAAAACCAGCGGTAATTATGTTGAAGATGAAAATTGTCCGGGTGCTGGAACCTATACCAATTCTTGGGTATTTACCGATGCCTGTGGCGTGACCATAGATGCTTACGTACAAACCATTTCCATTTTAGATACTACTCCGCCGACAGCTGGAACTTTGGAAGATGTAAAAGTAGATTGCCGCAGCGCCATCCCAGAACCTGACACAAATCTAACCACCGATTTCGATGATAATTGTTCTACTCCTGCAGTTGAATTCTTTTCAGATGAATCTGATAATTTAAGTTGTCCCGAAACGATTATCCGAACTTATAGGGTAACCGATAACTGCGGAAATTATACTGAAGTTATTCAAAAGATAATCGTGGATGATGACGTTAATCCTACCGCAAGTAATCCTGCTAGTTTAACGTTTTCTAACTATGATGAAGTGCCGAGTCCTGATCCAGAAGTTGTGATTGATGAAGCAGATAATTGTGGAATTCCTAAAGTTGAATTTGTTTCAGAAACCAACACAAGCGGTGAGGGTTGCGCCGAAACGATTATCCGAAACTATAGTGTTACCGATAATTGTGATAATAGCATAACCGTAGAACATATAATTTTTATTGGGAATGCTACCACTGGCGATGTGAATCCTTTAGATATCGAAAATCCTGAAACCATTACCGTCAGTTGTCCAGGAGATATTCCGGCGCCCGATGTTTCAATTGTAAATGCAGGAACAAACAGTGTGATATTTAAATCTGAATCTTCTGATGGACAAAGCTGCCCGGAAACCATAACCCGTATCTATGATGTCCGCGGAGCTTGTGGCGAGACTGCGACAGTTAATCATGTTATAATCGTAAATGACGAGATTCCGCCAACTGCAAGCAATCCTTTATCGATTATCGTAGATGATCCCAGCCAAGTACCCGAACCAGATATTTCTGTGGTCCGAGATGCGGCAGATAATTGTGGCGTTCCAGTTGTGGCATTCGTTCTCGAAACAGACGATCCGGTAGAATGTACAAATTTTAAAACACGAATCTATAGTGTTACTGATGCCTGTGGAAATAGCATAAATGTTAGTCAAGAGATTATCATCGGTTTTGAGATTACAATTGAAATGACCGGGCCAGCGGACTTAAGTTTAGATTGTGAAGATGAAATTCCTCAACCAGATATTTCTTTGATAACTGCCATTGAAAGCGAAGGAAACGATGTTAAAATTGAATTTGTCTCCGACACAAGTGAACAAGATGGTTGTGATGAAATCATCAGCCGAGTTTATATGGCTTATAATGAATGTGGCGCCTATGAGGAATACATTCAGAAAATAGTTGTCAGCGACAACACCGCTCCTTACCTGAATACCGAGTTCCAAAAAGAAATCGCGGTAATGTGCCAAGAAGCACCTTCTAAACCTGACTTAGAATTTTTAGATAATTGTAGTGAAGAGGTTACGATTTCATACAATGAAGAAACCAACGTTATTGACGAAAAAAATAAAGATCTTATAAGAACTTGGACCGCTTCTGATAGCTGTGGAAACACCACCGAGGAAACGCAAATAATTCATATTGAATCATCTCCTAATTATACCGAAAAAAATGTGTCAGTTTGTATCGGAGAAGATGCGATTAATTTGAATGATTTTTCAGAAGGAATCAACGGTAGTTGGGATGGCGATTATGCCGAACTACTTTCTGATAAAGCCGTCTTTGACCCGACTTATGTTGCGGTTGGAGATTACACTTTCACCTTTAGATCTTCAGCAAAAGTTTGTCCGACCACATTCAAATTATTGATAAATGTTAACGATAATTGCGTGGATATTCCTTGTATAAAATCTATTGCGGACATAGAAATTTCAAAATTAGTAACCCCAAATTCAGATGGTTTTAATGATACGTTTGAGGTTGGCTATGTTTTGGACAATGAATCCCAAGTGAAAAAGACCTGTGAAATTGATATTCATCTCCAAGTTTTTAATCGCTGGGGAGCAAAGGTTTTTGAAGCAGATAATTATAATAATGATTGGGACGGAAGTTCAAATTCTATTTCACAAAACAGCTCAGGGAAATTACCTGCAGGAGCTTATTACTACATCGTAGAACTGAGGAATAGTGGACTAGACCCGGTACAGGGATATATACACCTTGGTGTCACGAACAATTAAGACATCTACTGCAAGCAAATTATAATAGAGAAAACAAATTAGAATTAACGATATCAATCAATCCGAACAAAACATATATGAAATACCTCAAAATCATATTACTTCAAGGATTACTACTATTGATGCCAGTTTTTTCTATTGCTCAACAACTGCCACAGTTTTCCCAATATATGTATAACACCATTTCTATAAACCCCGCTTACGCAGGCTCTAGAGAAATTATGGTGATAAATTTACTCAACAGAAATCAATGGGTTGGTGTAAATGGTGCGCCGGTTACACAGACTTTATCGGTTCATTCTTCAGTACCTGGGACGAAATTGGGTTTAGGTCTTTCTGTAATCAACGACAAATTGGGCTACGATAATACGACTTACATCTATTCCGATGTTTCTTATACCTTAAACTTATCAGACAAGTACTGGCTGGCATTTGGATTAAAGGTAGGTGCGAGCAAGTTTAGTTTAGATGACGATATCTATAATGATCCTGCCTACAACAACGATCCTTATTTAGATTATTTGTACAACGGTTGGGACCCGAATTTCGGAGTGGGAATTTATTTTCGGTCAGACAAATTCTATATGGGTTTATCTAGTCCAAAACTAGTTAATTATAAAAAACGTTCAGACTTAGATTACATTCCAATAGATAGGGTAAGTTATTATTTAAACGGTGGTTATCTATGGGAATATAACTCGAGTAACTTAAAATTTAAACCCACGTTTTTGCTGAAATATACCAATGGAGCTCCATTGTCTGTAGATGTAACGGGAAACGTCCTGCTTTACGACAAACTTTGGTTGGGACTTTCTTACCGATTGAAGGATTCTTTTGGCGCCATGGCCAATTTTAATATTGCCAAAGGCCTAAATATTGGTTATGCTTATGATTATATTACTTCGGACCTTGCTCCTTTCACTTCAGGTTCTCATGAAATTATTCTTCAATATGAATTTAACTTCCCGAGACCACGCTGCAAATGCACCGATTTACACAACTAAGACTTCTTTAATTCCTTTGGCGTCAAAAGTTCTTTCGTAGTTCCTCTTTTAACATTTTCCCATTTATCCGTATCGAACTCGATAATTGCAAGACCTGTAGTCGGCAAATTATCAATATGTTCTGAGCCTAAACTATTTACAACATCGTTAAATGCGTTGTTATGTCCAAAAATCATGATAGTTTCAAGCTTATTATCCACTGATTTTATGAATTTTACAACCTCTTTATCATTAAAAGTGTACAGACTTTCGACTTTCTTGACTTTTTCATCAGGTATTTTCAAAGTATTCAGAAATATTTCACAAGTTGAATATGCCCTATTTGCTGGGCTAGAATACACAAAATCAATGTGATAATCCAGTGTCTTAAAATGGGAAGAAACCAAATCACCATCAGTGATACCGCGCTTTAGCAATGGCCTTAATTTATCGGTCAAATCGTACTCCCAAGAGGATTTACCGTGTCTAACTAGTATAAGTCTTTTCATTTTTCTTCTCGTTTAAATGCAAAATATATCGGTAAAAGGTTGCATATATCCGTTTTAACGATTATTTTCGTCCCTTTAACATTTATATTTGTGAAACGTTTTAGTAATCAGTTGCTTTGTGTATTAATTCAATGTAAATGACCCCAAATCACATGCATATTAATCAATCCTTTTACGCACCCTTTCCAGGTGTACTTCCCTCAAACCATGTTCAGAGTTTATTTAGACAAAATCAGCTGTCTATCTAGTTTTGATATATGGGCAAATCAAATATAAAAAAATTCGCGTAGCGAAAAACAGTTAAACAAATTTAAACCCCAAATTGCATAACGCTTAAAATCATCTGTGTGCAATTTAAACCTTCAGCTGGCTTTGGTCTGTTGATAAACGAAACTAAAACATTTTGGGCTTATGAAAACTATTACTAACCCGTCTAACTTAAAGTTATGCTTGTTCATTTTACTCCTATCTGTACAAGGAGTTTTGCATGCTCAGGTAAAATCACCTTTAAGCGGAGCACTTATTTCAAGCAGCACCCTTGCAGACAACTGCAGTGCGGGCGACCTTAAGGTTACCGAATTATATCTTGGAGATATAAGCGGCAATCCTATAACGGCCAGTTGTGAACCTGGCACACCACAAACAGCATATATATATGCAAGATTTTTAGCTGTGACGAATGCGGATCGCTATAGTCTTAATATTTCATACGACCTTATTTTAAATGACGATACAGCTAACATTCTTTCAGTTGAGGATTGTCTTTACGAGAAACAAAGAATTCCGGTCGAGAATGACTTAAGGGTTCAAGCTATCAACTATAAATGTGGAGATAGAATCGAACTTAGAAACTTCTACATCAGATGGCAACCATCTGCAGGGAAAGGCTGTAATGATGCCTACTCCCCTTCAAAATGTTTTTTCTCAGCTCCTGGTTTTACCGTAAATGCACCTTTAGTAGCTAATTTTACTTATTACAATCCTTGTAATATCTATAATGTAGTTTTCACTGACAAAACTTCGGGTGGTGAAGTTGGTCAATATAATCCATCCACCCAAGTTGAAGAGCCAGTAGCCTATAAGACCCACACCTGGAATTTTGGGGACGGAACTACTACTGTATTAAATAATAAGTTTGACGGTTCTACCTCTCATACCTATGCTGCACCAGGAACATATACTGTAACATTAACTGTTGAAGATAAAAATCTTGCAAATCCAAGTCAACCTGGAAATATAGATTCTCAACAATATGAAGTAACCGTATACGGTCAACTTACTGGCTTAACACTGGCAAAAACCACTGTTGAATGTGAAGGTAACAATACTGGAATGATTACTGCTTCTGGCGTTTCTGGTGGTACCGGAACTTACACATACAGTATTTCTCCTCAACCTGCCGGTTTAGTTCAGAATAATAATGTATTCTCTAACCTTCCGACAGGTACTTATAACGTAATCGCAACCGATTCTAGAAACTGTACTACAAATTTATCTGTAAGCATCACAGCAAGCGATGTTACTGCTCCAACTATTACAGCTCCTTCTACAAAAACTGTTGAAGGATGTAATACAGGTGATATTTTAAATGGAGGCAAAACCAGTTTGGTTTACTCAACTACAGCAACAGAAATTACTACCACTCAATTCACAAATGAAGGTGGTACTTATACTGAAGCAAATGTTCAAATTATAACGTATCAGGATTCTTCAACCGGAACTTGTCCAACAGTTGTAACTAGAACTTTTACTATAACCGATAAATGTGGTAAGTCTGCAACTGCGACTCAAACCATTAATATAGACGATACCACCAAGCCAGTTTTTACGGTTCCGGCTGATAAAACAATAAGTTGTGAAGAATCTACACTTCCTTCTAATACGGGAAATGCGACAAACTTATCCGATAATTGTTCAACTAGTCTTACTGCAACTTATACAGATGTGGTTACTCCTGGTTCTTGTCTAAACGCTAGTCTTATAACTAGAACATGGTCTTTGACAGATGATTGCGGAAATAATGAGACCAAAGTTCAAAAGATTAATGTAGAAGATAAAACACCTCCAACATTTGATGCCCCGGCTGATATAACTGTTTCTTGTGAAGTTGATAACAAAGATTTAAATATCACCGGCAAGCCAAAAAACACAAATGATGCATGTTCAGTAAAAGTTTATATTACAACGGTAGATAAAATCACTGCTGGCGATTGCGCAGGCAATTACGTTATCATCAGAACTTTCAAGATAACTGACGAATGTGGAAACTCCTCAACTAAAGATCAGAAAATTACAGTGACCGATTCAAAAGGCCCAACTTTTGATCTTCCTATTAATGTATCTGTAAGCTGTGATAAAAATGTTACTGATCTATCTGTAACCGGGAATATTTCAAACGTTAAAGATAATTGTAGCACCATCGCTTCACAAAATTATGTGGATGTGATTACCAATGGTAATTGTGCCGGAAACTATACGATTGCTAGAACTTTTACGGTGAAAGATGCGTGTGGCAATGAAACCAAAAAAACTCAAACGATAACAGTAACAGATAATGAAGGTCCAGAATTTGACCTACCTATTAATGTTACTATCTCGTGCGAACAAGATAATACCAACTTAACTTTAACTGGTAACATCACCAATGTAACTGACAATTGCAGCGCAATTACTTCACAAACTTATTCTGATGTTAAAACACCCGGAACATGTGAAGGCAGCTACACTATCGCAAGAACATTTATTGTTAGCGATGCATGCGGAAACGACACAAGAAAGACACAAACGATTACTGTAGAAGATAATACAGCACCTGTTGCACCTTCTGCTCCTGCTACACAGAAATACGAATGTATTGCAGATGTACCGGCCGCAGGTTCATTAACTGCAACCGACAACTGTGAAGGATCAATAACCATTACAGGAGTCGATTCTGTAAATGATTCAGATAGTTGTGCAATTGTAATTACCCGTACTTGGACCTTTACGGATAGTTGTGATAATTCAAGTTCTGTTAGTCAAATTATAAATGTATCTGACACTAAAGGTCCAACAATTACAACCCAAGCCCAAAACGTTAATATCGTTTGTAGTGCAGATGGTAATGACGGACAGCTTCAAAGATGGTTAGATACTAATGGTGGTGCAATTGCAACCGATAATTGTGATACCGATATTACTTGGACCAACAATTATGGCGATGCAGTTTCTAATTGCTCGGAAGCTATTTTAATAACATTTACTGCAACAGACGATTGTGGAAATAGTTCAACTACTTCTGCTTCATATATGATTTCGGATAATACTCCTCCTGTAATTACAGTTGAAGCAAGTGATAAAACTGTGGAATGTGATGGTAATGGAAATGTTTCTGACCTAGAAAGTTTCTTATCTACCAACGGTGGCGCAACTGCCACTGACGAATGTTCTGCGATTTCTTGGAGCAACAATTTCTCAGCTTTATCTGATGATTGTGGTAAGACCGGAAGTGTAACCGTAATATTTACTGCAACTGATGGTTGTACCAATGTTGCGACAACTTCTGCAACCTTCACGATAGAAGATACAACAGGGCCATCTTTTGAAGTTCCTGCAAGTATTACTCTTTCTTGTGAACAAGATAATACAGACCTTAGTTTAACTGGAAATGCTTCTGCTGCTACCGATTCTTGTTCTGAAGATGTTGCTGTAGATTTTACAGACGCTATTACTCCTGGTTCTTGTGCCGGTAACTACACTATTGTAAGAACATTTGTGGCAGTTGACGATTGCGGGAATGAAACCAAGAAAACTCAAACAATAAACGTTCAAGATATAATCGCTCCATCATTTGATGCACCAAGTTCAATAACAATTGAATGTGATCAAGATGCAACGGATTTAACTTTGACCGGAAATGTTTCAAATAAAGCAGATAATTGTTCAACTACGATTTCATCTAGCTACTCAGATTCTACTGAAGCTGGTGATTGTCCGGGCGAAAGTGTTATAACAAGAACCTTTACTGTAACTGACGAATGCGGAAACGCTTCTACTGCAGTGCAAACAATTACTTTACAAGATTCAAAAGGACCTTCAATCGACACTCCAGCTAAGAGCATTATTTTAGAATGTAGCTCTGAAGAAAATACTGGTGGTCTTCAAGATTGGTTAAATACAAATGGTGGTGCAATTGCTACAGATAATTGCAGCGCTGATATTACTTGGACCAACAATTACGGTGGTGGTGCGACAGATTGTTCAAATTCGGTTGAAGTAATCTTTACCGCGACTGACGAATGTGGAAATAGTTCTACTACTACCGCTACTTATTCTGTACAAGATATTACTCCTCCAACGGTTACGGGAGACACTGCTGAATTTACAGTAGAATGTGATGGATCTGGAAATACTTCAGACTTAGAAACATTCTTATCTTCAAATGGTGGTGCAACTGCAATGGATGACTGTTCTGCAGTAACTTGGGAAAATAATTATACAAATCTTTCTAACCTTTGCGGTAGCACAGGTTCTGCAGCAATCATATTTACTGCAACAGACGGTTGTGGAAACAGTGCAACATTTACCAGAACCTTTACTATTGTAGACGCAACACCTCCTACTATTACAGAAGCATCTAACGTTTCTATGGAATGTGGCCCATCAACAATGGGACAAATGGAAGCTTGGATGGCAAACCGTGGTGGAGCAACAGCTACTGATAGTTGTTCTAACGTAGTATGGACTACCGAGACTAACGGAATGAGCTCTATGTGTGCAAACACTGGGTCTATCACTGCTATATTTACTGCAACTGATGCTTGTGGAAATAAAGTGTCTACGACAGCTACTTTTGAAATAGTTGATACTACTGCTCCAACGTTTACCGTACCTCGTGACACTTCAGTTGAATGTGATCAAGATGCTACAGATTTAAGTTTAACTGGGGACGTAACTAACGAAAACGACAATTGTTCTACTGGTATTGAAGCTACTTATAAAGATGAAACCACGGCTGGAGAATGTCCAAATTCATTAATGATTACTAGAACCTGGACCCTAACGGATTCTTGTGGAAATACAAATACTCAAAAACAGAAAATATCTGTTGTTGATACTACTGCTCCACAATTTACTGTGCCTGGTCCAGCATCTTTAGAATGTAACGAAGACCCAACAGATTTATCTGTAACTGGAGATGTTACTGACGAAAGAGATAATTGCGCAACTGGTATCGAAGCAACTTATAAAGATGAAACGGCTGTCGGTGACTGCCCTGGTTCTATAGAAATTACAAGAACTTGGACTCTAATGGATGCTTGTGGAAACACAAACACTCAAACTCAAATGATTTCAGTTTCTGACACTACTGCTCCAACCTTTACTGCGCCAGCTGCAATCACCATTGAATGTGATGTTAATGTAGATGACGTATCTGTTACTGGAGATGTTACCAACGAAGCAGATAATTGCTCAACTGGTATTGAAGCAACTTATACAGATGAAATCTTGGAAGGTGCTTGTGCAAATAGTTATCAAATCAAGAGAACTTGGACCTTAATGGATGAGTGTGAGAATACCAATACTCAAACACAGCTAATAACAATAGTTGATACTACAGACCCAAGTTTTACCGTACCTGCATCTGCAACTTTAGCTTGCGGTGAGGATGTTACGGACTTAAGTTTAACTGGTGATGTTACCGATGAAGCTGATAATTGCTCAACCGGATTGGAAGCAACTTATACGGATGCTGTAACTAATGGTGATTGTCCTGGAACTTATTCTATAGTAAGAACCTGGACCTTGGTTGATGCTTGTGGAAATTCGACTACTCAAGATCAAGCAATCTCAGTTGCAGATACAACTCCTCCAGCACTAGTTGGCGAGCTTGATGAAACTATCTCTGTCTCCTGTGCCGAAATACCAACTGTACCAGGTCTTCAATTTCAAGATGCTTGTACTGAGAATATAGATGTTCAGTTTAACGAGGTGACTTCAGAAGTTGTTGACAATAAGTACGTAATAACAAGAGAATGGACCGCTACCGATGAATGTAGCAACACTGCTAGATTCACTCAAACCATCAACGTTGATAACTCGCCTACAACAATTGAAGCTGCAAATATTCAACAGTGTATTACTGATGTCACCTTCGATTTATTCGATATGATTGACTCTTCAATCCCAACGGGAGGTACTTTTGAAATTACAAGTAGTACTAGTACTGGTGGTGTTTTAGACGGAAGTAATCTAGACCCAAGAACTTTTGGAATGGGTGATTATGAAATCACTTACTCCGTAACTGTCGATGGCGCATGCCCAACTGATTACATCATTAACTTGAACATCAATAAAGATTGCGTAGTATTACCTCCACCAATCGACGAATGTGTACCTACAATCGGACAGGCTGTTACTCCTAACGGTGACGGTATAAACGATTTCTTTACGGTAGACGTTGATATATCATGTGGATTTACAGTAGAGTTAACCATCTTCAACAGATGGGGTGCTAAAATCTATGAGAACAACAGCTATAAAGGAAATTGGGGAGCAGAAGCTTCTGATGCCTCAATCGGTGGAGCAAACACTGTTCCTACAGGAACCTACTATTATATAATCAACCTCAAGAACAGCGATTATCCTCCATTTTCAGGACCGATCTATGTTGGAACCAAATAAATTTTAACCTATGAAGTTTGTAAAGTTTAACTTAATTGCCGCTTTTATACTGTTCAATTGCTGGCAAGGTGTCGCCCAACAGCTGCCCCAATTTACACAGTATATGTACAACACAATCTCGATAAACCCAGCTTATGCAGGTAGTAGAGAAACGCTTAGTGTTGTTGGAATGCACAGAAGTCAGTGGGTCGGTCTAGAAGGAGCACCTTCTACTCAAACCTTATCGATACACGCCCCGATGAGAAATGAAAGAGTCGGTCTTGGATTGTCCTTTATAAAGGATGAACTTGGCTACCAAGAGTTTTCATATCTATACGGAGACTTTTCATACACCATCCCAACGGGACAAAATTCTAAATTGGCTTTTGGTCTGAAAGCAGGATTTACAAGTTTCGCACTTGATTCTGATTTCCAAAATGCTAATTCTGATGACCCTCAAATCTTTGGATTTGAAAATCGTTGGAAACCCAACATCGGTGCCGGAGTTTACTGGCACAGTCAAAGATGGTACTTAGGTCTTTCGGCTCCAAGAATTTTGAATACCGATTATAATGGTGCTCAAGAATTCGAAGCCCTAGAAAGAGTTAGTTACTACTTAACCGGTGGATTGGTATTTGATTTAAGTGAAGATATTAAGTTTAAACCGGCGGCATTATTAAAAGCTACCAATGGAGCTCCATTATCATTTGATCTTACCGCTAACTTCCTATTCAATGAAAAATTATGGCTAGGTGGTGGATACAGATTTGATGAACGAGCTGGTGAAGTTGCTGGTATGGCAGACTTTCAAATCTCTAGACAATTAAGAGTTGGTTACGCTTACGGTTACCCAATTTCAGATTTAAGACCTTATACCAGTGGTACACATGAAGTATTGCTAATGTTCGAAATATTCAAAGAAAAACGTGTTAAATCGCCTCGATACTTCTAAAAACTAAACCTATGAAAACAAGATTATTTATACTACTTTTTGCCTTAGGAAGTCTATCGATGATAGGTCAGACTAAGTTGGCAGATAAGTTTTTTGACAGATTCGGTTATATAAAAGCAAGTGAACTATATGAAGAAGCAGTAAAAGATGGAGACAGTAGTTTCCATGTTCTTACAAGATTAGGAGATTGTTATTACAACAATTCAAAATCTGAAGATGCTTTAAAATGGTATTCTGCAGCTGCAAATAAATATCAAAATCTTCCGCCTGACTATATGTTTAAATACATACAAACTTTAAAAAGTGTCGGCAAATATGAAGAAGCAGATGTTTGGACAGCTAAATTGATCGATATCAGCAGTGATGTTTCTAAAGTTGAAGATTACGATGATTCCAATATGGATATGTACCGTAAGCTTCAAGAAAAAGATGATTCTCGAATTGTAGATGTTGAAAGTTTACCTTTTAATTCACCTAATTCAGATTTTGGAGCATACGTCCGTGGAAATCAATTGATTTTTGCTTCTGGAAGAGTAAAAGAAGATGACAAAAAGAATAAATTATATTCTTGGAACGAAGAACCATTTTTAGATATCTATACTCTAGATGTATCTGATAAAGACGGAGTCTCAGAATATGGCGAACCCGATTTGATCAATGGTGATGACCTTAATACTGAATATCACGAAGCAACTGTGGCGATTTCTAAGGATGGTAACACAATGTACTTTACACGTGATAATATGCGTGGCAAAAAGAGATTGGATTATGATAGAAAAGGTACATCTCACTTAAAAATTTACAAGGCAACTTTAAACGATACTGTTTGGAATGACATTGCAGAACTTCCTTTTAACGGAGAGAAATTTTCAACTGGTCATCCTGCGCTAAGCCCAGATGGCAAAACATTATATTTTGTATCAGATAGAGATGGTGGACTTGGTAGCACCGATATTTATTCAGTGGCAATAAATGACGACGGCACTTACGGTGCGGTAACCAATGCTGGTGAAAAAATTAACACTCCGGGTCGTGAAATGTTCCCTTTTATTAGCAAGGATTCCACGTTCTATTTTTCATCCGATGGACATTTCAACCTTGGATTATTAGACATCTTTAAAACAGATATATTAAAGGATAGTAATGCTGAAGCAACCAACTTAGGAGAACCCTACAATAGTGGCTACGATGATTTTGCATTTTTCGTGACCGATAAGGAACAAGGATATTTCTCTTCTAACCGTCCAGGCGGAAAAGGAAGTGATGACATCTACAGTTTCTATTCTTATGAATGTCAACAAAAAATCAACGGTATTGCTCGAGATAAGCAAACCAATGATATTCTTGCCGGAGTTTTAGTTCGTTTAATTGATGAAACCGGAAAAGTGGTTAAAGAATATACAACCAAAGAAGATGGTTCTTATGAATTCGACGTAGACTGTAATAAAAAATATACAGTAGTTGGTACCAAAGATGACTATAAAGAAGATATGAAGGAAGTTGTTACCGACAGCGAAAATGGAAAAGTAAATAAGGCCGATCTATATTTAGAGCCGTTGGTAATAAGCGACCAGATTGTGATAAATCCTATTTTCTTTGATTTTGATAAATGGGATATCAGAACAGATGCTCAATATGAACTCGAGAACATCGTAGACGTACTTAGAGCGCATCCTAATATGGTTATTAAGATTGAATCGCATACCGATAGTAGAGGTAGCGATAAGTACAACGAAAAACTTTCTGATCGTAGAGCCAAATCAACTAGAGACTACATAATCTCTAGAGGAATCGACGCTAACAGAATTGAAAGTGCAATAGGATACGGTGAGTATAAATTGCTGAATGAATGTGCTGATGGCGTAAAATGTACTAAAGAACAGCACCAAGTAAACAGAAGATCATATTTCTACATACTAAAAGATTAAATCGACCCTCAATTTAATTTGAAAAAGCAGACCTAAATGGTCTGCTTTTTTTATGCAATAGTTTGAGGATTTTATTCGAATTAAGGTTGTCGCTTTTGTATTTTGCCAACTAGAGAATCAGGTATTATTTAATTCGATTCTTACTAACGCACGGGAAATAGTAACAACTGCATCAAACGCGCTAACAATCCACATTGATATAACCTGCATGTCGAGAAAGTTTAATCCACTTTTTGAACTGATGTGCGTCTGAAGTTATGTGTTGAAATATACCGTCCTTAGTCTGAAGAGATTAAAAGAGCCTAAACTAAGAGCTTTATAAAGAGGCCTACTACGACGAAGCTTTAAACCTTGTATCAGCGAACGATTTAAGTTAAAGAATCCAGAAAGACACTCTAAAAGGTTTGAGGCTTCATTCATTTCTGATATTTAAAAGATAGATACTTAATCAAAATTCCAAAAGGTGACATGGTAACCGATTTCATTTTTAATGAGGCAGTTTACATCTGAAAATATTAATCATCAGAAATTGATATTGCAAATGAATGAGGATTTTATACAACAGTTTTAGATGATATTAAATCACAGTGAACTGGGTAATTGACTTTATTCCAAAAAAAAAACCGCGCTGATGGGCGCGGAATTTTCCTTTCAAAAAAATAACTATTATTAATCAACTATAATCATGCTTGCTATTAATCACTATGTATATTATCGTTTGATGAACATATTCGTAAAAAACCAACGTCCTTCAGTATTTTTTTCTGCAGAAATATCAAATTCTGTATAATCACCTACCAATTGCGCCTGATGTCCAGGACTTGCAATCCATGCGTCTACCACTGCACGCGCTGAACTATATCCGTACCCAACATTTTCTGAAACAGATTCAGCTTTTTCATGTTCCATTAACATATCTCTTCTTTCGAAAAAATTTTCGTGAGATACGTCGTTAGTAGTTACCATATAATCTGTGTGGGTAAATGCTACCGATTTTACTACCGTATTTTGCCTCATTGGATTTAAGCCATTCTCTATTCTATATGCATTGATCATTTCAAGAATTTCGATTTCAATTTGCTTTGTTGCCGGAGCTTGTGGTAAAGCCAATTGTTCAAAGTCGTCCTGAGGGATTTCCTCAGTAGAACAAGAGAAGGTTAACATGGCTAGTAAAGCCACCATAGGTAGGTAGATTTGAGGCTTCATAAATAGGTTATTTAGATTTGGTTTAGCTAAAATGAGGAACCTATCCTGAAGTATATGTTAAAGAAATGTTAATATCGATGAAGTGCGTGTCGTTTGTCGATTTTATATGTAAAACATCGATGAAATGCATAAAGTTTTCTAAAAATCGAGTAATACGTCGGAAATAAACGTAGGTTAATCGGTAAGCGTGATTTTCAATTTTGGGCTAGGGAGCCAAGCGGTCCATCTTCCAATTTTGTGCATCTTTTAATGAATATCTGATTCTGTCGTGTAGCCTATTTGCCCTCCCCTGCCAGAATTCAAATTCTATTGGAGAAATGATATAGCCACCCCAATCTTTCGGTTTCGGAACCGTTTTATCAGAATATTCATCTTCGAGTTGATGAAGTTTAGTTTCTAAGATATCGCGACTTTCAATAACTTCACTTTGATTTGAAACTGCAGCACCAAGCTGACTTCCTTTTGGTCGGGAATGAAAATATTCTTCGCTTTGGGATTCAGGAACTTTCTTCACCGTTCCCTTTATAATTACCTGTCGTTCTGCTTCGGACCAAAAAAATGAGATACAAACATGATTGTTTTGCTCGATTGCCTTGCCTTTTTGGCTACCGTAATTTGTATAGAAAACAAAACCTTCCTCATTAAATTCCTTTAACAGCACTACTCTATTCCGAGGAAACCCATCAATTCCAAATGTAGAAAGGGTCATTGCGTTTGCTTCACTTTTAGAATCAGAACCATCTACTTCATCAAACCATTTTCTAAATGCTTCAATAGGATTTTTATCCATCGTAGCTTTTGTTAGCTCGGACTTCTCATAGGACTTTCTGTAATTACTTAAATCTTTTTTCATGTTTCATCTATTCTTCAATTAAAGGTAAATGATTTACCATCTGCTGCCAATTCTGTATTTTCAAATATCTCTTGGGCTTCTAACGCAAATTCTTCGAGGTCATCATATCGAGTAGAAAAGTGACCAAGAATAAGAAGTTTCGCCTCTGCTACTCGGGCAATCTGTGCAGCTTGTTTCGCAGTGCTGTGTTTAGTTGACTCGGCCAGATTACTGTTTTTCTCTAAAAAGGTAGATTCATGATATAAAACATCAACCGATTTTATCTGATCACAAATCGTGGGCATGTAGCCGGTGTCACTGCAGAACGCATAAGATTTGGTGGGATTTGGTTCTGAAGTTACCATGTCATTTTTTATCATCTCCCCATTTCTATTCGGAACATCATCACCAATTTTTAATTTTCTGAAATAAGGCATTTCAATTTCCATATCTACCGCTTTACGATAATCTAACTTACGTTCGCCGGGTTTCTCTCGAAATAAAAAACCATTGGTATAAACTCTATGGTTTAGCGGAATTGTATTTACGGTTAGAGTTTCATCCTCAAAAATCAATTCGGGAATTTTCTGATCAAGAATGTGAAATCGAAGGTCATATGCTGTCCAAGAGTTCGCTAGTTTAACTTGAAGAGTTATCACTTCCTTTAATCCTTTAGGACCATAAATGTGTAGTTCGTCCTTTCTACTAAGGAGTTGAAATGTAGATATTAAACCAATAAGACCAAAGTAATGGTCACCGTGCAAGTGTGAGATGAAAATATGCTTTATCCGGCTAAACTTAATTTTATTTCGCCTCAGTTCAACTTGGGTTCCTTCACCGCAATCGATAAGAAAAATATGGTTTCTGATTTCTAGGACTTGGGAAGTCGGATTTCTGTGTGTCCGTGGTGTAGCACTATGGCATCCTAGAATCGTTAATTTCATTTATGAAAGATTCAAAACCCTAAATCTCTTTCGATTTCTTCCATTTCTATAATATCATTTGCCTCATGCAAAGTAGGAACTACCAGAAGTTCATTTGGCATTTCAGTTAAATTCACCTTATCGCAAACAATTACGAAAGAAAGTTTTTTAGACCTATGTCTGTTTGAAATTTCTAGAAATTCTAATATATCTTGAAAAGAAACCTGGTCTAAGGCAGAAAGATTTATGACCAAATTATCATGTTGAAATTTATTGTAATCATTATCGATTTTCTTGATGAGTTCTATAATCGACTTTTTTTCTTGAGTGATAATGGTAACATTACCATCTTTATCTATAATCATATGTTTAGTGTTTAATTTTTGATGCTAACAGGTAGATGACGGCCATCCTAATTGCCACACCATTTTGTACTTGTTCTAGTATAATGGCTTGTTTGGAATCGGCAACATCACTTGTGATTTCTACCCCACGATTAATTGGTCCTGGGTGCATAATCACAATTTCTTTTTTTAATGAATCAAGCAGTGCTTTATTAACTCCATACTGCTTAGTGTATTCTCTGGTGCTCGGAAAGTAGCTCATATCCATCCGCTCGTTTTGAACTCGGAGCATATTGGCAACATCGCACCATTCAAGAGCTTTCCTCAGGTCGGTTTCAACCTTAACCCCTAAGGATTCTATATGTTTTGGAAGCAACGTCTTTGGACCGCATACTTTTATTTCAGCACCTTGTAATTTTAAAGCGAAGATGTTAGATAGCGCTACCCTACTATGAAGAATATCACCAACAATAACAATTTTTTTTCCTTTTACAGTCCCTAACTTTTCTTTGATCGAGTAAGAATCTAATAGAGCTTGTGTTGGGTGCTCGTGCGCACCATCTCCTGCGTTAATAATGCTTGCCTTAACATTCTTGGAGAGAAAGACACTAGCGCCGGGATATGGATGCCTCATCACGACCATATCTACCTTCATGGATAGAATATTCTGTACAGTATCTATAAGGGTTTCGCCTTTTGTAACCGAAGACTGTGATGCCGAAAAATTAATGATATCGGCCGAAAGTCTTTTCTCGGCAAGTTCAAAAGATAATTTTGTGCGGGTAGAATTTTCGAAAAAGAGATTTGCAATAGTAATATCGCGCAGTGAGGGAACTTTTTTGATAGGACGATTAATAACTTCCTTAAAATGGTCGGCAGTTTCAAAGATTAAATCAATATCCTTTTTATTAAGATATTTTATTCCCAATAAGTGGTTAACACTTAATTCGCTCATTCCTTATCGTATCTATTCTTTATTTTTATTATTCATTCTATATACTTACTCAACTTTAAACAATAAATCACACTACTAGCATTCGCTCGCTATATAGTTCTTTAACTAACTAAATAGACTGCATCTTCTCCATCATTTTCCTTCCAATGCACTTTCACTTTTTCTTCATTAATTGCGTCTACCTGTCTACCTCTATAATTAGGCTGAATCGGTAAGTGACGGCTAAATCGTCTATCGATTAAGGTCAAAAGTTCTATCTCATTAGGTCGTCCAAACGATTGTATCGCGGTCAGAGCTGCCCTAATACTTCTTCCTGTATAGAGTACATCATCAATAAAGACAATATTCTTATCCTCAACCAAAAAATCGATTTCTGTGGAATTTGCTTCGAGCGGTTTTTCCCCTCTTCTAAAATCATCCCTGAAAAATGTAATATCTAGAAGGCCGAGCTTAATATCATTTTTCTTGTATTCATCCTTAAGCATTTTCGCCAAACGATTTGCAAGAAATTTTCCTCTCGGTTGAAGACCGATAAGAACAGTATTGGTAAAATTGTTATGGTTTTCGATTAATTGACAAGCCAGTCGATGAAGAATGATGTTTACCTCTTTGGAATTAAGTAAAACTTTTTGACTCATATTACGTCCAAACGTGTTTGGAGAACAAAGTTACATTAATTTATTCTAGCTTACAATTTCAACATAATGTTTAAATTGATAATTTATTTTGTTCAGAATTTAGGCCACCTCCATTCTTGATGCTTGTTTTATTACTTAAATTTCATCATTTTAAGACCAAAAAAAAGCCTTCAATTTCTTGAAGGCTTTTGATTGTGAAAAAGTAGAAAAATTATTTACTCTTTTTCCCGTCCATTTTATCCTTAAGTGCTTGCAATTGATCGTTAGCATCTCCTAAAGTAGGTTTTGCTTCAGCTGCAGCAGCTTCCTGTTTCTTGACAGCGGCTCTTACATTGGCTGCTTCTTCTTCTCTGAAGACTGCAGTATGCGATGCAACTACTCTCTTAAACTCCTTGTTAAACTCAATAATCTTGAATTCTGCTTCATCACCTTTCTTAAGTTTGCTTCCATCTTCTTTTTCTAGATGTCTAGCAGGAACAAAAGCAACGATGTCTTCGTTAAAGTCTACAGTAGCACCTTTATCAACTAATTCTGATATGGTTGCAGTGTGAGATGTACCAAGTGCGAAGTCAGTTTCATATTTATCCCAAGGGTTGTTAGTTGTTTGTTTATGACCTAAACTTAGTTTACGTCCTTCTACATCCAATTCTAGCACAACCACTTCAAGTTTATCCCCAACATTACAGAACTCACTTGGGTGTTTAATTTTCTTAGTCCAAGAAAGGTCTGAAATATAAATAAGACCGTCAATTCCTTCTTCTAATTCAACAAAAACTCCGAAGTTTGTAAAGTTTCTAACAATACCTGTGTGCTTAGAGCCAACAGGATATTTTTTAGTGATATCGGTCCATGGGTCTGGTGTCAATTGCTTGATACCTAATGACATTTTACGATCTTCTCTGTCTAATGTTAAGATAACTGCGTTTACTTCGTCTCCAACGGAAACGAAATCTTGAGCTGATCTTAAATGGGTAGACCAAGACATTTCACTAACGTGAATAAGTCCTTCTACTCCTTCTTCAACTTCAACAAAAGCACCGTAATCTGCTATGACTACAACCTTACCTTTAACTTTATCGCCAATCTTCACATCGTCAGCTAAAGCTTCCCATGGATGTTTGCTCAATTGTTTAAGACCTAATTGTATTCTAGATTTATCTTCATCAAAATCTAATATAACAACGTTCAGTTTTTGGTCAAGGTCAACGATTTCGTTAGGATGATTAATACGAGACCAAGAAAGATCTGTAATATGTACAAGTCCATCTACGCCACCTAGATCGATAAAGACACCATAAGAAGTAATGTTCTTCACAATACCTTCTAATACTTGTCCTTTTTCTAACTGACCAATGATTTCTTTTTTCTGTTCTTCGATATCTGCTTCGATAAGCGCTTTATGCGATACAACGATATTCTTAAATTCGTGATTGATCTTAACAACCTTAAATTCCATCGTTTTGTTTACATAAGCATCGTAATCTCTAATAGGCTTAACGTCGATTTGAGAACCTGGCAAGAACGCTTCGATACCGAATACGTCTACGATCATACCACCTTTAGTTCTACATTTAACGAAACCATTAACGATTTCTCCAGTATCATGAGCATTGTTAACTCTATCCCAAGCCTTGATTACTCTGGCTTTTCTGTGAGAAAGAACTAATTGTCCGGTAGCATCTTCACGTACATCGATTAAGACCTCAACTTTATCACCGACTTTAAGGTCAGGATTGTATCGGAATTCGTTCAATGAGATAACACCTTCGGATTTTGCGTTGATGTCGATGATGGCATCGCGGTCAGAAATGTGAATAACTTCACCTTCTACCACTTCGTCATCTAGAGTGTCAACGAAATTCTCTTTTACTAGTTTTTCGAATTCTTCTAATTTCTCGTCTCCGACAACATCAATTCCTTCTTCGTAATTGTGCCAGTTAAAATCTTCTAGAAATTTTTTAGGATTCTTTTGTGACTCAGAGATGTAATCTTTTTTCTCTTCTGTCTTCTCTTCAGAAGTTTCTGTAGATTTAGCTTCTTTTTTGTCAGTTGACTCAGTTTTCCGAGTTTCTGATTTTTGAGTTGTTTCTTCCTGAACTTCAGGAGTTACTTCTGTTTCTTTGCTTTCAGCCATTGCTGATTATAAATTTGTATTCTGCATTAACCGGAAGATTTTAAAGCAAGCATTAATACAGAAGTATTAATTTTAGTTTTATGTGCCTTTTGATCTTTCCGTACGCCGCCAAAAGGAGCGCAAAAATACGAAATTTTTTTGAATCTGCAATACGTTAAATAAGTTGCTATTTTCTGCCGGAAGGTAGACAGGGTTGGTTGTTGGTTGTTGGTTGGTTGTTGATTGTTGGTTGGTGGTTGGTGGTTTTTAGTCTGTGATTAGTAAGGATGGCAAATACTTAATTCCTAATTCCTAATTCCTAATTCTTAAATCTTAAATCTTAAATCTTAAATCTTGATTCTAAACTCCTAATCCTATTCTCTCTACCCGACTTTCTTTATCCTTTCCATCGCCAATTTTTTGACAATTTCTAGTTGCTCTTCTTCCGTAGTATCCGAATTATCTACCACGACTGCATCTTCTGCTTTTCTTAAAGGTGAATCCTCCCGGTTAGTATCAATATCATCCCTCATCCTAACATTTTCGATGACTTCTTCAATTGTTACTAGATTTCCGCGTTCCCTTAATTCATCATACCTTCTAGCGGCCCGTTTTTCGGCGGAAGCGGTCATAAAAATCTTAAGCTCTGCATTTGGAAATACCACCGTACCGATATCCCTGCCGTCCATAACTACTCCTTTATGTCTACCCATTATTTGTTGCTGTTTCACCAACTCTTTTCTAATTTCTGAAACGGTGGCAACTTGGCTTACAAAACTCGAAACTTCCATTGTCCTGATTTTTGCTTCTACATTTTCTCCATTTAAATAGACTTCGGCAAAACCGAGTTCAGAATTGAATTCAAAATGAATTTTTATGTTCTCAAGACTTTCAACCAAAGCATTTTCGTTACAATGAACTTTGTCGATAAATCCTTTATTCATCGCAAATAAAGTTACGGCGCGGTACATTGCCCCAGTATCTACATAAGCATATCCGAGATATTTAGCGAGTTGCTTGGCAACTGTGCTTTTACCCGTAGATGAATAACCATCAATAGCAATCGTAATTTTTTGCATTATCTTAAATCTATTTGTAGGCCTAAAAAATTTGTGTTTGAAGCGCTCGTATATCTTGCGTGAGTGTAACTAAACCTTAGTTTATTGAGTTTTAAACCAATTCCAAAAGATAGCCCAGAAAAATCCCTTTGATCTGCAATCCGCAATTCTTCTGCCCTTCTAAAATTGTAACCTAATCTTATATTGAAACCTTTATCCGGAAAAATCTCTGCTCCTACAATCGTATGTCTCAACAGCTGACCGGTAAACCCAACTTTTTCTTGAGTTTGATTTCCTTCCAGATCTGAAACAGCTCTCGCCGGATTAGAACGAGCAATCTTCCATTTCTGCAAATTTTCGAAGGTCAAGTGCCATCGTAAAGGTACGTGTTCCAGCTTTTGCGACAAACCTAAATTCACTTCAAAAGGCAAAGGTTCATTTTGTCCGGCATAGGTCTTAAACTGCATACCCATATTTCTTACGGTGACCGCCGCATTAAAATCCAAGTCTTCATTTATATAAAGTAAACCGATGTCTACTGCCCCACCAAGAGAATTATACTGTTCTAATTTTGAAGTAATAAATTTTACGTTAGCGCCCGCGTAAAAATCAGTGAACGGAATATTATAAGAATATCCCAGAGATAAGGCGGCTTCATTCCCAGTGAATGTTCCTGTAGAATTTCCTTCTAAATCATAGCCGTCAAAATTCCCATAATTAATATAAGTCATTCCAGCGTGGAAGGTTTGGGTGCGTCTATCCCATAAATATGCATATGCCGCGGTACCGTAACTGATTCCGCCCAAATAACTACTGTAATTTAATGCTAGCTGATTATCCATCGCGGCGTTAATGGTGGCTGGATTATATAGCGCTCCGGTAACGTCGTAGTCAACGTTGGTAATGACTTTTCCACCTAGCGCAGCTTGTCTTGGTGAGGAAACTAGATTAAGAAATTGGTAGGTAGATTCACCGCCTAATTGTGGAAAGACCGATGCCGAAAACATCAATAAAATTAGGGTGAAAATCCTTTTAAGCATAGTTCGGCAAAGTAAATAAATCTATTTTAAAACGCATATGGAAGAGGTTTATTTTTAACTGCGCCAACCCATTCATTTAAATTGAAGCCGTTACAATAAAAAGCCCCAACTTTGTTGGGGCTGATTTTTAGAGAGTTTTAGGTTTTTTCACCTGTTCTTTGGTCAGAGCCAGATCTAGAACTTCGCTCATTTCTTTAACGTAATGAAAAGTTAGACCTTTAAGGTAGCCTTGGTTTATTTCCTCGATATCTCTCCTATTTTCTTCACATAAAAGAATGTCTGTTATTCTTGCCCTTTTAGCAGCTAGAATCTTTTCCTTTATTCCGCCAACCGGAAGCACTTTACCACGCAGGGTAATTTCACCCGTCATTGCAATATTCTTTTTCACTTTTCTTTGCGTGAATAGAGAAACTAAGGAAGTTAGCATAGTTACTCCTGCACTAGGACCATCTTTTGGCGTTGCTCCTTCTGGCACGTGAATATGTACATTATATTTTTCGAAAATACTTGGGTCGATTCCAAATTCTTCAGCATTAGATTTTATATACTCCATTGCTATCGTCGCCGATTCCTTCATCACTTTTCCTAAGTTTCCGGTAATGGACATATTTCCTTTACCCTTAGAAAGAATAGATTCAATGAACAATATATCCCCTCCTACTTGGGTCCAGGCCAGTCCGGTTACCACACCTGCAACATTATTGTTTTCATATTTATCCCTTTGCATTTTAGGAGAACCCAAAACATCTAGAACATCTTTATCGGTAACTTTAAGATTGTATTTCTCATCCATCGCGATATTCTTCGCAGCATGTCTTACCATTTTGGCAATTTGTTTTTCAAGACCCCGAACTCCAGACTCTCGAGTATAACCTTCGACAATTTTTTCTAATTGAGGTTTGGCGATTTTTAAATGATCTCCATCCAAGCCATGTTCTTTTAATTGCTTAGGTAACAAATGTCTTTTGGCGATTTCTACTTTTTCTTCGATGGTATAACCACTGACGTTGATAATCTCCATCCGGTCCAGAAGAGCTGGTTGAATGCTGCTAAGATTATTTGAAGTAGCGATAAACATGACCTTAGAAAGGTCATAACCCATCTCTAAGAAATTATCATGAAATTCATTATTCTGCTCTGGGTCCAAAACTTCTAGCATTGCAGAAGATGGATCTCCTTGATGACTATTAGAAAGTTTATCGATTTCATCTAAAACAAAAACAGGATTCGAGGTTCCTGCTTTTTTTAGACTCTGAATAATCCTTCCAGGCATTGCTCCGATATAGGTTTTTCTATGTCCTCTTATTTCTGCTTCGTCCCTTAGTCCACCGAGCGACATTCTCACATATTCGCGGCCAAGAGCCTCAGCAATGGATTTGCCAAGCGAAGTTTTACCAACACCTGGAGGTCCCGTAAGACAAAGAATTGGAGACTTCATATCATTCCTTAGCTTTAAAACCGCCAGATATTCTATAATTCTCTTCTTTACATCATCTAAGCCGTAGTGATCACGATCTAAAATTCGTTTAGCTCTTTTTAAGTCGAATTTATCCTTGCTGTATTTATCCCAAGGCAAATCAAGAAATAGATCGAGATAATTTCTCTGGATAGAATATTCCGCAACCTGCGGATTCATCCGTCGCAATTTTGAAAGTTCTTTAGTGAAATGTTCATTTACTTTCTTGCTCCATTTTTTCTTTTTAGACTGAATGCGCATCTCTTCAATCTCCGCGTCGTAAGATTCTCCACCAAGTTCCTCTTGAATAGTCTTCATCTGTTGGTGCAGAAAATATTCTCTCTGCTGCTGGCTCATATCACTGTGAACCTTAGATTGAATATTATTACGCAACTCTAATTTTTGAAGTTCCATATTCATATACTTCAGTGTCGCTAGAGCTCTTTCCTTAAGGTCATTTATTTCTAACAATTTTTGTTTTTCTTCAACAGCAAGATTCATGTTGCTAGAAACAAAATTGACCAAGAATGAATCGCTTTCAATATTCTTGATTGCAAAGCTCGCTTCTGTCGGAATGTTTGGACTATCTTTTATAATCTGAAGCGCCAAATCCTTGATTGAATCAATGATCGCTTTAAATTCTTCGTTCTCTTTAGCTGGAGTAGCTTCCGCAATTCCTTTTATTTTCGCCTTTATATAGGGTTCTTCGGTCGTAATTTTTTCAACTTCAAAACGCTTTTTACCTTGAATGATGATGGTAGTATTTCCATCGGGCATTTTAAGTACTTTCAATATTCTAGCAACAGTTCCTTTGCTATAGATATCCTTTCCTTTAGGATCCTCAACATTTTCATCTTTTTGCGAAACCACACCAATAACCTTACTTCCATTGTTGGCGTCTTGAATTAATTTGATGGATTTATCGCGACCGGCGGTAATCGGTATTACCACACCAGGAAAGAGAACCGTGTTCCTGAGCGGTAAGATTGCGAGGGAATCGGGTAATACTTCATTATTTATTTCAGCCTCATCTTCAGGAGTCATTAGAGGAATTAATTCCGAGTTTTCGTCGAAATCCTGTAATGACAAACTGTCAAGAGTAGTAAAATTTCTTTTAGCCATAATATAATTAGGTCATTCTGTCACTTTACAGACAGATTCATATTCATTTTAATGTATCAATGAAATTACCATAATCTGATTATCAGCGTCTTAAGGTCTTATGATAGTTCATTATATTTATATATTTTCAATAGTTATGCCATTGAATTAATGCTACATTCAAATTATTTTTTTACAAAGTGTAACAAACCGTTTTGTGATACATCATTATACTAAAGCTTTTAATTTTTGATACTAACCGACCAAAACACTGAGCAATTGTTAAATCTCTGCGATAGTGGAAACCAACAGGCTCAAATGGAAATCTATAACCGATACTATAAAGCGATGTACAATACATCACTTAGAATAGTGAGGGATAGTTTTGAAGCTGAAGACATCATGCAAGAATCCTTTCTTACTGCTTTCTCCAAGCTTTCAACCTTAAATGAAAAGGCAACTTTTGGGGCGTGGTTAAAAAGGATTGTTATTAACAATAGCATTCAATATTACAAAAAGAACAAAGCCAAGAAGGAAGAGTCATTAGATAATAAGATATATAAATTGAAAATCGCAGACGAGGTTTACGAAGAATCCAATCACACAAACCAAAAAGCGAAAATGGTATTGGAATGCATGAAAGATTTAAAATCTAATTATCGCACCGGTTTGACCCTCCATTTAATTGAAGGTTATGATTATGAAGAAATTTGTGAAATAATGGAAATCTCTTATGCTAATTGCAGAACGATGATTTCTAGAGCCAAAGAAAGCTTAAGAAAGAATTTACAACCCTTAGAAAAAAGTTTATATGAAGGATAAAGAATTAGAAGATTTGTTCAAAGATTTACAAGGACAGTTCGATTTGGATAATCCAAATGACGGTCATAAGAGCAGATTCTTGGATAGGTTAAAATCACAGGATACTGAGGTGATCAAACAATCACGGTTTAATTATAGAACCCTATTTGTCCCAATCAGTTCTATTGCCGTTCTGCTTCTTCTATTTTTTAGCTTGAATTTTTTCCAAGCTGAAAGCGATAAAAATAATGGTCTTGCGGATGTTTCAACTGAAATGTCAAAGACAGAAAGTTTTTTCACTTCGGCAATAAAGGAAAATCTCGAAAAGATTGAAGGAAAGAAAAATCCTGAAACCCAGAAAATAATTAGTGACGCCATGGCCCAAATGGAAGTTTTAGAAAAAGATTATAAATCATTGCAGAAGGACCTAAAAGTTAGTGGAGACGACCAGAGGGTAATTTTTGCAATGATTTCAAACTTTCAAAATCGGGTAAATCTTTTACAGAATACATTAGAGCAAATCAATCAAATAACGAACATAAATAACAACAACACAGATGAAGACAGCAACACTATTTAAAATTATATTCCTTTTATGCATTTTGCCTACTATGGCTTTCGCTAGCGGAAACCGTGATTGGAGAGGAAAGTACACCAAAGAAAAATCTATAAAAAAAGAATTTAAGATCAACAAGGACGCCTGGCTTAAAATCATTAACAGTTATGGGGACATTACCGTAGTCACGAATAATGGAACGACAACAACTATTGATATCCAGATTAAGACCAATGGAGATAACGAGGACAAAGTCCAAAAAAAATTAGATGATATCAATGTAGAATTTCAAGCTTCGAGCAGTGAAGTTTACGCCAAAACAATTTTTGATAGCAGAAACAATAGTAGCTCTTGGTGGAGCTGGGGAAATAACAATAACGTTAATATGGAAGTAAATTACCGTATCAGCATCCCAATGACAAATTCCGTTAACCTCAACAATGATTATGGCAGCATAAATTTAGATAGGCTAGAAGGACGAGCAATATTGAACTGTGATTATGGTAAAATCACCACTAAAGAGTTAATGGCAGATAACAATTCTATTTCCTTCGATTATACCAATGATTCTTATTTTGAATACATTAAAACTGGAAAAATCAATTCCGACTACAGTAGTTTCACCGTAGCGAAGACTAAAAATCTAGATATTGAAGCAGATTATACAAAATCTAACGTAGAAATTAGTGAAAATATAAAGTACAATTGCGATTATGGCTCCATACGAGTGGAAAACGTAAATAACATAAGTGGCAATGGAGATTATCTAACCACGGTTATTGGCAAAGTTTATGGCAATTTAGAAATTGTTCAGGATTATGGATCAATCAGAGTAGAGGAATTAACAGAGAGTGCTGGCAATGTTTCGATTAATTCAGACTACGCCGGAATTGAATTAGGTTACAATTCTGCGTATAATTTTACCTTCGATATTCATCTAGATTATGGATCATTAAGGAGTGAATCTGACCTCAACTTCAGTAAAAGAGTTGAAAAATCGTCAGACAAATATTATGTCGGCACCTATGGTTCGGGAGGCGGAAACAACGTAAAAATCGATTCGGACTATGGCAGTGTAACATTCAAAAAGAAATAATATCTAATCAATCAACTAATTTAAGTTATCATGAAAAAATCAATTTTAATTCTAGCGGTGCTATTAGCAAGCACAACCTTCACCTTTGCACAGTGGGGAAACAATTCAATAAAAGGTAATGGTAATATGAAAACCGAAACCAGAACAACATCTAATTACGATGGCGTAAAATGTGCTGGTTCTTTTGATTATGTTTTGGTAAAAGGAACTGAGGGCAAAATAATCTTGGAAGGTGAAGAAAACTTATTGGAATACATTGTTGTCGAAGTGAAAAACAATAATTTAATTATAAAAACAGAAGACAGAGTTAACTTAAGAACATCTAATAACAAAACTATAACGATTACAATTCCATTTGAAGAAATCGATGAAGTGGCATTGGCCGGGAGCGGCGACCTTCATAATGAAGATGTTATAAATAGCAATGATTTTGTAGCTGAACTTGCAGGTTCGGGCGATATGGTGCTGAAGGTAAATGCAAGTGAAGTTAAGGCAAGCATTGCTGGTTCTGGTGACCTTACCCTTACCGGTGAAACAAATAATTTAGAAGCTAAAGTTGCAGGTTCGGGCAATTTCCATGGGTTTGATTTCAATGCGAACAATGTTGAAGTTTCTGTTGCAGGTTCTGGAGATGCGGATGTGGTCTGTAATGGAGAATTAAAAGCGAGAGTTGCAGGTTCGGGAGATATCACTTATAAAGGCAATCCTAAAAAAGAAGACACTAAAGTCTCTGGCTCAGGTGACGTTTCTTCTAGAAACTAAAATATTACTCATCAATCAAAAGGAATAAGGCCAACATTTTTGTCGGCCTTTTTTTATGCGATTGTATCAGGTTTTATATCCGTATTATGTCTAGGCACCCTAAATAATAGAAAAATTCCTATCAGGAAAAAAACAATTAAAAATAAGATCGAATTACGCATACTTCCAGTCACCTGATCAATCACCCCATAGATTAGCATCCCAATCACGATTCCTATTTTTTCGGTAACATCATAAAAACTAAAATATGAGGTTGTATCTTTTGTCTCAGGCAAGAATTTCGAATAAGTAGATCTAGCCAATGCTTGTATCCCACCCATAACCAGACCAACAAGACCTGCCGTAATATAAAATTGTATCGGCGTTTCTACAAAATAACCGTAAAAGCATAGTCCCATCCATATAAAGTTTACGAAAATAAGCGTGGGTATATTACCGAATTTGGCCGATGCTCTCGATGTTAGAACCGCTCCAGCTATCGCTACAATTTGAATCACCAAGATACTCACAATTAATCCAGTTGTTTTTTCAGAATCACTTCCCCATGCTATTTCTTCTTCACCAAAATAAACCGCTACCAACATTATGGTTTGAACTGCCATACTAAACGCGAAAAAGGCATATAAATATCTCTTTAATCGCAAATTGCCCTTCAACTGCTTCCACACGCTTCGTAATTCCTGAATTCCATTAAATATTACAGATGAAGTTACCTTGTGACCTTTCGAGACACCTTTGGGCAGTATATAAAATGTATATTGACTAAAAAGTATCCACCACAAGCCTACGGTGACAAAAGAATAACGCATCATTTGCATTTTTTCTTCACCGGTATCCTGGGTCATTACCATAGCCAGATTTGCAATCAATAGAATTACACTCCCTATATAACCCATAGCAAATCCTTTGGCGCTTACTTTATCTTGTTGTTCTGACAAAGCAATATCCGGTAAATACGAATTATAAAACACCAAACTTCCCCAGTAACCAATCAACCCCATAAAATAAAATAGTAGACTTAAATAGATTCTATCTAAGCTAAACCAGTATAACCCAATACATCCTGCGCCTCCGAAATAACAGAAAAACTTCATGAAATTTTTCTTGTTACCAATATAATCAGCAATCCCTGAGAGTATCGGTGAAATAATGGCGACGACAAGGAAAGTGAAGGCTGTTACAAAAGTTATGAGCGCAGTACTCTTAAATTCGAAATTAAAGGCATCAACCTTTTTAATTGAATCCAAGAAAAGCGCCGAATAGAAAATAGGAAAAATTGAAGATACAATGGTGAGAGTATAAACCGAATTGGCCCAATCATAGAATGCCCAGGCATTTAACAATTTTTTATTCCCCTTCTCAAGTGTAGCCATAAAAAAAAGCTGCTCATTTATGAGCAGCTTCTAATGTAGTCAAAAAATATTATAATGCTATTTTATGTTTATTATTTGAAAGATGTAACGCCGTATTTAGCAGCTTCAACCTTAGCATTCGGTGCCCATCTTCTAAGATTTGCGATACGCGTATCGTTAGAAGGGTGAGTACTTAAGAATTCTGGCGGAGCTTGTCCTCCACTGTTAGCTTTCATTCTCATCCATAAGTTGGCTGCTTCTTCTGGATTATACCCAGCGATCGCCATCAAAGTCAAACCAATTTCATCTGCTTGAGTTTCATGAGATCTGCTGAACGGTAACATCACACCAACAGTTGAACCAAGACCATATGCTTGATTAAAAGCATTTCTCTTTTGTGGGTCACTTATAGCAACATTACCTGCTACGGCTCCAATTTGTTGTAGCATACCAGCACTCATACGTTGCTGACCGTGGTTTGCCAAGGCATGAGCAACCTCATGTCCCATAATAGCTGCTAGACCGGTTTCTCCTTGTGCAATTGGTAATATCCCAGTATAGACAACAATTTTACCTCCTGGCATACACCAAGCATTAACGGTTTCGTCATTCACTAGTTTGTATTCCCATTTATAATCTCCAAGGTAACCTTGGTATCCATTAGCATTTAACCATCTTTCTGCAGCAGTAGCGATTCTTTGTCCAACGCGGTCTACCATGGCAGATTCTGCAGTCCCGGTCACAACTTTATTCTCACTTAAGAACTGATCATATTGAGCAAACGCCATCGGGAAAATCTGTGAATTCGGCACTAACGCTAAAGTCTTATTTCCTGTAAATGGATTGGTCTTACAAGCGATAGCCGTCAAAACCAAAGCAAAAACCAAAAGTATTTTTGTAGTTTTCATCATTAAAAATTTAAATTAATAATCCTTTTTTGTTTAGGATTCGATCCTAAAATTACTAATTAAGGTTTCAGGGAATTAACGCTATAAATATATTATTTACCCATTATAAATAGTTGAGAGAAATTCTTCTCGATAACCATTGTGTTATCACTATCTATGTTCACTTCGCTCATATTCATCTTAACATTATCTAACTGAATGCTTTCAACTTCAAACGGCAATCCATGAAACTTTAATTTAAAGGTTTTATAAGTGGTGGTGAATTTTCCTTCCTTATGTTGTTGAATAATCAATTGATTTGGTTTACCGGTCAACTTGAAGCTTCTTAGACTGTACCTACCCTTAGTATAATCATACCCATCATGGGAATCATCATATAAGGTCGAAGTTTCTTTACCTTCTTTGTAGTATACATCTAAATCCACTTGTTCAATGATCTTTTCGCCAACATATTGCTGAACTGGATATTTTGGAATTATTGCTCCTTCTTTAATAAAAATCGGCATTTCTTCGATATCCGCATCCACCCACATCTCTTTTCCACCTTTAACAATTGTACTATTCCAAAAATTGTACCAATTGCCGCGAGGCACGTACATTCGACGTCCGCGAGCGTTCGGTTCTAAAATTGGGCACACTAAAATCTGGCTTCCGTAGATAAATTCGTCGGTTCTATAATGAGTATGCACATCGTGCTGATCATAGAGCACCAGAGATTGTATAAGAGGCGTTCCATGGTTAACGTATCTCCAAAAAGCAGAATATAAATAAGGTAATAATTGATATCTAATGTTGATGAATTTTCTAACGATAGATGTAACATCTTCATCGAAAGTCCAAGGTTCTTGATCGCCGTGATCGCCAGAAGAATGAACCCTACAAAAAGGATGAAAAACTCCCAATTGAATCCAACGTGCAAATAATTCGCCATGCGGCTGCTCTGCAAAGCCTCCAATATCACTTCCTGCAAAGGAATAGCCAGACATTGCCAATCGCTGAACTTGTATGTTAGCAATCCATAGATGTTCCCAGGTTGCAACATTGTCTCCAGTCCAAGTTGAAGTATAACGTTGGGTACCCGCGTAAGCAGAACGTGTAATTACAAAAGGTCTTTTTGGAAACGAAAATTTCTTTAACCCTTGGTAGGTTGCCCGTGCCATTTGCATTCCATAAATATTATGGGCTTTTCTATGACTACAAGGATTCCCATCGTAATCGTGTCTTACATCATCAGGAAATGTTTTATTGGGAACCTCCATGACCGCAGGCTCATTCATATCATTCCAGACCCCTTTGATGCCAATATCTTCAATCAATTCTTTGAAAAGATTAGACCACCATTCTCGAACTTCTGGATTTGTAAAATCTGGAAAATAACATTCACCAGGCCATACTTTTCCTTTCATATACGGACCGTCAGCCCTTTTACAGAAATAGTCTTTTTCTAGTGCTTCCTTAAATATAGCGTAGTCTTTATCTATCTTAATCCCTGGATCAATGATGGCCACTGTTTTAAAGCCTTCATCCAATAGTTCTTTAACCATTCTTTTTGGATCAGGAAAATGATTTAGATTCCATGTAAAGCATCTAAAACCTTCCATATAATCGATATCCAAATACAAAGCATCACAAGGAATTTTTAAATCCCGAAATTTTTTCGCGATTTCTTTAACCTTGCTTTCTGGATAGTAACTCCATTTACATTGATGAAACCCAAGTGCCCATAATGGTGGCAGCTGATGTGGTTTTCCGGTTAAATCCGTATAGCTCTCAACAACGTCGCGCATCTTAGGACCATAGATAAAATAATAATCCATTTCTCCTCCTTGCGCCCAGAAACTAGTGACGTTTCTTCTTTCTGAAGCAAAATCAAAATAAGTCCTAAAGGTGTTATCGAAGAAAACCCCATATGCTTTACCATCAACCAAAGACGTATAAAATGGAATAGCTTTATAAATCGGGTCAGTATCTTTGCCATAAGCATAAGAATCCGTCACCCAGTTCTGGTATCTTTTTCCTTTAAGATTAAGGTGATTTGGTTTGTCTCCCAAACCAAAATAACTCTCGCCATCCTGAGCAATTTTGCTCATTTTCACAATATTGCCGCCAAACTTATAGCTTTCTTCCCAATGAAAACCAAGTTCATCTTGATTTATGAGTTCATTAGTTTTAGCATCGTAAATCGCAATCTTTAAATCTTGTTTTGAGATTAAACATGAAAGTTTCGCAGTAGTGACTTTATAATAAAGTTCAGATTCTTCAATACTGAGTTCATTATAACCTGTACTTGCATATTTGGTAATGGCATAAGAGAAATCCTTGCCAAATGTTCCGCTTGTGGTAAATCTAAATCGCAACACAGAATCCCTGATAATCCTAAGTTGCAGAATTACATCATTATCGGTGAAAAAAAATATGGTATCAATATCCTTTCTAAAGGAAACAACCTTCCCTGGATACAAGTTCCCCTTCTGCTCTAATTCGGTGTTTACAATCATATTAAATAGGTATGTAAAAACAAAAAAACGTATAAGTTTCTATATAAAAAATTTTAATACGCTTAATTATCAACTATAACGATTTCGAAAAAAACCTAATGTCATTTGTATTTAAAAACAACCATTGCCAAAGGCGGAATGGTGATTACAGCAGACTGATCTCTAAACTGCCAAGACTGATCTTCCGATTTAATTGTTTTGTTTGAATACTCTCCAGAACCGTGGTAACCTTTTTTATCACTATTAAAGATTTCTTTGAGAGTTCCTTTATGCGGAAGACCCATTCTGTAAGAATCTCTAGGGATTGGAGTCATATTACAAGCGATTATTAAATCGTCAGTTTCATTTAAACCTCTCCTTATAAACACCAATACTGAATTTTCGGCATCATTGTAATCTATCCATTGAAAACCTTCCGATGAAAATTGCTTCTCATACAAGGCTGGTTCAGTTTTATAAAGTTTATTAAGATCTCTTATAAGATTTTGAGTGCCTTTGTGAACATCATAATCCAGAATATGCCAATCTAGGCTCTGTTGAAAATTCCACTCAGACATCTGACCAAATTCGGCCCCTTGAAATAAGAGTTTTGTACCCGGATGGGTAAACATGTAAGAATATAAAAGTCGAAGATTTGCAAAGCGTTGCCACTCATCCCCAGGCATTCTGCCTACAATGGACTGCTTCCCGTAAACAACCTCATCATGCGATAATGGAAGCATAAAGTTTTCAGTGAAGGCGTAGGTCATACTGAATGTCAAATCATTTTGATGATGTTTTCTGTAAACTGGTTCTTTAGCAAAATATTGAAGGGTATCGTGCATCCATCCCATCATCCATTTCATCCCGAAACCTAAACCTCCTAAAAAGGTCGGTTTAGAAACCATAGGAAATGACGTGGATTCTTCGGCAATAGTTTGAACATCTGGGAAGCTTTTATAAACTTCCTCGTTCATTTCTTTCATAAAAGCAATCGCTTCCAAGTTTTCCCTGCCTCCATAAATATTTGCATCCCATTCTCCTTCGTCCCTAGAATAATCCAGGAAGAGCATTGAAGCTACCGCATCTACCCTTAGACCATCTGCATGATATTGATCCAACCAAAAAATTGCGTTACTTATCAGAAACGATTTCACTTCATTTCTTCCATAATTAAAGATTAAACTCTTCCAATCGGGATGATAGCCCCTTTTTCTGTCCGGATGCTCATAAAGAGCAGATCCATCAAAAAAGCCAAGCCCATGAGCGTCTTCCGGAAAATGCGAAGGAACCCAATCTAAAATGATTCCGATATCGGCTTGGTGTAATTTATCTACCAGTAACTTAAATTCATCTGGATATCCAAATCGAGATGTTGGAGCAAAATAACCAGTTAACTGATAACCCCAAGACGGGTCATACGGAAATTCCATTATCGGCATTAACTCTACGTGAGTAAAATTCATATCCTTTACGTAAGCGACCAATTGATCAGCAAGCTCAACGTAAGACAAGAACCGGCCTTCTTCGATGTGTTTTTTCCAAGACCCCAAATGAACTTCGTAAACAGAATAGGGAGCATCCAAAGCATTATTCTTTTTACGCTTTTTCATCCACTTAGAATCCTTCCAAGAATAATCATCTTCCCAAACTATGGATGCAGTACTCGGCGGGTGCTCACTGCGTCTGGCATAAGGATCGGCCTTTTCTGTTTTTATATCGTTATTACTACTTTGAATCTTATATTTATACTGGTTTCCTTTGCCTACTCCTGGAATAAATCCTTCCCACACGCCACTTTCGTCCCATCTCACATTTAGCTTATGATCACCTTCAATCCAATAATTAAAATCACCTACCACAGAAACATGCTTGGCGCTTGGCGCCCAAACTGCGAAATAAGTTCCCTCTACCCCGTTTACTTTCATGGGATGAGAGCCAAATTTCTCGTATAAACGATAATGCTTTCCTGCCTTAAAAAGATTGATATCAAATTCTGAAAATAAACTGTATGCTATTACTTCTGCCATTAGTTAGTGGTTGATTATATTAGAAATTCCCTTTAATGGGATTACTGCCCAGCGCGGACGGGAGTTAAGCTCGTAACCCAACTCGTAAACCGCTTTCTCAAGCAGACTGTATTTTAATAAAAATATTCGCTCTTGTTCGTAGCCAATATTTATGTTGTGATCTTGTATTTCCTTAACGTAAGTACTCAAGAATACGCCTATAAAATAACGATAGAGCAATTCGCCCGCGCTAAATAATTCTTCCATTGAATGCTTATAGGAATCCAGGTTATTGAAAATCGTTGCATATATCGCATAATGAAAAGAACGGAATAAACCGGCAACATCCTTTAACGGTGGTTGCTTTACTTTTCTATCGCGGATGGTACTTTCTGGCTCACCTTCGAAATCAAGAATATAAAAATCATCATCCTTTACCAATATTTGTCCAAGATGATAATCGCCATGAACCCTGATTCTTTCACCTTTCAATTTAGTCCAATTAAAAGCCACAAACCGTTTTCTGATGATGTTTTTCTTATCTAGAAATTCTTTACCTAACTCAAGAGCAAGGCCGTCGAGTTTGTGCATACTATTTTCTATAGTATTCAATCGATTTTGAAATTGATAAAGCATCCTATTCTTCAGCCAAACTTCGTAATCTCCGTTAAAATGGGTTGGTGTGAATGAGGTATCTTCAAATTCTGAGCCTAGTGCCACGTGCATTTCTGCGGTACGTTTCGCCAAGGTCTGCATTTTCATAAAAATATCCAATCCTGCCCAATCGATAATCTGCGGTGGCACCTGTAGGATGGAAAGATGCTCAAACAGTTTAGTGTCCGGCAACTTATTGATCTTGATTTTCTTGTATTCTAGGTTCGCAAAAATCTTATTAAGTTCTCGGAGCATATATTCCCAGGCATCTCCTTCATTAGGCACCATTTCTTGCATCAGGGCAATCGTGATATTTACATTATCAGAATCCATAATATTGATGCTTCCTAAATAAGCCGGAGTATTTTTGAATTCTTTCTTTTCAGATAAAAAGCGGCTCATTTCATAATCCGGATTCTTATCTGCATAGATTCTCCTGAAAAATTTAAGCACGTACCTTTCGTTATAAACGATGGAAGTATTGCTCTGTTCTAATCCCATAAACCTTGAAGATTCATAAGGACCTTCAGGAAATCCTAGACTTTTATGATATTGCACCCGAGTCCGGTCATTCGGAACCGCGGTCGCTATTCTTTCGAAAACCAACTTTCTAAAAGCTTCGAGATTTATGGCATCTATTATAAATCCGCTCTGACCGTTAATACTGATAGGAAGAATTCTATCATCATTTGCAAAGCTTTCATCTGAAACAAAAGCAATCGGCAAGAAGTAATGCTGAAAAAATGCTTCGGAAAAATTTACCTCCAAAATCAAACCGTAATAGATTTCATTATTCTGTTGAATCCTGAAATATTCCGCCATTTCAATATATTTCAATTTACTCGACTTACCACCATACCAACGTTGTTTGGTAATGTATTCTTCTAGAATATCAGATAAAAAGATTTTTACGAATTTTGGATTATCTAAAAGTTCTTCCCATGTATCCGAAAATTCGTAAGGTGTGCTTAAAGTTGAATTAGTTTTCTTCTTTGCCATGCTTATAGTGAAATCTTAAAAATGTGAAATGGAAGTGCAGGATGTAGTTCTACATAATTCCATTCGTCGTACCAATTATAACTGCTTCCGGTTATAAGATCAAGAACATTGACCCTTTGTCCTGCATTCACCTTTAAATGTTTTAAGGGTAATTGTACCGAACCTTTTTGAGCATAATTATGGTCTAGACTTATGATTATTAACAACTGATCGGTTAGGTCATCGTCATACTTGTAAAATGCCAGCAGATTATCGTTATGGAGTCCGCAGAATTCAATATTATTTGTTTGCTGAAGAGCAGGATGCAAATTTCTAACTGCATTTATTTTAGTTATTATTCGGATTAGTTTGTTGTCCTTAAACCAATCATAATTGTAAAGTTGAAATTTTTCAGAATTGAAATATTCTTCTCTCCCAGGAATGGCATCACTTATCATATGCTCGAAAACTGGACCGTAAATCCCGATATTACTGGATAAAGTGGCCGCTAAAGCATATCGTTGAATAAATTTTGATTCGTTTGCCCCTTGTAGATGATAGGGATTAATGTCTGGCGTATTAGGCCAAAAGTTTGGCCGCATATAATCCTTTAGCTCGGTTTTAGTCAACTCGTTCATATATTCTATAAACTCGTGTTTAGAATCTCGCCAGGTAAAATAACTGTAAGATTGACTAAATCCTTGTTTTGCCAATTGCGCCATAATCTTTGGTCGTGTAAAGGCTTCAGCTAGAAAAAGTACGTCCGGGTGTTTCTTTTTTACTTCAGTGATAATCCAATTCCAAAAATAAAATGGCTTAGTGTGCGGATTGTCCACTCTAAAGATATTTACACCAGTATCGATCCAATATAAAAGAGTATCCAAACATTCGTTCCAAAGTTTTATGTATTCTTTCGATTCCCAGTAAATGGGCAAGATGTCCTGATATTTTTTAGGCGGATTTTCTGCATATTGAACTGTACCATCTGGTCGCCATTTAAACCATTGTGGGTGTTTTTTTACCCATGGATGGTCAGGCGCCGCTTGCAAAGCATAGTCTAATGCAATCTCAATTCCCTGGTCTTTCGCTTTTTGAACCAATACTTTAAAGTCTTCAATCGTGCCGAGCTCTGGATTTATATCCTTGTGCCCTCCTTTTTTTGAACCGATTCCCCAAGCTGAGCCTACATCATCGTTATTGGCAACCGTAGTATTATTTTTACCTTTTCGATTTACTTCCCCGATTGGATGGATTGGGGGAAAATACAAAGTATCGAATCCCATTTCTGCAATCCTCGGTAACAATCTTTCGCAATCCTTAAACGTTCCATGTTTATGTGGTTCCGATGAAGCTGACCTAGGGAAAAATTCATACCAGGTACTAAAAAGTGCCTTTTTACGATCTACGTAACAGGGATATTCCTTGGAATGATTGGCTAAGAATTTTTCTGGATATTTATAGAATAAGTGATGAAGTTCTTCCGACTTCGCAATAGAGATTGACTCGTCGTACATTTTTTCATCTTCAAAATTCGCAACAAATTCTTTGATGCGTTTAGCATCAATTTTACTAGAGTTGCTCAAGATAGATTTCAAAATTTCGGCGCCTTCAAGCAATTCCGATTTTACCTGCTGTCCATCGTCTATTTTCCTTTCTATCCCATGTTGCCAATTGAGTCCATAATCTACCCAAGCTTCAACTTTGTAATGAAACATTCCTTGCTTAGAAACCTTAAAACTTCCCTGCCACTCGTCATTAATGGTATGATGCATCCTTGCTTCTTCCCATTTCTTATCTTTTTCGGCCTTAAATAAAATAGAAGCCCCGAGCACATCGTGACCGTCGGCCATAATATGTGCATCTACTAAAACAATTTCATCTACAATTCTTTTAATTGGTAATTCACCACAATTAATATTAGGATTAACGTTCTCTATTATAACTCTAATTTGGTTCTGCATCTAAGTGGATTATTTTTGTTGAAGCCTATAAAAATAAGAATATTTAGGCTGAATCCTTAAATTTACAAAACTTATAGTTGACTGAATCCGTAAGTTTATTATATGATTTTCGACTTTAGGTAATAAAAAAAATAAAACATGAATAAATTAGTATTTATAGGATTAGCGCTCGTAATGTTTAATTGCAAGAGCAATGCTCAGGAAAAGGAGAGTAATAATTTTGAAGTATCAAAGACGGCTGACGAATGGAAAGCTGAGCTAACTGATGCCGAATATTATGTTTTACGTCAAGAAGGAACTGAAAGACCCTTCAGCAGTCCTTTAAACAAAAATTACGAAAAAGGAACTTATGTCTGCGCAGCCTGTTCTACCCCACTTTTTAAAAGTGAAAACAAATTCGATTCTGGAACCGGATGGCCAAGTTTTGACCAAGAAATAGAAGGAAATGTTGCTTTCTCTACCGATAACAATTTAGGTTATACGAGAAGTGAGGAGCATTGTGCAGTTTGTGGAGGTCATTTGGGTCATGTCTTTAATGACGGACCGTCCGAGACAACTGGCGAAAGGCACTGTATTAATGGTGTCGCCCTAGAATTTGTCCCTGCAGACAAATAGTAAGATAAATTTATAAAATACTGCCGAATTTTAGTGCTCAATAAGCACTAGAATTCGGCTTTTTTTGTTTTACATATTGATCATCAACCAAGAGCACAAATTATATGTTGTGGTTTTTGAAAACAATTTTGTTTCGTACCTTCGTCACTTCACAAATCGACTAAAGAAAATCAAATGAGTAAATACGATGTCATTGTACTAGGAAGTGGTCCTGGAGGTTATGTTACCGCAATTAGATCTTCACAATTAGGCTTTAAAACCGCTATAATAGAAAAGGAAAGTTTAGGCGGAGTTTGCCTTAATTGGGGTTGTATACCTACAAAAGCGCTTCTAAAATCTGCACAGGTTTTCGATTATCTAAAACATGCCGAAGAGTACGGACTTTCTGTTAAAGAAGCTGACAAGGATTTTGGAGCAGTTATTAAGAGAAGCCGAAATGTTGCAGATGGCATGAGCAAAGGCGTTCAATTTTTGATGAAAAAAAATAAAATCGAGGTGATTAAAGGTTTCGGAACACTGAAACCTGGTAAGAAAATCGATGTCGATGGCACAGAATATTCTGCAGACCACATTATTATTGCTACGGGTGCTCGCTCACGTGAGCTTCCTAGCCTTAAGCAAGATGGCAAGACTGTAATTGGCTATAGAGAAGCGATGAGCTTAGATAAACAACCTAAAAAGATGATTGTCGTCGGTTCAGGGGCTATCGGAGTAGAGTTTGCTTATTTCTATAATTCTATGGGAACAGAAATTACTTTGGTTGAATATTTACCGAACGTTGTCCCGGTGGAAGACGAAGAGGTTTCAAAACAACTTGAGAAGAGCTTAAAGAAACAAGGAATCAATGTTATGACTTCTTCTGAAGTCACCAAAGTTGAAAAAACCGACGGAGGTATTAAAGCAACCATCAAAACTGCTAAGGGAGAAGAAACAATTGAAGCCGATTTAGTTTTATCAGCAGTAGGAATTAAAAGCAATATCGAAAATATAGGTCTAGAAGAAGTTGGAATTGCAACAGACCGTGATAAAATCTTAGTAAACGATTACTATCAGACAAACATTCCAGGTTATTACGCTATTGGCGATGTAACTCCAGGACAAGCTCTTGCTCACGTTGCCTCTGCTGAAGGTATTCTGTGCGTTGAAAAAATCGCAGGACAACATGTGGAAGCTCTAGACTACGGAAACATACCAGGCTGTACTTATTGCGTACCTGAAATTGCAAGCGTAGGCCTTACCGAAAAACAAGCCAGAGAAAGAGGTCTGGATATAAAAGTTGGAAAATTTCCTTTTTCTGCATCAGGAAAAGCAAGTGCTTCAGGAAACAAAGAAGGTTTTGTAAAGGTAATTTTTGATGCTAAATACGGTGAATGGTTAGGTTGCCATATGATTGGCGCTGGTGTAACGGATATGATTGCTGAAGCTGTCTTAGGACGTAAATTAGAAACGACAGGACACGAAGTTCTTAAAGCGGTTCATCCTCATCCAACCATGAGTGAAGCGGTTATGGAAGCCGTTGCAGCTGCGTATGATGAAGTAATTCATCTTTAGAGTTCGGTCCAGATTCTTGGAAGTTAGAAGCTAGAAGTTAGAAGTTAGAAGTTAGAAGTTAGAAGTTAGAAGTTAGAAGTTAGAAGTTAGAAGTTAGAAGTTAGAAGTTAGAAGTTAGAAGTTAGAAGTTAGAAGTTAGAAGTTAGAAGTTAGAAGTTAGAAGTTAGAAAAAATCGATTTTTGGTTTTAGCGACGTGTCAAACTGAAAAGTCTTATATCTTTTTTATAAAGTCTTTTGTCTTAAATCTTATATCTTTTAGGCATTGTCTTTTATCTTGTCTCTTGGTTCTATTGTCTTGGTGCTACTTTCTCGGTTTTAATAAACTCAATCTATAAAACTCTGAATGGCTAAGGCATAACTTTGAAGTCCAAAACCGACTATTACGCCTTTTGTGCTGGAAGCGATAAAGGAATGATGGCGAAATTCTTCCCTTCCGTAGGTATTTGAGATATGCACTTCCACTACTGGTGTTTTAATAGCTTTTACAGCATCACCGATACCGACAGATGTATGGGTGTATGCCGCAGCGTTTAGAACAATTCCGTCGTATGAAAATCCTACTTCATGTAATTTATTAATCAGCTCTCCTTCCACGTTAGATTGAAAATATTCAATTTGGTGATTGCTGAATTTCTGCTTTATCTCTTCAAGAAATTCTGTAAATGATAGATTTCCATATAAATTAGGTTCGCGCTTACCAAGTAGGTTTAGATTTGGCCCGTTTATGATTATCAATTTTTTCATATTGTAAATATAGTAAAAGGTCAAACTACAAAATCTTTCTAAAATCCCTTTAGCTGTAAGACAAAAAAAACCGAAGCAAGGCTTCGGTTTCAAAGTTTGAATTGTAGATTATTTTAATACAAGAGAAATAAAAGCCCTGTGTTAACACTTGTTCGTCCGTTCGTGATTGAGGTACCTCTTCCATCTTCAAATATATTATCTAAACCCGCTTGATGGTCGATTTCGAAAAACATTTTCACGTGTTCGTTGATTAAGAATTTATAGCCACCGCCAAAGGCAAGACCAAAATCTTCTTTATTGATGAGTTCTTTAATATCAACATCTGGATCTACTACGGTTGCGCTGGTTAAAAACCCTATATAAGGGCCAAAATTAACATACCAATTGCGCGCACGACCAAAGTGGAAGTCGGCCATTACGGGAATCGTTATATAATCTAAAGCATAATCGGTAATGAATTCTTCGTAAGGATCTTCGTAGTAAAATAAATCATCTGCCCATCCTTTTCTATCATAGATAAGTTTTGCTTTGATTCCCCATCTATCACTAAAATAATATTCCGCAGAACCACCGATATTAAACGCAAGTCTAGTATTTGTGGGAACGCTGGAATAATAATCGTTGTCGGTAATATTCGAGAAGTTTAGTCCTATGTTAAGTCCGGCTTCGACCTGTCCCTTTTGCTGGGCAAAAGAAAATGAAGTCATTAAAATCAAGGCGAAGAATGCAAATAAATTATTTTTCATCTGTTGAAGATTTGAGTTAAAATTCTTCCTTACAACAAGAATGCTGCCAATTTATTTTGAAGGCATGTTTGAAAGCTTTATAAAAAATAGAATTAGAATCTATAACCCACACCTGCATTAAAAATATGGCCTTTTATGGATATTTCGTACTCGCCAGTGTAGACGTCATTTATCTGAAAGGTATAGCGTGAATCAAAAAACCAATGTTCACTGAAATCATATCCTAGTCCCACAGCAAGCGAAACCCCGAAACGAGTAAAATCATCTTCGTTTACGTCAAATCCAAATTCTTCAGCTTGGCCCAAGAATTCACCGATTGGGTATGGATCAGTACTATAATCAAATTGAGGACCTGCTTGAATGTTGAATTTGGCGATAGGATAATATTTTATCACCAGTGGAAGCATTAACAATCCGTAATCTTCGTTACGAGCATAAAGCAATTCTGGTTGAAAGTGGAATTTTTCAGAAAGAACCCATTCTAGTTCTATTCCTGCAAAGCCTCCTGATTTTTTAGTCTCATCCACTTCTTGATCAAGGTACTCGATTTTTCCACTGACATTAAGATACCCAGCAGTTACTCCGAATGAAGGATTTTGACTGAATGCGGCTGTAATTCCAATGAAAGAAAAAATTAATGTTAGGCTTAAATTTTTCATCTAATCAATAGTTAATTATTGTGGTTGATATGTTTGATTTAATATTCTTCAAAAAACCCGAATTCTACACCAATGGATATAGAACTTAATGATGCCTGATTTACGGTAAGACCCCTATAAGCTAAAACCAGGTCCGCTTTGGGGACAAATCTGTATTGAATTTTTGGACTATAAAATATACCTCCATCCGCGTTTTTAGGCTGTAACAAAAGTGCGTAACCCACATCTCCACCAATTCTCAATTCATCTGATATGTTGAATTGGGCACTACCTCCCACCGGAATATATACTAAATCTTCTGCAACGGGGGTATAATTTTTATCGGCTAGATATCTTGAATAGCCCGTGGTGACCCCAACATGGATTTCTCGGGATATATGAAAAAGATAATCGAGATTACCTTGAAGATGTATCAAATAAGGTTTAGAGTCTTGTCCAATAGGCAATCCGGCATTTATTCCAAATTTAACTCCCTCTTGAGAAAACATGGCAAAACCAAAAACCATCGCCATTAGTGTTGTAGTAATTCTTTTCATTTTAATAAGATTTGGTCGACGAAAGATATAAAAAAAACGATTACAAGTAATTTTTTGATCATAATTTTTCCACTTGAAATAAAAAAAGGGACCAATTTTGATCCCTTTTATACTTTCACTACCTTAAAACATATAGCCTACTGAGAAACTCAACACAGAGTTAGTGAGGTCATCCCCAAAAGTATCTTCATCACCACCATCGAAAACATTAGAAATACCAATCATGTAGCGTGCTTGCAAAAATAGACCGGTTTCCATATTATAAGAAAGACCACCGCCTAATGAAATATCCGATCCTTTAAAGAAATCTTTTACATCAGTGTCTCTTCCATCCGATTCGCCTTTCGCATTCATAAGAATCCCGACTTGGGGACCAGCTTCAATTGCAAAATCTTCTGAAATATAATACTTCGCCATTACTGGAATGTTTAAATAATCCAGTTTTAATTTAGTCTCAAAATCGTCGACTTTAGACTGAAGGCCCTGTTGGGAGTAAACAAGTTCTGGTTGAATGAAGAACTTTTCACCCACCATCAGTTCGTAAATCGCCCCAATGTGAAAGCCCGTACGACCATCTGCGTCTTCAACGTTATCCCCAGTTAACTTGGCAAAGTTAACACCAGCTTTCACCCCAAAGTGAGATTCCATTTGAGCGAAGCCGTTAAAACCAAACATGGCCAGTGCAGCCACAATTACTAATTTTTTCATAATTAAGAGTTTTTAAATTGATTAGTTTAAACTACCAACTTTTGAGAAATGTTATATATGGACAATAAGTAGTTATTAACAAGTTAATAAACACAAAAATTCAAAATGTTGTAATCTAGATACTTGCATTTTGCGTTATTAACAATATTAAAGACAAATATCCTATTTTGTTATTTAGGATTACTTTTAAGGATATGAAATGGACCATCGCGATAAACGATTTTGTGAACTATCTTAAGATTGAAAGAGGATTATCTCAAAACTCCATTTCCAATTATAAAATGGACGTTGAGAAATTGTTAGACTACTTAGATTTAAACGATATTAAGTCTTCTCCTCTTGAGATCAATAATGAAACGGTTCAACAATTTATTTATTCACAGTCTAAATCTTTGAATCCACGTTCCCAAGCGAGACTGATATCCGGACTTCGAAGTTTTTTCGGGTATTTGGTGTTCGAAGATTATAGAAAAACCAATCCATTAGACAATATAGAATCCCCAAAGCTGGGCAGAAAACTTCCTGATACCCTTTCTACATCTGAAATCGATAAAATGATTCTATCCATTGACCTCAGCAAACCAGAAGGACAGCGTAATAAGGCCATTATAGAAACACTTTATAGTTGCGGTTTACGAGTAAGTGAACTGATATATCTTAAGATTTCCGACTTGTTCTTTGAGGAAGGATTTATAAAAGTTACTGGAAAAGGAAATAAGGAACGATTCGTACCAATTGGCGCATCCACAGAAAAGTATATTGAACTCTATCGTAATGATATTAGAAGCCACCAAGAGATCGCCGCAAGCTCTCGGGATATTCTTTTTTTAAATAGAAGAGGAAAGCAGCTCACGAGGGCAATGATTTTTACGATTGTAAAGAATTTAGCTAATAATATAAACCTTAATAAAACTATTTCCCCACATACCTTCCGTCATTCATTTGCTACCCATCTTTTAGAAAATGGAGCAGATTTAAGGGCTATTCAACTCATGCTCGGCCACGAAAGTATAACGACTACAGAGATCTATATGCATGTCGATCGGTCCAAACTTAAAGATGTATTGGACAAATATCATCCGCGTAAATAAGTTGATGGTATTTGGTTTTTGGTTTTTGGTTGTTGGTTTTTGGCTATTGCCTTGGTAATCTAAGAAGATTTTATGATTTATCCCTAAAATATGTTTCAGGATAAATCATCTTCGAACAAAATAAATTTATCTACTTCGCGATATTTACCGATCTAGTCTCACGTATCACTGTAACCTTAACTTGTCCAGGATAAGTCATATCGGTTTGAATCTTTTGGGAAATATTAAATGAAAGATTAGCAGCTTGTTCATCCGAAACCTTTTCACTCTCTACCATCACCCTAAGTTCTCTACCTGCCTGTATAGCATAAGCCTTATTGACCCCATTAAATCCAAACGCAACATCTTCTAAATCTTTAAGACGTTGAATATAAGAATCGAGTACCTGTCTTCTTGCTCCTGGTCTTGCACCGGATATTGCATCACAAACCTGAATAATTGGAGACAATAAGGTGGTCATCTCAATTTCGTCGTGGTGAGCGCCAATTGCATTACAAACTTCTGGTTTTTCGCCAAATTTTTCAGCCCACTGCATTCCTAGGATTGCATGAGGCGTTTCTATGTCTGCTTCGGTATCTGGAACTTTTCCTATATCGTGTAAAAGACCAGCACGTTTCGCTAATTTGGTATTTAGCCCAAGTTCTGCAGCCATTACACCACAAAGTTTTGCAACTTCTCTTGAGTGTTGCAGCAAATTTTGTCCATAAGAAGAACGATATTTCATTCTACCAACCAACTTTATCAGTTCAGGATGTAGTCCGTGAATACCAAGATCAATTACGGTTCTCTTACCGACTTCAATGATTTCTTGATCGATTTGTTTCGCCGTTTTCTTAACTACTTCTTCAATTCTTGCAGGATGTATACGTCCATCGGTAACTAATTTGTGCAGTGACAAACGCGCTACTTCCCTCCTAACGGAGTCAAAGCAAGATAAGATGATAGCTTCAGGGGTGTCATCCACAATAATCTCTACACCTGTTGCTGCTTCTATCGCTCTAATATTTCTTCCTTCCCGGCCAATGATTCGACCTTTAACATCATCAGATTCGATATTGAATACAGAAACGCAGTTGTCTATTGCTTCTTCTGTCCCGATTCTCTGAATTGTGTTAATAATGATTTTCTTGGCATCTTGTTGTGCCGTAAGCTTAGCTTCTTCTAGAGTTTCCTGAATATAAGCCATCGCATCAGTCTTAGCTTCATTCTTAAGAGAATCAACTAATTGTGATTTGGCGTCTTCAGCCGAAAGTCCTGAGATGACTTCTAATTGACGAATCTGACTCTTATGAGCCTTATCGACTTCTTCTTTCTTCTTCTCTAAGAAATCCAATCTAAAGTCGTAATCGGCCAGCTTCTTTTCTAAATCCTGATTGGATTTTTTGGCTTTGGCCAATTCGCTTGAAACTTGAGACTCTTTATCCTTCGTTCTCTTCTCTGCCTCAGATATTTTTTTATCCCTTGAGTGGATTACCTTTTCGTGTTCTGATTTAAGTTCAATAAATTTTTCTTTTGCTTGAAGGATTTTATCTTTCTTAATCGACTCACCTTCTAAGTTTGCAGATTTAACTATGGTAGTAGCTTCACTATGAGCCTCCTTAATAAGCGCTGATGCATTATTCTTCTCCAACATCTTCGCTATGATATAGCCTAGGACAACTCCTAAAACCACCCCTCCCACAATTAAAAAAATTGTATTCATTTCCATGTTTAGTTAGTTTTAATAATAAAAAAAGCCTGCATTAGATTCAGCTTTTGTATGAACTCCTTAAAAAAAAGTTTAGGGCTAACAAACTGATCAAAGATCTGCCCATCCATAAATGGATCACAGCTTGTTTTTACAGCTTAAACTCACCCTTTTTAAAGAATTAACGTTGAGTTCATCAAAAAATATTACTAATGCAGGCAGTAACCTATATTCTATTTAAAAGAACGTTATACGTTAACATGAGACTTCAAAAGTTGGTCTAGAGCTTCTAGCCTCTTTTGAAGGTCGTCGTTCACATATTCCTTGTCTATCGACTTTTGCTCCACTTGGGAAGCAAATTGCAAGGCGCACATTGCTAGTACGTCCTGTTTATCCCTAACGGAATAATTCTGCTCAAATTGCCCAATCATTCCTTCGATTTTCTTCGCCGCAAGCCTTAATCCTTCTTCTTGACTTGGGTCAATTGTTAAAGGGTACACCCGGTTGGCGATAGATAATTTTATCTTTAACGGTTCGGCCATAAAATTAGATTATCATTCGGATAATTGTGCAATACAATGATCAATATCTCTGATCAGAGTGTTTATTTTGAGCTTGGTTTCTCTGTTATTTTCGTCACTGCCGAGTAATGAGTTAGCCATTTTTAGAGTCTCATACTTTTCTACCCAAGACGACATTTCGTCCTGTAGCTTCAAATATTTTTGCTGCTCGGTAATAAGGTCACCAGAAAGTTTTGCATTTGTCTGTCTAAGGACTTCCTGTTTATGCAAAATCTTACTGATTTTATTCTCGAGAGAATCAACAATTTCTTCAATTTTACTCATTTATTGCTTTCAATACTCAATTAACAAAGTTAACATACCAATTGAAAAAACACAATTGTTTTATAATAATTTTGCTAATCGACCATTATAGTAAGGATGAAGCTGTTTTGGCATAATTGTCGATTAACCATTTAACCAAAAAAATGGATAATTTAGCACCCTATTCATTAGAGTTTTTAACTTGTATTTATTGGTTTAACAATGGTCGCGAAAGAGTTAATTAAATTTTCATCTTTATATAAAGTCCCCTCAACGCTATGAGATTTTTACCCCTTTTTTTATTATCATTTTATTTCAGTTTTTCCCAAATCGATTATCCAAAGGATTATTTCCGCAGTCCCCTCGATATTCCCATCGTTTTAGCTGGGACTTTTGCCGAGCTACGATCTAATCATTTTCATTCAGGAATTGATATTAAAACACAAGGTCGGGAAGGACTAAACGTATATGCAGCCGCAGATGGATATGTTAGTAGAATTAAAATTGAACATTTTGGATACGGGAAAGCAATATATATTACTCACCCCAACGGATACACTACCGTTTATGCGCATTTAAATCAACTTTCTCCACGACTGGAAAAATACATTAAGCAATGCCAATACGAAAAGGAAAGTTATGCAGTAGAAATGTTTCCGGCGCCATCAGAATATCCCATCTCAAAAGGAGAACTTATCGCTCTATCCGGTAATACCGGAAGTTCGGGCGGTCCTCACGTACATTACGAAATTAGAGATAATAACGAAAGACCTATTAACCCAATGCTTTTTGGGGTGGAGGTTGCCGATACTAAAGTTCCAAAAATCTTGTCGGTCTATGCATATACCGCTGATGAAAACGCTTCTGTAAATAATGAGCAAGGACGGATAAAGTTACGGTTGACCCCAGCAAAGGGTGGAGATTTTAATTCTGAAAAAATCACAGCTTCCGGAGAAATCGGTTTTGGAGTGGTAAGTTACGACCAGCAAGATATGGCCAACAACAAAAACGGACTGTACAATATCCAGACCTTCACTAATGGTAATAAATCCTTAGAGATAGATTTTCATCGCTTTAGTTTTGGAGAGACCAAAAATATTAATAGGTTGATAGATTATGAATATTATAAAGTCGATGACAACCGAATCCAAAAACTATTTGTGGAACCAAACAATCCTTTGAGCATATACAAAGATGCCTATGAAAATGGTTATTTAAAAATTGAAGATAACGCATCATATATTTATAAAATTAGGATTAGGGACTTTGCCGGTAACGAATCTTGGGTATCCATCCCTATTGAAGGTGTTGCAAATCAGTCCTTAATCTCGGAATCAACTACCGGAAATTTAGAGATATTAGAAAATCAGTCAACAACTTTTGAAGAAGGGAATTATAAGGTAACCATTCCCGCAAATACTGTTTACGATAATCAAATGATAAATGCGAAGGTTTCAAATGATACCTTATATCTTCATGAAGATATTCTTCCATTGCGAAAAAATTTCAGCATAGAATATGACATCTCTGCTTACAAAGACAGCGATAAAGACAAATTGTATATCGCATCACTTTATGGATATTACAAAAAACCAAGTTATCTTAGAACGCAACGCAAAGACGATAAGCTGGTTGCTTGGACCGACGATTTCGGGATGTTTACTTTAGGTAAGGATTTGGATAAACCAAAGATTCAGCCGATTAACTTTCAGGACCAGAAATGGATCAGCAATCAGAATACTTTAGTTATTAAGATTGAAGATGAACTTTCTGGTATTAGTGATTTTAGGGCCACAATTAATGGAAAATGGATTTTGATGGAATACGAATACAAGAAAAAAACCTTGACCTATAATTTTGATGACTCAGTTATCTCCGAGGCAGAAAACAATTTGAAACTCATCGTTACGGATAATGTTGGAAATAGTTCTACATTTGAAGCAACATTTTTCAGAAAATAAATGCTTCCCAATTGAGATTTAAGTCTTTACTACCCTTACTTTTTCTTGGTCTATTAAGTGCCTTCTCTTTTTCCCAATCTGCTACCGTGAAAGGAATAATCCTCAGCGATGGCAATAACCCAATCGTCGATGCTTCAATTATGGCGGGTGAAAAAGGCACCGTGAGCAATGAAAATGGATTCTACGAACTAACGATTCCTTCAGACAAAATAATCAGAATTGAATTCACCCATATTTCTCATGCACGAGTAGTCGCAGAATTTAATTTGAAAAATGGTCAGGTTATAGAGTTTAATCCGGTGATGAAGGTCGAGGTAGAACAGATTGCGACGGTCGTCATACAAAGCAGTAATCGAAAAAGCGTTGAAGGTGTCACCACCATTCAACCTGAAATATTAAGGACTATAAAAGGAGCTCAGCCAGGTGTAGAAAATATCTTGAAGACCTTGCCCGGCGTGAATATTTCCAACGAACTTAGCACCCAATATTCTGTTAGAGGCGGAAACTTTGACGAGAATCTGGTCTATGTTAATGAAATTGAAGTATACCGTCCTTTTTTGGTAAGAAGCGGACAACAAGAAGGTTTGAGCTTTGTCAATTCGGATATGGTGCAGAACGTGGAATTTTCGGCAGGAGGATTTCAAGCGAAATACGGCGATAAATTATCTTCAGTTTTAGATATTCGATATAGAACACCAATTGCTTTTGGAATTAGGACAGACCTTAGCTTACTGGGTGGAAGTTTAACTGCCGAAGCAGTAAGTAAGGATTCAAAATTTAGCGGAATTGCCGGGGTAAGATATAGGGACAATAGCCTTCTTATAAATAGCCAAGAAACTGAAACCACTGTAGTACCTGTTTTTACCGACGCCCAAAGTTATTTAACCTATAGATTTACGGATAAATTTCATCTTAACTTTCTAGGAAATATTTCGTTGAATAAATATAATTTTCAACCAGAAAACCGTCAGACAAATTTCGGAACCATAGACGAGCCTGTTGCATTGGTAGTCTTTTATGATGGACAAGAAAAAGATCGCTATCTCACAACTTTTGGTGCATTTAAAGCAGATTATTTTGTAAACGAAAACTTAACCCTAAAAGCAATCGCTTCAGCTTATCACACCAACGAGCAAGAATTTTTTGATATTCTTGCCCAATATCGTTTGGGTGAAGTTAATAGCAATATCGGGGACGAAGATTTGGGTGAAGTTGAATTTACCGAGGGAATCGGTGGACAATTAACCCACGCAAGAAACAATCTTGATGCTTTGATTTTTAACGCTGAACATAAAGGCGACCTTAAAATTGAAGAAAACATTATTGAATGGTCTGTTAAATTTTCACATGAAGATATAAGGGACCGATTGGTGGAATATGAAGTCATTGACAGTGCAGGATTTTCAATAAGGCCGCCAAACTTTCCGATTAGGAACGACCAGCCCTACTCTGCTTATTCTGGGCCAATCGTACCTTTTCAAAATATACGGGCTACCAATAACGTGACAATTGATCGTTTACAAGCTTACGGACAGTGGAGCAAAAGAGGCAAACTTGGAGATAATGAGGTTTTTTATAATGCAGGTGTTAGAATCCATCACTGGTCCGTTAGTGGAGATGGTTTTGGCACGTCTATCCAAACCGTTTTTAGCCCAAGAGCTCAATTTGCGATAAAACCAAAATGGGAAAAGGACATGCTTTTTAGAGCGGCTGGTGGAGTTTACTACCAACCACCCTTTTATAGAGAATTAAGAGATTCGTTGGGAACGGTGAGACCTGGCGTTAAAGCTCAAAAGTCTTTTCATCTTGTGTTAGGTAATGAATATAGTTTCCAGATGTGGGAAAGACCATTTAAATTGGTCACCGAAGCCTACTACAAAAAAATGACCGACGTTAATCCGTATACATTAGAAAATGTTAGGATACGCTACCGCGCCAAGAACAACGCCGAAGCTTATGCTTATGGGCTAGATTTACGTCTTAATGGCGAGTTTGTAAAAGGAACCGAATCTTGGTTCAGCTTTGGCTATCTTAAAACCGAAGAAAATATTGAGGAGCGCGGATATATTTCTAGACCAACCGATCAGCGTCTAAAATTTGGGATTCTATTTCAGGATTATGTACCAAGAATTCCGGATTTAAAAATGTATTTAAACCTCATCTATAATACAGGAGTTCCAGGCGGTTCGCCTAGTTACGCCGACCCTTACGATTATCAGAATAGATTACGTGATTACAAACGTGCCGATTTAGGTATCAGTTATGTTTTGGTTGGTCCAGACAAGACCTATGATAATGGATGGAAGAGAGCCTTTAAGGAACTAACCTTAGGGTTTGAAATCTTTAATATGTTCGATGTTCAGAATAGCATTACCAACACTTGGGTGCGGGATGTATATAGCAAACGCCAATTTGCAATTCCCAACTATCTAACTCCAAGAGTCTTTAACGTACGACTTTCTGCAGCTTTTTAAAATAATTTGAAATGTACAGAAACATAATATTTCTCCTTTCAATATTGATATTGGCTACTTGCCAGAATAACGATGATACTACAATCTATATTTCTCCTGTCATCGGAAAATGGCATTTAATTGAACAATATTCTGACCCGGGAGATGGCAGTGGAAGTTATGAACCTGTTGAAACAGATGAATTTATAGAGTTCGTTTCTGATGGAGCGGTTAAATCCAATAGAAATATCGGTAATGGAGCAGTCGGTTTTGATGAAGGAACAGCAACTTTTGATCCGCCCAGATTAAATGGTAAAGATCGCAAAGAAGAGCCACTTTTACCTCGTTGGAGGATAGTGGACAATCAGCTTATTATTTCTTATGCTTGTTTTGAGGTATGTGGCAAGAAGTATGAAAGAGTGAAAGACTAACTAGAATACTCTTTTAAAAAAGTTGATGTATCACTAAGATTATACGAATATTGAGACTTTTTCGTTAATCTACTAACATTTATAAAATCCATTAATCACCAATTATGATTACAAATTTTAGATTGAAACTTTTAGTTATCACCGTACTAATTACGGGCACCATTAAAATCTATGCTCAAGAAGAGATAAAAGACTTTAGCGACAAGGATCTTAAGGAAAGCATTATAAGACAGATTAACGATAGCAGAAAAACCGATTTCGCCAAGTTCGAAAGAAAAATTTCCATTTCGGATTCTATTATTACCAAGTTAGATAACGAGATTAGCGAATTAAAGAACACCAGCGAAAAGATTGATAATTTCAGCACTCGAATCAACGCATTAGAAGATAAAGAACAGGCAATCCGTAACAAGGAATTGAGTTCTTTTTCTAGCAACTATAAAACCGCGGTCATCAACTTAGCTTTTCTAGAATCTGATTTAAAACCTTTGAGCCTTTTTCAAAGTACAAGAACTTTTTTTACCACACTCAATAAGACATCTAACCCCATGAGCTATCCTGATTATCAATCATGGTATGCAGAGTTTAAGGATTACCTTGAAAAGAAACAGAGTAAAGATGCAAAATTGTCAGTGTTGTACGATATGCTTAAAATATCTTCTGATCTTTCCAGAGAAACACCTTTAACTGGTCCTTTGGTCGGTGCGATGTTCGATGGGATTTCGAATTTTATAAATTCTTTAGGTAGTAGTAAGAAAGATCTTCGCGAGAAAAGTGAAAAGATGATGAAGTTGACCATGGTGCTAGGTCAATATACCCATGAAACTACGCTTATTGAAAATGAATGGGATGCCATTGATGGCTCTCTTAAAGAATTGCAAAAATTGTATGAAGAATATCTCAATTATAATCTGGAACTTATCGGAGAAACACGCGCTAATTTTGAAAAATCCTATATCACCGAAACGGACGGAATGAAAAAGTTGACCTACCTCAACAAGTTAAAAGACAAGGCTGGTACCCGAGTACAAAATGAGCGCAATACCAATTCAAAAAAATGGAAGCAATCTTTCTTCTATGAGATGGAGAAAGTTCAGTCTTTAAAATTGCGTTTCGGCGAAATCACTCAACGCATTAAACAAAATTTTGACAAATACAATAAATTGATAAAGAGCTACGAGAAGAACGAATTTATGGCGGCTAATATGAAAGAGTTAAAAGAACGTTTAGAAGACATGCAATCTAACTTTAGCGAATCATTTGTTCCCGAAGACTACATTAACGATGCGAATGTGATGTATATAATCGATTGATTCTTGGGTTAAACATTTTTTCGAATTTTATAAAGTATTTATATACAGTATCTAGAATTCGATATTAGATAAATTTTTTTTTAGTCCTCTGAATTATGAAATATTTTTTCCTTTCAATTTTGTTCTTCGCATTTGCAAATTCTTCGTATTCGCAATGCAGTAAGTTCTATCCTCTACAAGCGGGCGTTAAAATGGAGCTAACTACCTATGATAAAAAGGGTAAAGAAGTAGCAATCATGAGCTCGACAATTACCGAGGTGAGGACAGATGGTAATCAACAAATTGCGACCATCAGCTCATCTATGAAAGATAAAAAAGGAAAGCAACTGGCAGATTCTGGTTATGAAATACGTTGTACTGGCAATCTCCTTTCAATCGATTTTAAGTCGATGATTAATGCAGCGATGATGGAACAGTATAAGGATATGGACATTGAAGTTTCAGGAACCAATGTTGACCTTCCCAGCGATTTAAAAGTGGGTGACAAACTTAATGATGCTCAAATGGATTTAAAGATAAGTTTAGCTGGGATGCCAATGAATGTAAAAACCGAAGTAAAGGATCGTGAAGTTATAGCAAAAGAAAGTATTACCACGCCTGCAGGAACTTTTGAATGTTATGTGATTACCTATTCAACCAGTCTTAAAATGGGAATGACCAGAACTAGCAATGGTAAACAATGGATTTCTGAAGGAGTTGGTCTTGTAAAACAAGAAGATTATGCCAGCAACGGACAAGTCAACTCGAGTACCGTCCTTACTGCATTTAGCAAATAATCAATCGACTAAATTCTGTATTATTTCTTTAGTGGAAAGTATTTGGTGAGTGTGCTCTATACTAGGACCGGCAACCCAAACTGTTTTATAGGTTGCTTTTGTAGCAGCATTTTCCGTCGCTTTCATCCCAATCGAAAACCGAATCATCTTCACCCATTTTTTTAAGGTCTTATTCTTATTCAAAACTCTTTCGAGCCAAGTTTGCTTAGTTCCTATCTTTCGAACGTATGGCGTATTAATAACCGTGCAAGGCGTACCAGAAATTCTCTCGGTCATTACAATATCTTCTGCTCCATAATCTACACACGCTTGTTTATATTCTTCAGTGACATTAGCCTCAACAGACGCAATAAAAGGACTTCCTACCGAAACCCCTTCTGCCCCGAAGTCTAGCATTTTTTGTAACTCTTCCTTATTCCCAACTCCTCCCGCAGATATTATGGGAATATTACATTTTTCCGTCAATTCCTTAATCAAAGTTTTGGGAGAGATTTTTCCACGATGACCGCCTGCTTCATTATTTACCGCAATGATTGCATCTGCACCCAAGCCTTCAACCTTCATTGCAAAGTTTAAATCGGTAACATCACAAAACACCTTGATTCCAGCTTTATGAGCCTGCTTAATCGTTTCTTCTGGACTTCCTAAAGAGGTAATAATGAAATCACAACCTTCAGAACAAATTGTTTCTAATTGGGCTTTATATTTTAGGTTCGATTTATTCACGATAAGATTAAACCCAAAAGCTCCGCCAGCCACTTTCTGTTTTTTTAAATCTTTAGCAGCGTCTCTTAATTCTTCTAGTGTTCTATAATTTAGTGCAGGTATACAACCTGCAATCCCGGATTTCATAGCCTCAGAAACCATGGCAACATTGGAAACCAAAAACATTGGTGCCTGGATGATTGGATATGTAATGCCTAGTAATTGGGTAAGCTTTGTTGATATCATTATTGACGATAAGAAATCAAAAATACGTTTATCTATTTAATATTTAGAAAATTGAAAGTTTGAAACATAAAAAAATCCCTTCAGATAACTGAAAGGATTTATTATTTAATTTGAATTGTTTCTATTGTCGAGCGAACTTAACCGTAGAATTAAGTGTTGCCGTAATATCTTGACCATCTTGAGTGGTATCTACAACATTTTTAAGTTGAAGAATTAAAAGTGTATCGGTTAGTTCATCAATCATAACCGCGCCTAAATCTGTATTTCCGGTAAATAAAATTTGATTTCCGCTCACGGTATATGTACCTGAACCGATTGGATTGAAAGCATTGAGAGATTGATCATAAGTTGTACCTACAATTGATATTGAAGCATCGACGTCCATAGACCCTGATGAGGTAAATGTATTATCGTTATTGAAAACCAAAGTAAGGTTATTGTTGGTAACATCTGCTGCAATCGGGATATTAAAAGGTGTTCCATTTACGTCTGTTTGAGCGTTTCCGGAAGTGTTTATGCTGGTCGCTTTCCAAGTACCGACCAATTCGCCGTCAGTCCTCTTTGATTCGCCGTCATCATTAGAACATGAGAGCAATGCGCCTGTAATGATAAATAAAAATATAAAACTTAATTTTTTCATTTTTGATAGAGTTTGGTTACTAGTTTTCAAATCTAACTGAAAATATCCTAAAATATTGTAAAATCATCATAAAGTAAAACGCGGCCAATTGGCCGCGCTTCAACAATTTAAATATAAACTTGCTATTATTTTACTTCTTCAAAGTCAACGTCTTCTACATCGCTACTCTCATCAGATGATTGTCCGTTAGAACCAGCATCAGCTGTTGATTCTCCAGTCGGAGCGCCTTGAGCATCTTGTTGAGCTTTATACATTTCCTCACTTGCAACCTTCCAAGCTTCGTTGATTTTCTCTAAAGCCGGGTCAATTTGAGCCAGGTCTTTAGATGCGTATGCTTTCTTCAATTCTTCAAGAGCTTCTTCGATTGGCTTTTTCTTATCGTCAGAAAGTTTATCACCGAATTCCTTTAATTGCTTCTCAGTTTGGAAAATCATACCGTCGGCGCTGTTAAGCTTGTCTGCAGTTTCTTTAGCTTTTGCATCTGCTTCAGCATTAACTTCTGCCTCTTGTCTCATTTTCTTAATTTCTTCTTCTGTAAGTCCAGAGGAAGCTTCAATTCTGATGTTTTGGGATTTTCCAGTGGCTTTATCAGACGCTGAGACATTGATAATACCATTAGCATCAATATCAAATGTTACTTCAATTTGAGGCACACCTCTTTGCGCTGGTGGAATTCCGTCTAAATGGAATCTACCGATTGTTTTATTATCTGCAGCCATTGCTCTTTCACCTTGTAGTACATGAATCTCTACTGAAGGCTGATTATCTGCCGCAGTTGAAAACACTTGTGACTTCTTGGTCGGGATTGTTGTGTTAGCTTCAATAAGCTTGGTCATAACATTACCCATAGTCTCTATACCTAACGATAATGGAGTAACGTCTAACAACAATACATCCTTAACATCTCCGGTTAAAACACCACCTTGAATTGCAGCACCAACGGCAACAACCTCATCTGGATTTACTCCTTTACTTGGAGCTTTTCCAAAAAACTTCTCAACCGCTTCTTGTACTGCAGGGATTCTTGTGGAACCACCTACCAAAATAATTTCATCTATATCAGATGTTTTTAATCCAGCAGCTTTAAGCGCTGTTTGGCAAGGCTCAATTGTTCTTTTAACTAAATCGTCGATCAACTGCTCAAATTTAGAACGGGTTAGTGTTCTAACTAAGTGTTTTGGTCCACTTGCAGTAGCTGTTACGTAAGGAAGGTTGATTTCAGTTTGGGCTGAAGATGATAATTCTATCTTCGCTTTTTCTGCTGCTTCCTTAAGACGTTGTAACGCCATAGGATCTTTTCTTAAATCAATATCCTCTTCTTTCTTAAATTCATCAGCTAACCAATCGATGATTTTCTGGTCAACATCATCCCCACCTAAATGCGTATCACCGTCGGTAGATAGAACTTCAAAAACACCGTCACCTAATTCTAATATTGATACATCATGTGTACCACCACCAAAATCAAAAACCACTATTTTTTGGTCTTTTCCTCTTTTATCCAAACCGTATGCAAGTGCTGCAGCGGTTGGTTCGTTTATAATTCTTCTAACTTTTAAGCCAGCGATTTCACCAGCTTCTTTAGTAGCCTGTCTTTGTGAATCATTGAAGTAAGCCGGTACAGTAATTACCGCTTCGGTTACTGTTGTTCCCAAATAATCCTCAGCTGTTTTCTTCATTTTTTGAAGAATCATAGCCGAAAGTTCTTGGGCTGTATACATACGGCCGTCGATATCTACTCTTGGCACATCGTTATCGCCTTTTACTACTTTGTATGGTACGCGTTCTGCTTCTTTTTTAGATTCAGAATATTTGTTACCCATAAATCTTTTAATAGAATAAACAGTTTTAGTAGGGTTGGTTACAGCTTGTCTTTTCGCTGGATCACCAACCTTTATCTCACCGCCTTCTACAAAAGCAATAACGGACGGAGTTGTACGCTTACCTTCTGCATTAGGTATAACAACTGGCTCGCTACCTTCCATTACCGCAACGCAGGAGTTTGTTGTACCTAAATCTATTCCTATTATTTTACTCATAATGTTATAATTATATTTTAAAGTGTATGATTAATTTTTGTTACGCTTACCATATGTCAATCACTATGCCATGGAAAAAAATCTGACAAGCTGTCATTTTGGCTTCTGTAAGCTGAAATTTTTCAGGTATTTAAACTGAATTAAAATGATTCAAATTATTTGAAGAGCACTTTAATATCATAGGATTTTATAAGTTGTGTGTTTATGAAATCTTCATTTTAAAAATATGTCAAGTTGAAAACTTATCTAATTCAACTTTTTGCAATTGCCGTTATCTAGGTCTTTTCTAAAACACAGTAATACTTAATTAAATCTCATTATTTTTACAAAATCTAAAAAAGAAATATGTCAGTTGCCAAACGCGAATACAAGAGAATCACGGTAAAGTCTTTAGTAGAGATGAAAAACGTCAAAGAAAAAATTTCTATGCTTACCGCATATGATTATACCATGGCGAAAATCGTAGATGGCGCAGGTATTGACGTGATTTTGGTGGGCGATTCTGCCAGCAATGTTATGGCAGGTCATGAAACCACGCTTCCTATTACGTTAGATCAGATGATTTACCATGCTTCTTCGGTTGTAAGGGCGGTAGAGCGAGCTTTGGTTGTGGTTGATCTTCCTTTTGGAAGTTATCAAAGTGACCCTAAAGAGGCTTTGCGTTCTGCTATTAGGATTATGAAGGAAAGCGGCGGACACGCGGTTAAGTTAGAAGGTGGCAAAGAAGTTAAGGAATCGATTAAGCGCATTCTTTATGCTGGGATACCCGTAATGGGACATCTTGGTTTAACGCCACAATCTATCTATAAATTCGGGACTTACACCGTTAGAGCAAAAGAAGAGGATGAAGCAGATGAACTTATTGAAGATGCCAAAATGCTAGAAAGAATTGGTTGTTTTGCAATTGTGGTCGAAAAAATCCCAGCAGATCTTGCAACACGAGTAGCTGAGAGTTTAACCATTCCGGTTATCGGTATTGGTGCTGGCAATGGTGTTGACGGACAAGTTCTGGTACTACATGATATGATTGGAATGACCCATGAATTTAACCCACGTTTTTTAAGAAGATATATGAATCTTTACGAGGATATGACCGTCGCAATTTCACAATATGCAAAGGATGTAAAATCAGTTGATTTTCCTAACGATAGCGAACAATACTAGTTGTTGGTTGTTGGTTGTTGGTTGTTGGTTGTTGGTTGTTGGTTGTTACTGAAAATCTAAATTCTAGATTCTAGATTCTTAATACTTAATTCTTAATTCGTTCCCTTGAGCAAAATTCTTTCTGATAAAAATAATCTACAAGTCCTTTTTGAAGACAACCACATCATTGTGGTAAACAAGCGCGTAGGCGATATCGTGCAGGGGGATAAAACTGGCGACAAACCTCTAAGTGAAGTTGTTAAGAGTTACCTTAAAAATAAATATAACAAGCCCGGAAATGTATATTTAGGCGTGGTGCATAGATTGGACCGCCCAACTACAGGCGTTGTGCTCTTCTCAAAAACCAGTAAAGCCTTACCTAGACTTAATAAAATGTTTGCAGATAAAGATGCGGAAAAAACTTATTGGGCGATTGTGGAGAATTCACCACCGAAAGCTGCGGATACACTAATTTCTTATTTGAAAAAAAATCCAAAAAACAATAAGTCTTATTCTGAGAGCAAGGAAACCGCTGATGCAAAAAAAGCCATTTTGCACTACAAGCTGCTGAAGGATTTAAATAACTACTATCTACTAGATATCAATTTAGAAACAGGGCGGCATCATCAAATTAGAGCCCAATTGGCTAGTATTGGCTGCATAATTAAAGGTGATTTAAAATATGGAGCGAAACGATCTAATAAAGACGGTGGCATTAGTTTACATGCAAAAACTCTTAAGTTTCAACATCCAGTAAAAGATGAAGTTGTAATCATCGAAGCTCCACTTCCTGACGAGCCAATTTGGCAAGCCAGCATTTAGGAATATTCTAATTCTTTAAATTGAATTTCATTTCCGGCCATTTTTTGGGCCATGACATTTATGGCTTCTTCTGAAAGCTGCAAAATTCTTGGATATCCTCCCGTCGTTTGGCAATCCCGCATTAATATTATCATTTTCCCTGATGGAGTAAGTTGAACGGTCCCTGGCAAAACAGGTGCAGTAAGAATCGATTCCAAGTCGTTTTCAAGAGTATTCTCAAGCTGATAGGCCATTCTATTATTATATTTTGAAACCGTAAAAATTGAAGAGAATAAACTTTCTTTTTGGATTTCTGAAAGCATTCCAAATTCTGGTCCTTTAAAAACCTCTATTTCTTTCTTGTCTAAAATTGAAAAAAAACTATTTGTATTAATTAATTCAGAAATATTTGACTCGGGAAGAATTTTTAAGATTTGATTTTTAATCAGGTATTGCCGTGAAGTAATTCCAGCATACATCGAACGACTTTGAAGCATCACTTCAGAATCTAGGCCTCCCTTAATCGCTAAATAGGTTCTAAATCCTTTCGTCAACCTACCAAAACTCAGAACATCTCCTGATGTAATCTCCAAAGATTCTCCTTGAGCAACTGGCGTATCATTCAACAATGGCTGCATCAGTGCACCTGTGACCGCGATGTTGGTATCAATATTGAATTTTAGCTTCGCACCGGTCATCGTCATTTCTAACAATGCCGAATTAATATTATTTCCAAGGATTGCATTAGCGTGATTAGCAGAATAGGCATTCATTGGCCCAGAAATTGGCACTCCAAAATTTATATAGTTGAATCTTCCTAAATCTTGAATTGTGGAATAAAAACCGGGATGTAGAACTTCTATCATCCAATCACCTTTTTTTTGATGATGAATTTGTCCGAATCAACTTCTGCCTGAATGTCTTGATATTCTTCCCATGAAACCTCGTAGAATCTTATTTTATCTCCAGATTTTGCAAAGCAGGGATTATCAATGTTTGGGTTGAAGAATTCAATTGGTGAATTCCCTATGATATTCCATCCGCCAGGAGAAGTAGATGGATATATTCCAGTTTGTGATCCACCAATCCCAACAGCTCCTTTTTGAATATTTAGTCTGGGTTGAGATTTCCTATCCATAATTAAGCTATCATCCAAACCTCCTAAATATAAAAATCCAGGTAAAAACCCAATGAAGTAAACTGTGTAAATTGGTGAGGTATGCTTCTTAATAATTTGACTAATATCAAGACTTTTTCTTTTGGAAATTTCATTTAAATCAAGTCCGAATTTTACATCATAGCACACCGGAATCTGCCATTCAAAAAATTCAATTTCATCTTGACTAATTTCTAGATTTAGCAGAGATTTTAGAGCTAAAAAAGCATCATTGATGTTATCAATAGTAGATACGTAAGTAATTATTAACGAATTATATGTATGATTTATATAAAGTATTTCTTCAATATATTTTAGTTCAATAGATTCTTTTAGTTTTAGGATTTGAAGCAACTGATTTTCATCTATTTTTGCTGGAAAATTAATCAAAATGGACCTCTCCCCAAACCTAGAAAATTCAATATCTGATTCTTTCAAATTCATATTTTACCTGTAGGATTTGGATAAAGATTTTAAAATATTTAGGGCATTTTTATTATCCCCGTGAACACAGAAAGTATCAACTTCAATTTCTACCATCTTACCTCCTATTGTCTTCACAATACCTTGGTTGAACATTCTATCTACATGCTCAAATATTTCAACTTCATTTTCAATTACACTGTTTTCTAGTTTTCTAGAGACTAAACTCAAATCTTCATTGTAATTTCTATCTGCAAAGCCTTCAAACTTAACGCTTATACCCGCGTCAGTGGCAATTTTTGAAATAACTGAATTAAAAGGAGCAAATAATTTAACCGGGGTAGAGATCCCCTTAATCGCTTCAACAACCACAGAAGCGATTCTTTCATCATAAACAGCCATATTATAAAGAGCTCCGTGAGGTTTTATATGATTAATCATAGTCCTAGATTCACGAAGAACCATCAAAAAAGCTCGAAGTTGTTCCTTGATAGATGTGAATAAATCAGCAGAAGACATGTCCATTTCTACTCTACCAAAATTAGCTTGATCAGGAAACGATGGATGTGCACCAACTTTAACGTTATGATGATTGGCCAAGGTCACCACTTCCCTAATAGTTTCAAGGCTGCCCGCGTGACCACCACAAGCGATAGAGCAAGAATCCAGATACGGCAACAGCAATGCTTCATTATTTAGCCCCTCGCCGACATCGGCGTTAAAATCGATAATTTTATTCATGCTCTAGAGAATTTCAAGAACTTTAAGAATGCTTCTCAATCCTAAAATAATAGTAATCAGTACAATACTGATGGCCAATATATTTTGAAATTTTGAATTGGAATATTTTCCTAAGAGATTCTTTTTATTCATAATCCAAATTAAAAATCCAGCGATAACAGGCAATAGAAGTCCATTTGCGAATTGTGCAAATTTGATGATTTCAATGGATTTTAGACCAGTGGAAGAAAGCAAAACCCCAACAATCAAAATAAATATCCAGACCGAACGAAATTTCGCGCTCTTTAATTTTGTTGGCCATCCTAGACAACCGCAAGCCACGTAGGCTGCGGCCAGTGGTGCGGTAATGGCGCTGGTAATTCCGGCAGCGAAAAGCCCAATCGACAAGAAATATTTTGAATATGAGCCGAACAAAGGTTCTAGACCTTGGGCAAGATCTGAAGCACTATTAATTTGCATATTCTCTACCGCAGCTGCAGAAATAATGATGCACATTGACACTATTCCTCCGAGAACTACCGCTAATAAGGTATCTCTTTTGGCATATTTTAAATCAGAGGTATGTTTCCATTTTTCACTGACCAAAGAGGCATGAAGAAATAGATTATAGGGCACAACGGTTGTCCCAATCAATCCCACCACGGTCAGCAAACTTTCTCCCGGCATCCTAGGAATAAAGATTCCGCTAAGGATTTCAGAAATATTTGGCTTTGTGATGATTGCCGTGATAATAAAGGAAATGCTCATCAAGATTACCATAAAAATCAACGCTCTTTCAAGAATTTTATAATTCCCGATTATCAATACAACAAAGGCTAAAACTCCAATTGTGACACTCAATAAGTTTAAATTGAAAGACCCAACTTCTAAATTATGAGCGCCAACTAAGGTTTCTAATCCTAGAACGCCACCGCTGATATTTCCTGCTTCATAAGCGGCATTTCCCACCACAATTGCGGATAATATTAATATAATCGTCAATATCTTGAGAAGTGGGGTTTTAACTTCGGTCCTAATGACCTCGCTTAAACCCTTTTGGGTGATAATTCCTAATCTAGCCGACATCTCCTGAAGAACTACCGTAGCCACAATAGATAGAACCATTGCCCAAAGCAGAGCATACCCGAATCCTACTCCCGCGAGAGTACAGACGGTAACTGTCCCCGGACCGATAAAGGCGGCAGCGACCAAAGGTCCTGGGCCAATATTCTTTAAAGCGCTTATCTTCATTATGAAAGTCAGTTCTTAAAAATACAATTATAGACTCTCAACGCATTAATTTGTAGATTATAAATTAATTTAAAAAAAATAACTACCTATTCTTCAAAACCTTATAGAAAAGTTGAACAATTTTATCTATATTTATTAGGTAACTCTGTGAAACTTGTTTGCCTATGTCAGCTTACGATATCGAAATTATTTTAAGCAGGCAGTTGGCAGATTGTCTTAACGTACCGGTTTTTATTGTAGATCCTGATGGAACTCTTTTATTTTTTAATGAACCCGCAGAAGGAATACTGGGTAAAAAATTTGAGGATACCGGTCCAATGCCAGTAGGTGATTGGGGAAATTCTTTTTTTCCTCATGACGAGAATGGTAAGGACATCGGTCCTGAAGAACTTCCACTGGTACAAACTATTAGAAATCAAGTCCCCGCGCATAAAACATTTTGGATTAAGTCACTAAATGGTAAATCAACTGAAATATCGGTCACTTCTATCCCCATAATTGGGAGATCTAAGAATTTTTCGGGTGCTATGGCCATTTTTTGGGATAATGATGTCATAAGATGAAAATAAAGCTCCATGGTACCCGAGGAGCATATCCCACCACCTCCCCCAATAATCGTACTTATGGGGGAAACACTTCCTGCATTGAGGTGATCAATGGGAAAGAACGAATAATTTTAGACGCTGGTACTGGCATTCTAGAAATTGATTTCGATAAATTTTATAAGTCTGACCGCATCGATATTTTATTGACGCATTTGCATATGGATCATATACAGGGTTTAGCTTTTTGTAAACCACTGTTTAACCCCAATAAAATAGTCTATATTTGGGGGCCAAGTGGTAGTCGTGAATCACTTCAGTCAAAATTGAATCGATTTTTATCGCCACCTCTTTTTCCGATAGCTTTAAGAGAAATTCCATGTAAGCTTAGCATACAAGAACTTCCAAACACACCTTTCAATATTGGAAATTTTACTATAAACGCTGAATATATAAGCCATCCAGGGCCCACGGTGGGTTTTCGCATTCAAGGTGGTGAAAAAACGGTAACATACATTCCAGACCACGAACCGGTGATTGGAAAACCGCACCTGTACCCGGAAGATGAATGGGTTTCGGGATTTAATTTGGCAAAGCAATCCGACCTCCTTATACACGACTCCCAGTACAGTAAAGATGAGTATAAAAACAAAGTCGGATGGGGACATAGCTCCTTAGAAATAGCTTCTGAGTTTTGCTCAAGGACGGGGTCAAAACACCTTTTATTGTTCCATCATGACCCATCAATTTCTGATGCCGAAAGAACCCAAATTTTTGAAGATTTCTTAGAAAAAGTGAATTATAATTTTCCCATTGAACTTGCCGTTCAAGGAGATGAGATAGAAGTTTAAAAAAATCCTTGCTATATCTTCTTATCGTATTTTAACCTTAACAATGGAGAAACTATTATTGAAGTTGCATTGGTAGACCTTAAGCTGAGAAATGAGTTAACCTAGCCAACCTTCCCTGTCCAAACTCCTATATTGAATAGCTTCGCTGATATGAAGGCCTTGTACTTTCTCGGCACCTTCTAAATCAGCAATTGTTCTTGATACCTTTAAGATTCGGTCGTAAGCTCTTGCTGAAAGATTTAAGCGCTCCATGGCAGTTTTAAGGAGGCCCATTGAAGTTTCGTCTAGACTGCAATATTTTCTTATCTGCTGTACGGTCATTTGAGCATTATAATGCACTTTTTCTGAATCTTCAAATCTCTTGGTCTGTATTTCCCGCGCTGCGGTTACCCGCTTGCGTATCTCTACCGAAGATTCTGTTTTACGAACGTCGGACAGTTTTTCAAAGGGAACCGGCGTAACTTCAATATGAATATCAATCCTATCTAATAGAGGTCCAGAAATTTTACTTAAATAACGTTGCATTTCTGCGGGTGATGAAGTAACTGGCGCGTTAGGGTCGTTAAAATATCCTCCCGGACTCGGATTCATACTTGCAACCAACATAAAACTACTGGGGTAAGTCACAGTGAATTTAGCCCTAGAAATCGTAACCTCTCTGTCTTCCAAAGGTTGACGCAAAACCTCTAATACCCCTCGTTTAAACTCGGGCAATTCATCCAAAAACAAGACGCCATTATGGGATAGTGAAATTTCACCGGGTTGAGGATAAGCACCGCCTCCGACTAGTGCCACGTCAGAAATCGTATGATGTGGACTTCTAAAAGGTCTTTGGGCCATAAGACCGGTATGTGCCTTTACCCGCCCGACCACCGAATGTATCTTGGTTGTTTCCAATGCCTCGTGTAAGGTCATGGGCGGAAGAATACTTGGAAGTCTCTTCGCCAACATCGTCTTTCCTGCTCCTGGAGGACCGATCAAGATGATATTATGCCCACCAGCGGCGGCAATTTCCATACAGCGTTTAATCCCTTCTTGCCCCTTAACATCCGAAAAATCATGTTCTGGGAAATCCAGATTTTTATAGAATTCCTCGCGGGTATTGATTATAGTTTGCTCGAGCGGCTCATCTTTATCAAAAAAATTGATTATTTGGATGATATTGTCAATTCCATAAACCTTTAAATCTTTTACAATTGCGGCTTCGGAAGCGTTTTGGCTCGGCAAGATAAATCCTTTAAAACCTTCTTGCATCGCTTTCACCGCAATCGGCAATGCTCCTTTAATCGGTTGTAAACTTCCATCTAAGGAGAGTTCGCCCATTATGATATATTCTTCTAGATTTTCCGCTTTAATCTGTCCAGATGCAGCCAAGATTCCCATCGCCAAAGTAAGGTCGTAAGCACTTCCTTCCTTGCGCAAATCTGCCGGGGACATATTGATGATTATTTTCTTTCCGGGAATTTTATAACCGTTATTCTGAAGAGCAGCAGCAATCCTAAAATTACTTTCTTTAATGGCATTATCTGGAAGACCTACAAGGTGATAACCTATACCCTTATCAACGTTTACTTCAACTGTAACGGTCGTTGCTTCTACTCCAAAAACAGCGCTTCCAAATATTTTATTGAGCATTGATGTAGTTTTCTTTAAAAATAAGATAAATCTTTCAGAATCTTATGACCTGTTTAATTAGTGGTTTTTAAGATTTCAATAATAAATGTACTTTAGTCTCAACAAATAAAATTATGAATAGTAGCAAGCGCATCGGTTTTTTCTTAGGTCCTGTTGCATTTATTTTAATCAAATTTCTTTTTCATCCTTCCGGACTTTCCGATGAAGCAAACTCCGTATTAGCGTCAACTGCTTGGATTGCAATCTGGTGGATTACAGAGGCTATTCCAATCGCTGTGACCGCCCTTTTGCCGATTGCCCTGTTTCCATTATCGGGCGGAATGGGATTATCTGCCACCACCGCTTCTTTCGGACATAAATATGTCTTTCTATATCTAGGCGGCTTTATTATCGCTCTAGCAATTGAAAAGTGGCAGCTCCATAAAAGGATTGCTCTTAATATCATAAATCTCATCGGCTCTAACGTTAGGAAAATAATCCTAGGTTTTATGATTGCTACTGCCTTCTTGTCGATGTGGATTTCTAATACCGCCACTTCCGTAATGATGTTGCCCATCGGCATGGCGATTATTCTACAATTAAAAGACAACACAAGCACTATCGAGGACGAAAATCAAATTTTCGGAAAGGCACTAATGTTGGCAATTGCCTATAGCGCTTCTATTGGCGGGATTGCCACTTTGATCGGTACGCCCCCTAACTTGGTTTTGGCAGGCGTAGTTTCAGATTTATACGATTATGAAATAACCTTTTCGCAATGGTTTATGTTCGGCTTCCCTATCAGCTTAGTTTTACTAACGATTTGTTGGTTTTATTTAACCCGAGTAGCTTTCAAATTTAAACAAACCGAGTTTCCGGGCGGAAAAAAGGAAATTAAACGATTACTTACCGGACTCGGAAAAATATCTTACGAAGAGAAAATCGTTTCTATCGTTTTTGCAGCAACCGCATTCTGTTGGATTACGCGTTCATTTTTGCTGCAAGGACTGCTACCAGCCTTAGATGACACTATTATTGCGATTGTCTTTGCCATCATATTATTCCTAATCCCATCTAAGGATAAAAAAGATATGTTGATTAATTGGGATGATGCCGTAAAACTTCCATGGGGAATCATTCTGCTCTTTGGCGGCGGCATGGCTCTCGCAGAAGGCTTTGAAACTAGTGGACTAGCACAATGGATTGGCAGCCAAATGACTGGACTAATCGGCGTTACCACTATTTTATTAATTTTAATATTGATTGCGGCTGTTAATTTCCTTACTGAAATAACCTCTAACCTTGCCACAACGGCAATGCTGTTGCCAGTTTTAGCGCCAATGGCATTAACGGTAGATTTGCATCCATTTGTACTGATGATAGCCGCTGCGGTGGCCGCCTCATGCGCGTTTATGCTACCCGTGGCGACGCCACCAAATGCGGTAGTTTTCGGCTCGGGCTATCTTAGAATCCCAGATATGGTCAGCAAAGGCATTGTGATGAACGTCATTTCGATTATAGTTTTGACCTTCTTCGTCTATTTTATTTTACCAGAATTATGGGGAATCGTAATCGATGAATTTCCTATGGAGTTAAGGAAATAGCAGATGATTAAGTTGAATGATTTTCTATGAATTCTAAAGCCCTAATTTCGTTATAATAATATTCTCCATTAAGATGAAAACCAACGTGGCCGCCATATTCGGGAATTTCTAAAAATAGATTAGGATTCTCTTTTGCTTCCTTTATGGGATAGCATTCTTCGGAAAGAAAAGAATCGTTTTTTGCATTCAGAATTAATGTTGGGATATTTATCGAAGGCAAAAATTGAAGACTGCTGGACCGCGAATAATAATCCCTCGCGTTCTCAAAACCATGCGCCTTAGATGTATACACATCATCAAAATCTATTAAGGTCTTTATTTTTTTAATGTCGCTCTTAGTTATTTGCTCCGGAAACTTTTTCTGCTTCGCTCTAAGGGTTTTTATAAGATTTCGTTTAAATCGGATGGCGTAAGGAAGATTTTTCAAGGAAACCAAGGAATTTGCCGAACCTTCTAAATAGCAAGGAACAGAGACGGCCACAGCTGCCTTGATTTCCACAGGTAAAACATCAGATTCACCTAGATATTTTAAAATAACGTTCGCCCCTAAACTAAACCCCAACAAATAAATTTCCTTGAATTGTTTTTGAGCTAAAATATGTTGAATGACTTCAGCCAAGTCTGAAGTAGCACCGCTATGATAAGACCTGAAAAGCGCATTCTCTTCTCCAGAACAGCCGCGAAAGTTCATTCGGCCGATGGTAAAATTCTTTGAGTTGAAAAGTTTGCTACTGCCTAACATATAGGCCCGCTTTGAATCGCCTTCTAGTCCGTGCAACATCAAAAGCAATTTATCTGATTTCTTATTTGAAAAATCCCAGTCCAGGTCAATAAAATCACCATCCGAAAGCGTTAATCTCTCGCGCTTTGAATCAATTTTGGAAAAATCGACCTTTCTTATAATACCAGAATATACGGTAGAATAAAATCCATTTCTGAAAAGTGTAGACGGCCTATAATTAGATTTTATAATCGGCATTTAATCAATTTTATCTAGAGAAATAAATTCAAACTTATCGGCGTCGAATAGCCCTTTATCACTTAGCTTCAATTTTGGAATCACCAATAACGCCATAAAAGATAAGGTCATAAATGGAGCGGATAATTTTGAGCCAAATTGCTTGGCAATCTTGTCTAACTCATTGTATTTATTTCCAACCGTCGCAGCATTTTGGTCGCTCATTATCCCAGCAATTGGCAACTCTAAAATAGTTTTAGAATATTGATTAACAGTAGAAATACCTCCTTTGTTTTCAATAATTAAATTAACTGCAGCACAAAGCTCTTCATCACTTGTGCCAACCGCAATTATGTTATGGGAATCGTGAGCCACAGACGATGCAATTGCTCCTTGTTTCAATCCAAAATTCTTTATTAAACAAACCGCAGGCAGCTGGTCGGAATAACGATTTACCACTGCCATTTTGAGAATATCATTTTCAAAATCAGGACAGATTTCCCCATCTTTTAGGCAATCTGCCGAGACCGACATATTTGTAATCAGTTCCCCATCTACAGCCTCGATAACGCGATGAAATTTTGAAGTAGACTTAAACTGAAAATCCTTTGGTGATTTTTTATTACAGTTGAAATTATTGAGTATTTCAAAGTTTTGAGTTTTTATCAGACTTTTGCCAGCATCAAAAACCAATTGTCCATCGATGTACGTTTGAAGCGTTTTAAAATCCTTCAAATCTTCCACCACAATAAAATCCGCAGCGTCCCCTTGTTTAAGGCTGCCAACATCTAGATTATAATGCTGAATCGGATTAAGACAAGCGACCTTGAGCACTTTAAACACATCAATCCCCTTAGCAACGGCTCGTTTACAAAGTGTATTTATATGGCCAAGCAATAGCTCATCAGGGTGCTTATCGTCACTACAGAACATCATATGTTCACAATGCTCGTCCAACAAACCAATGAGCGCTTCAAAATTCTTTGCCGCACTTCCTTCACGAATCAGGATTTTCATTCCCTTTTCTAACTTTTCTTTGGCCTCTTCCGCAGAACAACATTCATGGTCCGAGGTTATTCCAGAGTCAATATATTTTGAAATCTTATCTCCCAGAACGCCCGGTGCATGACCATCGACCGGTTTGTTATAATGCTTTGCCCACTTCAACTTTTTTACGACTTCTTCATCATCGAATAACACTCCAGGATAATTCATCATTTCTGCCAAATACTTAATCTCTGGCTTAGCCAAAAGTTCTTTGATGTCATTTGAATCCAGAATGGCTCCAGCGGTCTCAAAAGTCGTAGCGGGAACGCAAGAAGGAGCGCCGAAATTAAATTTGAAGGGGACGGTATTTCCGTTTTCGATCATAAATTGAACACCTTGCATTCCTAAAACATTGGCGATTTCATGTGGGTCAGAAATGGTAGCGACCGTTCCGTGTTTTATGGCAATTATTGCGAACTCCGAAGGAACTAACATCGAGCTTTCTATGTGAATGTGGGCGTCGATAAAGCCAGGCAAGATGTAATTCTGCTCGCTGTGCTCTACACGCTCTATCTTGTAAATTTTTCCATCGGTAATGGTAACTTCTCCTGAAAATATCTCGCGTTTTAAAATATCTACAATCTGTCCTTTAATCTTCAATCTTCGCTTTTTAAATTGTTCAGCAAAAAGTCTGCTTTTAATATCTGTTTTGTTTTTGATGTCACTTTAAATCTTTCGTCCATCCGATGTCCTAGTACCCAAACAATATTACCTTGCGAGGTCATTAACCAGCTTTCCTCCTTTTCAATCTTTGAAAACTTTTCGTCCTTAAAAAATTTACTCAGCTTTTTCTTGCCTCCTAACCCTAATGGATAAAAATAATCCCCTTCTTGCCATCGTCTCAATTTCAGGGGAAAATTCAAGGTATCGAAATCGGCATGAAGACTATTTTGCGAAGGCTCATTAATGGAGTCTGCTATAGAAAAAATCAAAGTTGCATTCCCAAAATTAACTTCATTTAGGTCTTCAGAAATTACAAAATCTTGGACATTATCCGACGACTTTTTCTCACTAAGTATAATATATTTTCTATCTTTTAAAAGTCGGTACTTTTCGGAATAAATTATTTTTCCACTTTGTGCTTCCAGTAAATCATAAACATCATTCCACTCAGTAAATTTATACTCCTTAAGTATCTGATATAAATATGCTTTAGGGTTATTCAATTTAAGTATTTCTTCACTATTAAAATGAAGCGAATATTCATCAATCTCCTCAATAATTAAGTCTGAAATTTCGTCTATTCTATCGTCTACAATATCTCTAATTTCCTTTAAATGAGAAGTTGTGTTTTGGAAATTCGCCAACAACTGTGGTGTGATATTTTTTAAGGTGGGAATAATATCATGCCGAACTTTATTTCTTAAATAATCAGTCGTTGCATTGCTACTATCTTCTCTCCATTTAAAATTATTTTCGATGGCATAAACTTCAATTTGTTCCCTTGAAAATGGAAGAAGGGGCCGTACAATATTTCCGTTAATTTCTGGGATTCCGGTTAATCCGTCCAAGCCGGTTCCCCTCGAAAAGTTGATAAGGAACGTCTCTAAATTATCATCTAGATGATGTGCGGTCAAAATAAAATCAAAATTTAAGGCCTTTGCTAAGTCAGCAAACCATTGGTATCTTAAATTTCTGGCTGCTTCTTGGGTTGAGAGTTTGTTTTCTTTGGCGTATGCTTTGGTATCAAAATGCTGAACAAAGACTTCTAAATCGAGTTCTTCTCCAAGATCCATGATAAATTCTTCATCGCCATCACTTTCTTTTCCCCTAAGATTAAAATTACAGTGGGCTAAGGAAACAGTAAGTCCAGCATTGACACATAGATTTGTGAGCACTATGCTATCTAAGCCGGAAGAATTGGCAATCAATAACTTTTTATCACTTAAAAAGTAAAGGTTTTGCTCAATATGACTTTTGAAATTTTCTAGCACGCCCTAAAATTAATCCTAAATGGGGAGAATTGATAATGTTATAAGTTTTTCAAGCTAATTGCCTTCCAAAACATCTCGCATCGCCTTTGCCTTTATCAGACATTCCTCGTATTCTTTATCAGCATCACTCTTTGCCGTGATAGCGCTACCGACGGAAAATGATACATACTTTTTGGTCTTATTATATAATATCGAACGGATAACCACATTAAAATCAAAATCGCCGTTGGGCTCAAAATACCCAATCGCACCAGAATACAAGCCTCTTTTAGTTTCCTCTAATTGCTCGATGATTTTCATTGCCGAAATCTTTGGAGCACCGGTCATACTTCCCATCGGGAAAGTGCTTTTGATGATTTCTACAGAATCTGCATCTGGATGAACTTGAGAAGAAATGGTCGAAATCATCTGATGCACTTGCTTATAACTGTATACTTTGCAGAGTTCTTCAACTTTTACAGAACCCTTAATCGATGTTTGCGAAAGGTCATTTCTCACCATATCTACAATCATAATATTTTCACTCAGCTCCTTTTCATCTTCAGAAAGCTGATTCTTTAGTTTTTGGTCTTCTTCTGGGTTATTTGAACGCCTTGCAGTCCCCTTAATTGGTTGTGATATCACTTGCGTACCAACACGCTGTAAATACCGCTCAGGTGAAGCGGAAATCACGTATTTATCCTCTAGCTTTAGATAAGCCGAAAAAGGCGCCTCGGATATTTCAGTTAATTTAAAGAAAGTATTTACTGGGTCAAGATTGTAATTTTCTGCATAAAATTCTTGGCAAAGATTAGCTTCATAGATATCTCCTCGATGAATGTGAAACAACATCTGCTCGAGCTTCTTAAAATATTCATCCTTAAAAATCCTCATTTTGATTTTTATAGGTTCTTGCTTGTGCCCTTCTTTAAGAGGAAATATATAATTTGAAATTGCCGATAAATCCTCAGCAATTTCAGATTGATAGTCCTTTAAATAGGAAGCAGTCAAGGTTTTGCCTTGAATAAAAAATATTTTTTTGGGCTGAAAAAAGTAGAGTTGAGGAAAGTCTAGTTCATCTAGATTATTGGATTTCAAATCTTCAAGTTCATTTTTAAGGTCATAAGAAAGGTATCCGAAAATATAATCATTGGTTTTATTTCGAAAATCCTGCAAGGAGTCAAAAGTAGTTTGGTCAGCTTGTATTTCAGAATGTGCGCCAACTGCCAGCACCGCTTCGTATTTTGAATATTTATCTTGGTGACCATTAGAATCGAGCCAAATATGCCGCCCAGAACTTTGGGCCCAAAGCAACAATTTTTTTTTATATTGCTCAGGCCTAGCGATATGCTGGCTTTGGTTTATTCTCAAAATAATAGTAGAGTTAAAAGGGTAAAATTATTAAGAATCTATCTATTCTCGGGGCAAGCAACTAATTTATATTCGCTTCAATTTAACCTATGCCCATGCTTTACAATCTTTCGCACAAATTCTTCAACTTGTTCCTGCTTTCAGTCTGTCTTTTTTTCAGCCTAGCCGTTAGCTCACAAAACCAAAAAAATTGGCACGAATATGTTGATGAGAATGCAGGTTATAGTTTAAAAATTCCAGCCGAGCCGAATTACGAAGATGCTTATGATACCTTCACAATCTTCAACTTTAACGAACCTGAAACCAAAAGAATCTACTCGTTTTTCGCAATCGATATGAGAAACAATAAGGATATTGATCCAGAAGATGCGGTTTTGAATTTTATCGAGAATATTGCAAAAAACGTTCGTGGGAAGATTGTCGACAAGAAAAAACAAAAATTTAATAACGGCGCGAGGTACTTAGCCGCCATCAACATTAATGAAAAACGGGATTTAAAGACGCAATTTACTTTTACGAACGGTCATTTGTATTACCAGTCGGTAGAAGATTTTAAGGATTCTAAAAACGCTTCCAACATAGAAGAATTCTTCAAGAGTTTTAGCAGCAGCGCGCCTGCAACCAAAGAAAATTCACCTTGGATTAATTATACAAATACTGCCGGAGCCTTTTCAGTTAAGCTTCCAACCGAACCGAGCGATATTTCTAGAGTGCTGCCAAATCCCCAAGATGAATCCGGCGAAACCTATAAAATAAATTTGTATTCGAGCTTTGATGAATCTAAGGGCGATACCTATTTATTTAGGTACAATGATTTGCCAACCGGCTACTTTATGGAAAATCCAGACGAAGTTCTAAGTAGTGTAATCGATGATCTTGCCGGAAAAGTATCTGTGATTGGTGAACCTAAAACCATCTTTTTAGATGGGCACGAGGGTCGAGAGATAGAAATTAAATTAAGTGATAATTATCATTCTGTCGCACGATTCTTCCTCAGAGGAAATCGAACTTATTTTCTGCTTCATCAAAAAATTAGGCCAACCGATAAAGTGTCTATGGTTGATAATGGTTTTTTTGACAGTTTTAAATTCAATGATTATGCGAAAGAGGATCTATTCGAATTTAAGCCTGAAAACGCAAATTTCAAGATTCTGTTCTCTCATGTTTCTAAAACCGAAATAGACAGTAGCGATTACGAACTGACCGAATACAAAAATACTTTTGACTACTACACTACCCTAAAATCTTCCGGTGATATGTATTTGTTGGAGTATAATACCGTGGCCGACTATTTTAAAATCAAAAGTCGAGAAGATTATTATAACCAACTAAAAGATGATATGATGAGTTGGAACGATACAATAATCAGCCAAAAAACAATTCAATTAGACGGCACAGATGCTTTGTATTTTAAGATTCAAAACAAGGAGACAAAGGTTAATACCCATCACCAAATTTGGTTGGACAACAATTCCCTATTTAGCCTAAATGCCTATATAGACCAAGAGAATGAAGCGTTCGAAAAGATATTTAATTCATATAAAAAATTAGAGAAGAAATCTGAGATCGATTATTTCTCCTCGAAAGCCGATTTGATAAGGGACAACCTAAAATCTAATGATTCGTTGGTTTACAAAAAAGCGTTGGGCTCTTTTAGCTTTTATAATTTTGAAGAGAGTGAGCTTCCTGTTTTGTACGATATTCTCGACGCGGATTATACAGATGAAAAACGCAACGGTGAAACTGCGGTCGCCGTTATTTCTAAATTTGAAGAGCTTAACAACAGTGAGACTGTCACCAAATTGAACGAAAAGTATACCTCGAGCAGTTCGGATGAAATTAAGGCCAACGTCTTATCTGCGTTGACTTATTTGGATGATGTTGAAGCAAAAAAAATTCATATTAAACTTTTGTTTGAAGATCCTCCAAAAAAAACCTACGACCTTTCTTGGAGAATTCTTTCGCCTTTTACTGACTCCTTAAGTCTAGCCACGGCACGTTATGACGATTTATTAAAACTTACGGCATTTAGGGATTATCGCGCTAACCTTCTCGAACTTTCTAACCGACTTTATAAAGAAGATAAATCGGAAGACATTTTAAGAGGGCAAGAAACGCTTTTAAGGTTTTTGGATGAAGATTTTAAATTTTATAATACTTCTAAAAACGATAGTTTAGACACTGATTTCAGCAGCTATAATTTATTGGTAAGCTATTTAAATTATGTGAAAGGACTAAAAATTGATAGTCCAAAAGCAGATGAGATTACCAAAACGATAATCGATGAGGATTTTGAGGATTGGCTTCAACTTTTGGCTATTACTACTAGAATCGAGTCAAAATTACCCAGCGATATAGAACTCGTCAATCAAAAAATGGATTCGTTGTACTGGCGTTTAGAGATTATGCAGGCGCTTGCTAATGCGAATAAATTTGATGCCATTCCGAAGAAATATTTAAAGTCAGAATCATTCGCCGAACTTTCATTAAATAATTACTTAGAATATGACGATGGTGCACCAAATTCCATAACAACATTGGGCACCATCAAAATAGATTCGGAAACATTTTATGCAATTAGCTTTAGTTATGAATCCGAAGAAGATGAGGAAAAAGAATATCTGAGTGTGGTAGGCCCAGTAAAGGATTTAACCGCAGAAACAGAATTTAGAAGCTTCGACATACAAACTGATTGGGAAGAAGTAAATAAAGATTGGAAGAAACAGGCAGAAGCACTTCTAGCGAATAGAGACAATTAAAAATACAATTAAAGGCATAAACTTAAGTTGCCTATCTTTGCAGCTTAATTCGATATAGTGACTTTTCGCGATTTAAATTTAAATACCCCACTTTACAACGCTCTAGATGATTTAGGATTTGAAAATCCTACTCCAATACAAGAGCATGCTTTTAGTGTGGTAGCATCTGGCAAGGATGTGGTTGGTATTGCCCAGACCGGTACCGGTAAGACTTTTGCTTATATGATTCCGATTTTACGGAATCTAAAATTTTCAAAACAAGAAAATCCTAGGGTTTTGGTGATTGTACCTACTAGAGAACTAGTGGTTCAGGTTGTTGAAGAGATTGAAAAACTTTCAAAATATATAAATACCCGGGTACTCGGTGTTTACGGAGGGACCAACATCAACACTCAAAAACAGGCAGTCGCCCAAGGACAAGATATTATTGTTGCAACACCAGGTCGTCTTTTTGACTTGGCGGTAAGCAGGGTTCTTCAACTTAAATCGGTTAACCAATTGGTGATTGATGAAGTAGATGTGATGCTAGATTTAGGTTTTAGACACCAACTGATAAATATTTTTGACATTCTGCCGCCAAGAAGACAGAACATCATGTTCTCTGCGACCATGACAGAAGATGTTGAAGTCTTAATTAATTCTTACTTTGTTAATCCGGCTAAGGTATCTATTGCGGTTTCAGGAACTCCGTTAGATAATATTTCCCAAACAAAATACTCGGTTCCAAATTATTATACCAAGGTGAATCTTTTAAAGAATCTTCTTAGAGACCGAGAAGTTTTTGAAAAAGTATTGATTTTTGTAGCCTATAAAAAAATTGCGGACCGCTTGTTCGAAAGCCTAGCTGAACAATTCCCTAATGAATGTGCCGTCATTCATTCCAATAAAACCCAAAATTATCGTTTAAGAAGTATCGAGCAACTTCATTCTGGAGAGAAAAGGATACTGGTAGCGACGGATATTATGGCAAGAGGATTGGATATTGAAAAAATTACCCATGTCATAAATTTTGATACTCCCATTTATCCTGAAAATTATATGCACAGAATCGGTAGAACCGGCCGTGCAGAGAAATTGGGTAATTCCATCGTTTTTACGACTGAAGCGGAAAAAGACTATTTAACGGGTATAGAAAGTCTCATGCAAATGGAAATTCCGTCACACGAAATTCCTGAAGACGTTGAGATTTCCACCGAACTTGCAGAAGAAGAAAGACCAGAGGCTCGAGAACACTACAATCCTATAAAATATAAGGATAACGAAAGAGGTGAAGCTTTTAAAGAGAAAAGCGAAAAAAATAAAAAAGAAAATCAAGGCGGTTCTTATCGAAGGGAAATTGCCAAAAAGTATAAAAAGCCTAAAACACGGGGCGATAAAAACTATAATAAACGAAACAAAAAATAGCGCCTCTGCGCTATTTCCTGTTCTAACAGTTAAATTAATCAACGCTCACAGTATCGAAATGGCTATTACGAATCCATTTAAAGATTATAATGGCAATTCGGGAAATGATAAAGGTTAATGATCCAAAAACCATCGTAAGCAAAGACACTTTAAGCCCACCGGCCATCATTGCAGTGGATTCGGTACTATTAATACTTTCTATGGCATCAAACGCCTCTATCAGCCCAATTACCGAACCGAAAATGCCTAATACTAACGCCAACAATCCCGCTTCACCACAAAGTGATAGATACTTTTTATATTCCCGTTCGTCTTTTTTAAGATTCTTACCGATTCGGAACATAAAGTAGATTGAGAGAATAAGGCTGATTAATATCAGCGACATTAAAAATGGACCACCTTCGTTAAACCTATCTACAAATGGATTTACTAAAATAAATTGATTCGGAAGTGTTGCTAAAAAGTTCATACTTTATGTTTTAATGGTTATTGATAGTTCAAACTTATTTAAAAGCTTCGTGCAAATTTTATTAATGCGGCGGACTGCAAAATTAGTAAGGGATTTAACGAATTTGCAGAATCCCCAACTAATTTGGTCATACGTCTACAATTAAGGCCCAGCATTAATGAAATCTCTATTATTGTAGTGAAGCTATGAAAGGATTAAATTTTAAATTCATCTTTAAAAAATTAGCCCAGGCCGCACTGCACATGTTATTTTGGCTAGGGGTGCTATTCTTCTACACTTATTTTTTTGGTTTTGGAAGTTCGGACATCAACTATATTTTTTCCTTTTCGCTATTCTTAATGCCCATAACCATTGGCTTAACCTATATGATGATCTATAGATTAATCCCCAATTATTTTCTGAAAAAGAAATATTTCAAATTTGGTCTTTACACACTCTACGCTTTAATCATTTCTTCTTATTTAATTCTGATTTCCATATTTACCGGCCTTATTTACCTTTCAAATTTTAATATCGATAAGATGTCTCCTATCAGCCGAAACATCGTTTTCGTTATGGTTGGCGTTTACTTGATTGTCACTATTGTCTGTGCTTTTAAATTATTAAAGCTGAATGGCAAAGCATCCATTGAAAATTCTGAACTAGAAAAGAAAATCCTCGAAACCCAGTTTAGACTTAAGGAACAAGAGTTGAATTATCTAAAAATGCAGATACATCCTCACTTTTTATTCAATACCCTAAATACTTTATACGGATTTGCCTTAAAGAAAGCGGATGAAACTCCAGAAATGATACTGAAGTTATCAAGTCTTTTGGATTATTTGCTTTACCAAACCGATAAGCCCTATGTTCTCTTAAGTGAAGAAATTCAGCATATAGCAGACTATATTCAGCTCGAAAAAATGAGATTTGGAGATAGTTTAGATTTGGTTTTTGAAAAAAATAACATTCAAGAAGATTATAGAATTGCACCGATGTTGCTGTTACCTTTTGTCGAAAACAGTTTTAAACACGGCAAGATTATCAAAGACAAAAAAAGCATTGTGATGCAGATAGGTTTTGTGGGCAAAGTTTTAAATTTCAAGATTGAAAATTCATCCAATAATCATAGAAAATCAGATATTGGGATAGGTCTAGAAAACATTAAGAAGCGACTGAAGATTTTATATAAAGATGACTTTACTTTGAAAATAATAGAAGAGAATGAAAAATTTAAGGTCGCTTTACAACTAAGAAAAAACTTAGGTAATGAATCGTAGTGTTAACTGTATTATAGTTGATGACGAATCTTTAGCGAGAGAGATAATCGAGTCGCATCTTTCAAAAATTGAAGGTATTAAGGTTGTTGCCCAATGCAAGAATGCGCTTGAAGCTTTTAGCATTATTCAAAAATCGAAGATAGATTTGGTGTTTTTGGATATCAATATGCCTGAAATATCCGGTATCTCCTTTGCTGAATCAATAAATAGCGACATAAAGATAATTTTTACGACCGCTTATCGCGATTATGCGGTTGAAGGTTTTGAACTTAGAGCGGTAGATTATTTACTAAAGCCAATTTCTTTCGAAAGACTTTTAAAAGCCATTAACGCCTATTTCAACATTCACAAATCCATTGATATTAACGATAAAAATGAAACTAAGGAAAGTGATCTTTTGTTCGTCAGAGCCGACCGTAAAATGGTAAGGATAGACTTTTCAGATATTCTCTATATTGAAAGCTTGAGCGATTATATAAAAATTCATACTAAAGAAAAGAGCATCGTTACCCGAGAAAACATTTCGACCATCGAAGAAAAATTACCTTCCAAAGATTTTATTAGAATCCATCGTTCCTTCATTGTGTCGACCTCTAAAATCACATCCTTTACCAATGAATTTATATCCATTGAAGGTCAAGATTTAACCATCAGCAGAACTTACAAAAAGCAAGTTCTAAAATTCCTGGAAGATTTTAATTAGATATCTGCCAAGTATTCAGGCTTCCCTAAATATGAAGAGCACGATCGTCAACCGCAAGTGCCGCTTCCTTGATTGCTTCGATAAACGTTGGATGTGCATGAGACATACGGGCTACATCTTCTGCGCTCGCTCGATATTCCATTGCAACAACAGCTTCCGCAATCATATCTGCTGCTCTTGCTCCAATCATATGAACACCTAAAATTTCATCGGTTTTAGCATCTGCCAAAATCTTTACAAATCCATCAAGGTCCATACTAGCTCTACTCCTACCCAACGCGCGCATCGGGAATTGACCAACTTTATAATCAGCACCCGATTCTTTTAATTCTTCTTCGGTCTTTCCGATTGAAGCAACTTCAGGCCAGGTATAAACAACCCCTGGGATTAGATTATAATCGATATGTGGTTTTTGACCGGCCATAATTTCCGCCACCATAACACCTTCTTCCGAAGCTTTATGTGCCAACATCACACCTTGTACCACATCTCCAATTGCATAGATATTTTTTGCTGAAGTCTGTAAATGCTCGTTTACTTCGACCCTTCCACGTTCATCCAGCTTAACTCCGGCTGCTTCGGCATTTAAATTAGCGGTATAAGGTCTTCTCCCCACTGATACCAAACAATAATCACCTTTAAATTCAACTTCTTCTCCTTTTTTATTATCAGCTTTCACAATGACCTCGTCGCCATTTCTTTCAACCGATTTAACTTTATGGGAAACATTGATATTCATTTTTTGCTTCTTCAGGACTTTATTTAATTCCTTCGAAAGACCGCTATCCATGGTAGGGATAATTCTATCCATGTATTCTATTACGGTTACTTCAGAACCGAGTCTATTATAGACCTGCCCTAATTCTAAACCGATAACACCAGCACCAATAACCAACATATGTTTAGGAATTTCTTTAAGCGCTAGGGCTTCCGTAGAGGTGATGATTCGCTCTTTGTCCAATTTTATAAAAGGAAGACTTGCAGGCTTGCTACCAGTCGCGATAATTATTTTATCGGCTTCAATCTCTAGCTCTTCCTTGCCAGAAATTGTAATATGCGTAGCATCCTTAAAGCTACCAACACCTTCATAGACGTCGATTTTATTTTTCTTCATTAGATATACAATCCCGTCAGTCGTTTGGTCAACTACAGATTGCTTTCTGGCAATCATTTGTTTTAAGTTGACTTTAATTTCTCCTGGAATATCAATACCATGTTCCTCAAAATGTTTAATGGCATCTTCGTAATGGTGAGAAGAATCTAGCATGGCCTTACTCGGGATACAACCAACATTAAGGCAGGTCCCACCAAGAGTAGGATATTTTTCAATAATTGCCGTTTTCATTCCAAGTTGGGCACATCTTATTGCCGCAACATATCCACCAGGTCCAGAGCCAATAACGGCTACATCATATTTATTCATAACGCTATATTCTATGTTAATCCCACCAAAAAGGGAAGAAATTTAAATTGAAATACAAAAATACGAATGTTTAGTCTTTAGACAATGTTTAGAAGAAGCATGTTGAGCGAAGGTGGTTTTACAATTGAGTATTGAAAAAAAAAAGGCCCCATTAGATGGAGCCTTTAATTTATTTTGAATAATTTAAAACTTAATATTTGATCAACTTCACAGATTGGTTGCTCTGTCCTTGAGAAATCTTAACAATGTAGATTCCACTTTGTAGGTTTTCACCAAAACTATATTCTGTATTCGCGGTAACTTTAGCTGTATGAACAAGTTTGTTGCTAAGGTCGAACACATTTACATTCACTTCAGAAATGTTATCTGGAGAGTTTAATTTAATATTAAAAGTACTGTTGGAAGGGTTTGGCCAAGAAAGCAATTTCACTTCGTTGATAACAACTTCGGTCTCTGCAGCAAGTCTTACACTTGATGCTTTGCCTTTTACCGCAGGTTTATGGATCACAATTGATCCACCACCTATAGCAGTGGTAGCGTCAGCATTTAAAGGTTGGTTTAGCTCATTATCATAAATAGGCTGACCTGAAGGTGAGGTGGTTCCCGGCGCATATACAACAATTCTAAAATAATCAGTTCCATTACCCCCTGGAGCATGACCATCTATCACAGTCACTACAAAATAGTGATTTCCTTGCCCGTTAACAGTTCCTTGTCCTCTATAGGTAGCTTTCTTCTCACCTGATATTACTAAAGACATATTCTCATGAATAGTGCTCTTAAAGTGGAAATCACCTTCCTTAAATTGGAAGTTTGTGTTGCCATCTACCTCAGTGGAATTGGTTTTCCCCGTTTTGTATTTGGCAACAAAGCCAAAATTCGCTTTTCCTTCTGCAGTTGGATTGCTCACTAATGCACCTGGTTTAGAATAAATCCATCCACCACCGGTAACAAAGCCACCGTTGGGGTCGTAGATGACAAGAAAGTCATACGTCTTTATTGATTCATTACCACAGGCATCCTTTACAACAAGCTTCACACTATATACTCCTGTCCCAGTTGGGTTAGCTATAGTGATAAAATCAGTTGATGAAAAAGTACCTTGTGCATTTGTGCCAGTTAAAGTACCTCCATATTCAAAATTTGCAGTTGTTGCTGGATTATCAAAAGAACCATTTGAACTAAAATACCACTTCACTGTTGAAGTTGAACAATTATCTCCGGTAGATGGAGCCTGTAGAGTGAATGAAGTATTAATAGGTTGTGGATTGATCGGTTGAATTGCGCTGAGGTTTGGAGCAGTCGTATCTTCTATGGTAAATGTAGCAGTAGTAGAACTAGCGTTACCACAAGCATCAGTAGCCGTAAAGGTAACGGTAGCCGAACCGGTTGCTCCACACTCATCACTTAGCCCAGTGAAGTCGTTAGACCAGGTTACACCAGAACATGCATCAGAGGCAGCACCAGTGTTTCCATTGGAAGCCAACCATGCATTTAGTGCAGCTGTGTTTCCAGCTCCATCACATTCTACCGTCTCGTTGGAGGCTTCAACATCTATAGTCGGGTCGGTCGTATCTTCTATGGTAAATGTAGCAGTAGTAGAACTAGCGTTACCACAAGCATCAGTAGCCGTAAAGGTAACGGTAGCCGAACCGGTTGCTCCACACTCATCACTTAGCCCAGTGAAGTCGTTAGACCAGGTTACACCAGAACATGCATCAGAGGCAGCACCAGTGTTTCCATTGGAAGCCAACCATGCATTTAGTGCAGCTGTGTTTCCAGCTCCATCACATTCTACCGTCTCGTTGGAGGCTTCAACATCTATAGTCGGGTCGGTCGTATCTTCTATGGTAAATGTAGCAGTAGTAGAACTAGCGTTACCACAAGCATCAGTAGCCGTAAAGGTAACGGTAGCCGAACCGGTTGCTCCACACTCATCACTTAGCCCAGTGAAGTCGTTAGACCAGGTTACACCAGAACATGCATCAGAGGCAGCACCAGTGTTTCCATTGGAAGCCAACCATGCATTTAGTGCAGCTGTGTTTCCAGCTCCATCACATTCTACCGTCTCGTTGGAGGCTTCAACATCTATAGTCGGGTCGGTCGTATCTTCTATGGTAAATGTAGCAGTAGTAGAACTAGCGTTACCACAAGCATCAGTAGCCGTAAAGGTAACGGTAGCCGAACCGGTTGCTCCACACTCATCACTTAGCCCAGTGAAGTCGTTAGACCAGGTTACACCAGAACATGCATCAGAGGCAGCACCAGTGTTTCCATTGGAAGCCAACCATGCATTTAGTGCAGCTGTGTTTCCAGCTCCATCACATTCTACCGTCTCGTTGGAGGCTTCAACATCTATAGTCGGGTCGGCCGTATCTTCTATGGTAAATGTAGCAGTAGTAGAACTAGCGTTACCACAAGCATCAGTAGCCGTAAAGGTAACGGTAGCCGAACCGGTTGCTCCACACTCATCACTTAGCCCAGTGAAGTCGTTAGACCAGGTTACACCAGAACATGCATCAGAGGCAGCACCAGTGTTTCCATTGGAAGCCAACCATGCATTTAGTGCAGCTGTGTTTCCAGCTCCATCACATTCTACCGTCTCGTTGGAGGCTTCAACATCTATAGTCGGGTCGGTCGTATCTTCTATGGTAAATGTAGCAGTAGTAGAACTAGCGTTACCACAAGCATCAGTAGCCGTAAAGGTAACGGTAGCCGAACCGGTTGCTCCACACTCATCACTTAGCCCAGTGAAGTCGTTAGACCAGGTTACACCAGAACATGCATCAGAGGCAGCACCAGTGTTTCCATTGGAAGCCAACCATGCATTTAGTGCAGCTGTGTTTCCAGCTCCATCACATTCTACCGTCTCGTTGGAGGCTTCAACATCTATAGTCGGGTCGGCCGTATCTTCTATGGTAAATGTAGCAGTAGTAGAACTAGCGTTACCACAAGCATCAGTAGCCGTAAAGGTAACGGTAGCCGAACCGGTTGCTCCACACTCATCACTTAGCCCAGTGAAGTCGTTAGACCAGGTTACACCAGAACATGCATCAGAGGCAGCACCAGTGTTTCCATTGGAAGCCAACCATGCATTTAGTGCAGCTGTGTTTCCAGCTCCATCACATTCTACCGTCTCGTTGGAGGCTTCAACATCTATAGTCGGGTCGGTCGTATCTTCTATGGTAAATGTAGCAGTAGTAGAACTAGCGTTACCACAAGCATCAGTAGCCGTAAAGGTAACGGTAGCCGAACCGGTTGCTCCACACTCATCACTTAGCCCAGTGAAGTCGTTAGACCAGGTTACACCAGAACATGCATCAGAGGCAGCACCAGTGTTTCCATTGGAAGCCAACCATGCATTTAGTGCAGCTGTGTTTCCAGCTCCATCACATTCTACCGTCTCGTTGGAGGCTTCAACATCTATAGTCGGGTCGGTCGTATCTTCTATGGTAAATGTAGCAGTAGTAGAACTAGCGTTACCACAAGCATCAGTAGCCGTAAAGGTAACGGTAGCCGAACCGGTTGCTCCACACTCATCACTTAGCCCAGTGAAGTCGTTAGACCAGGTTACACCAGAACATGCATCAGAGGCAGCACCAGTGTTTCCATTGGAAGCCAACCATGCATTTAGTGCAGCTGTGTTTCCAGCTCCATCACATTCTACCGTCTCGTTGGAGGCTTCAACATCTATAGTCGGGTCGGTCGTATCTTCTATGGTAAATGTAGCAGTAGTAGAACTAGCGTTACCACAAGCATCAGTAGCCGTAAAGGTAACGGTAGCCGAACCGGTTGCTCCACACTCATCACTTAGCCCAGTGAAGTCGTTAGACCAGGTTACACCAGAACATGCATCAGAGGCAGCACCAGTGTTTCCATTGGAAGCCAACCATGCATTTAGTGCAGCTGTGTTTCCAGCTCCATCACATTCTACCGTCTCGTTGGAGGCTTCAACATCTATAGTCGGGTCGGCCGTATCTTCTATGGTAAATGTAGCAGTAGTAGAACTAGCGTTACCACAAGCATCAGTAGCCGTAAAGGTAACGGTAGCCGAACCGGTTGCTCCACACTCATCACTTAGCCCAGTGAAGTCGTTAGACCAGGTTACACCAGAACATGCATCAGAGGCAGCACCAGTGTTTCCATTGGAAGCCAACCATGCATTTAGTGCAGCTGTGTTTCCAGCTCCATCACATTCTACCGTCTCGTTGGAGGCTTCAACATCTATAGTCGGGTCGGTCGTATCTTCTATGGTAAATGTAGCAGTAGTAGAACTAGCGTTACCACAAGCATCAGTAGCCGTAAAGGTAACGGTAGCCGAACCGGTTGCTCCACACTCATCACTTAGCCCAGTGAAGTCGTTAGACCAGGTTACACCAGAACATGCATCAGAGGCAGCACCAGTGTTTCCATTGGAAGCCAACCATGCATTTAGTGCAGCTGTGTTTCCAGCTCCATCACATTCTACCGTCTCGTTGGAGGCTTCAACATCTATAGTCGGGTCGGCCGTATCTTCTATGGTAAATGTAGCAGTAGTAGAACTAGCGTTACCACAAGCATCAGTAGCCGTAAAGGTAACGGTAGCCGAACCGGTTGCTCCACACTCATCACTTAGCCCAGTGAAGTCGTTAGACCAGGTTACACCAGAACATGCATCAGAGGCAGCACCAGTGTTTCCATTGGAAGCCAACCATGCATTTAGTGCAGCTGTGTTTCCAGCTCCATCACATTCTACCGTCTCGTTGGAGGCTTCAACATCTATAGTCGGGTCGGTCGTATCTTCTATGGTAAATGTAGCAGTAGTAGAACTAGCGTTACCACAAGCATCAGTAGCCGTAAAGGTAACGGTAGCCGAACCGGTTGCTCCACACTCATCACTTAGCCCAGTGAAGTCGTTAGACCAGGTTACACCAGAACATGCATCAGAGGCAGCACCAGTGTTTCCATTGGAAGCCAACCATGCATTTAGTGCAGCTGTGTTTCCAGCTCCATCACATTCTACCGTCTCGTTGGAGGCTTCAACATCTATAGTCGGGTCGGTCGTATCTTCTATGGTAAATGTAGCAGTAGTAGAACTAGCGTTACCACAAGCATCAGTAGCCGTAAAGGTAACGGTAGCCGAACCGGTTGCTCCACACTCATCACTTAGCCCAGTGAAGTCGTTAGACCAGGTTACACCAGAACATGCATCAGAGGCAGCACCAGTGTTTCCATTGGAAGCCAACCATGCATTTAGTGCAGCTGTGTTTCCAGCTCCATCACATTCTACCGTCTCGTTGGAGGCTTCAACATCTATAGTCGGGTCGGTCGTATCTTCTATGGTAAATGTAGCAGTAGTAGAACTAGCGTTACCACAAGCATCAGTAGCCGTAAAGGTAACGGTAGCCGAACCGGTTGCTCCACACTCATCACTTAGCCCAGTGAAGTCGTTAGACCAGGTTACACCAGAACATGCATCAGAGGCAGCACCAGTGTTTCCATTGGAAGCCAACCATGCATTTAGTGCAGCTGTGTTTCCAGCTCCATCACATTCTACCGTCTCGTTGGAGGCTTCAACATCTATAGTCGGGTCGGCCGTATCTTCTATGGTAAATGTAGCAGTAGTAGAACTAGCGTTACCACAAGCATCAGTAGCCGTAAAGGTAACGGTAGCCGAACCGGTTGCTCCACACTCATCACTTAGCCCAGTGAAGTCGTTAGACCAGGTTACACCAGAACATGCATCAGAGGCAGCACCAGTGTTTCCATTGGAAGCCAACCATGCATTTAGTGCAGCTGTGTTTCCAGCTCCATCACATTCTACCGTCTCGTTGGAGGCTTCAACATCTATAGTCGGGTCGGTCGTATCTTCTATGGTAAATGTAGCAGTAGTAGAACTAGCGTTACCACAAGCATCAGTAGCCGTAAAGGTAACGGTAGCCGAACCGGTTGCTCCACACTCATCACTTAGCCCAGTGAAGTCGTTAGACCAGGTTACACCAGAACATGCATCAGAGGCAGCACCAGTGTTTCCATTGGAAGCCAACCATGCATTTAGTGCAGCTGTGTTTCCAGCTCCATCACATTCTACCGTCTCGTTGGAGGCTTCAACATCTATAGTCGGGTCGGCCGTATCTTCTATGGTAAATGTAGCAGTAGTAGAACTAGCGTTACCACAAGCATCAGTAGCCGTAAAGGTAACGGTAGCCGAACCGGTTGCTCCACACTCATCACTTAGCCCAGTGAAGTCGTTAGACCAGGTTACACCAGAACATGCATCAGAGGCAGCACCAGTGTTTCCATTGGAAGCCAACCATGCATTTAGTGCAGCTGTGTTTCCAGCTCCATCACATTCTACCGTCTCGTTGGAGGCTTCAACATCTATAGTCGGGTCGGTCGTATCTTCTATGGTAAATGTAGCAGTAGTAGAACTAGCGTTACCACAAGCATCAGTAGCCGTAAAGGTAACGGTAGCCGAACCGGTTGCTCCACACTCATCACTTAGCCCAGTGAAGTCGTTAGACCAGGTTACACCAGAACATGCATCAGAGGCAGCACCAGTGTTTCCATTGGAAGCCAACCATGCATTTAGTGCAGCTGTGTTTCCAGCTCCATCACATTCTACCGTCTCGTTGGAGGCTTCAACATCTATAGTCGGGTCGGTCGTATCTTCTATGGTAAATGTAGCAGTAGTAGAACTAGCGTTACCACAAGCATCAGTAGCCGTAAAGGTAACGGTAGCCGAACCGGTTGCTCCACACTCATCACTTAGCCCAGTGAAGTCGTTAGACCAGGTTACACCAGAACATGCATCAGAGGCAGCACCAGTGTTTCCATTGGAAGCCAACCATGCATTTAGTGCAGCTGTGTTTCCAGCTCCATCACATTCTACCGTCTCGTTGGAGGCTTCAACATCTATAGTCGGGTCGGTCGTATCTTCTATGGTAAATGTAGCAGTAGTAGAACTAGCGTTACCACAAGCATCAGTAGCCGTAAAGGTAACGGTAGCCGAACCGGTTGCTCCACACTCATCACTTAGCCCAGTGAAGTCGTTAGACCAGGTTACACCAGAACATGCATCAGAGGCAGCACCAGTGTTTCCATTGGAAGCCAACCATGCATTTAGTGCAGCTGTGTTTCCAGCTCCATCACATTCTACCGTCTCGTTGGAGGCTTCAACATCTATAGTCGGGTCGGTCGTATCTTCTATGGTAAATGTAGCAGTAGTAGAACTAGCGTTACCACAAGCATCAGTAGCCGTAAAGGTAACGGTAGCCGAACCGGTTGCTCCACACTCATCACTTAGCCCAGTGAAGTCGTTAGACCAGGTTACACCAGAACATGCATCAGAGGCAGCACCAGTGTTTCCATTGGAAGCCAACCATGCATTTAGTGCAGCTGTGTTTCCAGCTCCATCACATTCTACCGTCTCGTTGGAGGCTTCAACATCTATAGTCGGGTCGGTCGTATCTTCTATGGTAAATGTAGCAGTAGTAGAACTAGCGTTACCACAAGCATCAGTAGCCGTAAAGGTAACGGTAGCCGAACCGGTTGCTCCACACTCATCACTTAGCCCAGTGAAGTCGTTAGACCAGGTTACACCAGAACATGCATCAGAGGCAGCACCAGTGTTTCCATTGGAAGCCAACCATGCATTTAGTGCAGCTGTGTTTCCAGCTCCATCACATTCTACCGTCTCGTTGGAGGCTTCAACATCTATAGTCGGGTCGGTCGTATCTTCTATGGTAAATGTAGCAGTAGTAGAACTAGCGTTACCACAAGCATCAGTAGCCGTAAAGGTAACGGTAGCCGAACCGGTTGCTCCACACTCATCACTTAGCCCAGTGAAGTCGTTAGACCAGGTTACACCAGAACATGCATCAGAGGCAGCACCAGTGTTTCCATTGGAAGCCAACCATGCATTTAGTGCAGCTGTGTTTCCAGCTCCATCACATTCTACCGTCTCGTTGGAGGCTTCAACATCTATAGTCGGGTCGGTCGTATCTTCTATGGTAAATGTAGCAGTAGTAGAACTAGCGTTACCACAAGCATCAGTAGCCGTAAAGGTAACGGTAGCCGAACCGGTTGCTCCACACTCATCACTTAGCCCAGTGAAGTCGTTAGACCAGGTTACACCAGAACATGCATCAGAGGCAGCACCAGTGTTTCCATTGGAAGCCAACCATGCATTTAGTGCAGCTGTGTTTCCAGCTCCATCACATTCCAAGGTGCTATTGGAAGCAGCAGTAACAATGGAGGGAGCGGTAGTATCCACCTTCCTATTAGTTGCCGGCGAAGTCGAACATGCAATAGAAGCACCCGCCGCAGTAGAACCACAAGCTGAAGCTAAAGCATATCTAGTTTTTATATTATAACCATCACATTTATCAGCAGTAGGTGGTGTATTTGCTCCCCAGTTAACTCCATTATTAAAAGAATATTCTATATTAAAACCTGTTACGGTTGTTGGTGGAGTAACGAATATAGCTCCACATCCTGCATTGACTGTTGGCGCTGCTGGTGCAGATGGAAACACCACAAAAGATTTTGTATCTGTACAATTTCCTGAAGGGGTTCTGTAAGTTGCTGTGAAACATCCTGCAGCATTTGGGGTAAAGACTCCTGCTGAAGTTATTGTGCCACCACCTGAAACTGTCCAATTTCCAGCTGTATTCCCACCAGTTTGAGAAAATGTAACATTACCTCCTCCAATGCAGGAGTTAACAGTAGTAACTGTAGGTTGAGTACAAGAGGCTGCAGTAATAGCAAGAGCAACATTGGGTTGTTTTTCTTCTATACTAGAAGATCCCTTAAAATAAGAATTTAGATCAAAAGTCTGATTACCGGTAGGAGCTGATGAATTTGTAACAATTGTTAGTATGGTTGTAAAGGTAGCATTTTGTGGTCCAACTATATTTATAGAGGAAGGAGTGAAATTCCAAGATGATACATTTGGTAGTATAGACGGATCTAAATTAAAAGTAACATTAGCTGGACTAGTCTGTGCTTTCTTATTAATTATGGATATGGAATATGTTGCACTATTACCTGCCGCAACAGGATTTGGCGTTTGAGAACCTACTGCTAAAGTGTAATTTGGTCCATCCGTAAAAATAGTCCTAGCAGTATAACCACTTTGCAATCCAATAACCTCTACATTGAAAGTAACACCCAAATGTCTTCTTTCTATTGGATAATGAATTTCCCAATTTCCGATACTATCTACTACCGTATTATGATAATCATGGTCATGGTCGTATTCCGGATCTTCGTGTAAATGCACATCGACTAATGAATCTTGAGTCCAGCCTGTACCGCGTAATACTGCAGTCTCGCCAGGAGAAAAATCGTCTTGGCGTTCACCTGCCAAATTATAAACTTCAACTATAGGCTCATAAATAGCTTCCTCAGTTTTATAGGATCCAGGAAAACTCGAATCTAAGTTCGTTAAAATTCCGCTGTTGGTTGCAATGAGCGTTAGGCTAAACGCAAAGAACAATAATCCCTGTAATAGGTAATTTTTTTTCATAATTTAAATAAAGTTAAAACCGAAAATTTGTTAAAATCATAATAGTTACGTATAAAAACCATTGTAAACGCTCTATAAAATCGTAAAAATAATAATTGAAAAAAAGGTAGATAAATAACGTAGGGTCAGTTTGTTAATAGCAGTGTAAAATTGAAATTGTTTTAGCTATTTTTCAAAAAAAGTCGTTGAAATTGATAGTTAAAATTCACTTTAACGTTATATGAAAATATAACATCGCCAAAATGCATGTTTAGAACTTTTCTGATAATGTAAACAATCGATGAAATGCAAAAAATTAGGATTTCATCAAAAAAAAAGGTTAAATGGCAGTTTTTTAAAACTTTGAATATTCCCTTTTTAGGAGTTCGGATTTAGATTATTTCAAAATTCCGGATTAGTGACAACTAGAGCAATCACAATATTTTTTAGAACAGTAATCGATTTGCATAACTTTTTCTAAAATCGTAACATTACGCCACAATGCCAAATTATGAAAGAAGATCAAAATAATATCTCTGAAGTTCAGATACAAGAGCAAAAAATCGTAGATAATACCGAGCTTAATCTATGGGAGGCTTTAATCCCGGTTATCGCTCTGGTGATTATGCTATTTTACAATGTATTTTTTGTGTTCGGAGATGATGCGCTAAGCGGAAGTAATCAGTTTATCTTACTACTTGGTGCTGCCGTCGCAGCAATCGTGGGTTTTTTCAATAAAGTATCTTTCGACAGAATGATGGAAGAAGTTGCTGAAAACGTTAAATCAACCACCGGTGCAATTTTGATTTTATTGATGGTGGGTTCGTTGGCAGGTACTTGGCTGATTAGTGGAATAATTCCCACCATGATTTATTACGGACTTCAAATTCTTAATCCAACGATTTTTCTAGCGGCAAGTGTTGTAATCTGTGCGATTATTTCTATCGCCACCGGAAGTAGTTGGACGACTTCCGCTACCGTAGGAATCGCCTTGGTGGGGATTGGTGAAACACTAGGTATCTCTATGGGCATGACGGCAGGAGCCGTATTATCTGGCGCTTACTTTGGTGATAAAATGTCGCCTTTAAGCGACACTACAAATTTAGCTCCAGCCATGGCCGGTAGCGATCTTTTTACCCATATAAGATATATGGCGTTTACAACGGTTCCCACGATTCTAGTGACACTGGTTGTGTTCGTAATTATAGGTTTAAATTTAGACACCAACGGAACCCCAAATGTCTCGGATAAACTAACCGCCATAGATGCGGCATTCAATATATCTCCTTGGCTTTTCCTAGTCCCAGTAGCAGTGATATTGATGATTCTTAAAAAGACTTCACCCCTAATCGCATTATTGATAGGTACCTTACTTGGTGGCGTCGCTGCTATTATTGCACAGCCTAATATTGTTGCGACTATTGCTGAAGCCGATAGCCTAACCTTTAGCTCTGCTTATAAAGGGGTGATGCAGGCAATGACGGTAGATGTTTCGGTTGAAACCAGCAGTGCCGAACTTAATGACCTTTTTAGTGCTGGCGGTATGTCCGGAATGCTAGGAACTATTTGGTTGATTATCTGCGCAATGGTTTTTGGAGGAGTAATGGATGCCATCGGTGCTCTTTCAAGAATTACAAAGTCATTATTGACACTTGCAAAATCTACCTTTGGTCTTTTTGCGAGTACCGTGGCAAGCTGTTTGGCACTCAACGTAACCGCATCCGATCAATATCTTGCAATAGTGGTGCCCGGAAAAATGTTTAAACAAGCTTATAAAGATAGAGGTCTGGCTCCCGAAAACTTAAGTAGAACCCTTGAAGATTCGGGTACGGTAACATCAGTTCTAGTACCTTGGAACACCTGCGGAGCATATCAAAGTGGAGTGCTGGGAGTAAGTGTTTCGGAGTATTTTTTCTTCGCCATTTTTAATTGGCTAAGCCCAATTATGACTCTTATATTCGCAGCATTTCATATTAAAATCAAACAACTCGCAAGTCCAAAAACAGTAAGTTAATTATTTACTAGTTTGAAAGTATTTTGGAAACGTCTTCAAAACCTTTCATCTTAGCATAATCTAGCGCTGTTTTACCTGCGTCATCCATAATCGTTTCGTCAGCATTTTGGTGTACTAATAGTTTGATAATTTCCGGTTGATTGAACATTGCTGCATAAATTAACGCGGTTGCACCATTAGAATTTTTAAGGTTGATTTCCGTTCCATTATCGATCAAGATTTGCGCGGTAGAATAAAATCCTTTGAAGCTAACCCCAATCAAAGCTGTATTTCCCGCTGCATCTACAGCATTAACATCCGCACCATTTTCTAATAGAAATTTAACAACTTCGTCCCTGTTATAATAGCTGGCTAGAATTAATGGTGTAAAACCACGTTGGTCCTTAGCATTGATATACTGATTGTTTTCTTTCACTAAGTTATGCACCTCGTTTATAGAGCCCATTTTAACGGCATCAAAAAATCTATCTGTATTCATCTTTCCATTCATTTTATGGTGGCTAATTTACTATTTGAAAATTTAATTGATGAACTGTAATCTTTCAAATTTTATCTTCATCTTAAAAATTTAAATGGAATAAGATTCTTGAGTGCTAAATTTTAAATTTGTACTTTAAATGAATAAATACAATATAATGGAAGCAACAGATTATATAAAAGTTTACGCCGGAAATTTTGTCGTGGTACAATCTATGATGGGCAGATTTGAAGATGCAGGCATTAATGCAATCATCAAAGATGAATCAGAGTCTGGAAGACTTGCAGGTTTTGGTTCCTCTATACAAGGATTTCAAGAAGTCTTTGTCCATAAGGACGAACTTAAGAAAGCGACGCTCATAGTTGATGAGATAAAACAAGATATGGAAGCTGAAAATTAATTTTCAGCTTCTTTTTTATACGCTTACAGAATACATTTTTTCTCTTTGCTCCTTGATTTTCGAATCGTTCATATATTCATCAAACGTCAGAAATCTATCGATCACTCCATTCGGAGTAAGCTCCACTACTCTATTGGCCACGGTCTGGGCGAATTCGTGATCATGGGTCGTAAACAAGATGGTTCCTTTAAAATTCTTTAAGGAATTATTAAATGCGGTAATGCTCTCTAAATCTAAATGGTTTGTCGGCTCATCCAACATTAAAACGTTTGCGCGCATCATCATCATTCTGCTCAACATACATCTCACCTTTTCTCCTCCAGAAAGAACATCAGATTTCTTTAAAGCTTCTTCTCCACTAAAAATCATCTTACCTAAAAAACCTCTTATATGTACTTCTTCTCTTTCTTCTTCAGTTTTTGCCCATTGTCTTAACCAATCGACCAAATTTAATTTACCTGTAAAAAACTCACTGTTGTCTAGGGGCAAATAAGATTGATTTGTAGTTATTCCCCAATTGAATGATCCAGAATCCTGTTTTTGATTACCATTCAAGATTTCATAAAAAGCGGTAGTAGCTCTACTGTCCTTAGAATAAAGAACAACTTTTTCGCCTCGGTTAAGATTAAGGTGTATGTTTTGAAAAAGCGTTTCACCATCTTGAGAAACCGAAAGATTTTCAATATTAAGAATCTGGTCACCCGCTTCTCTTTCTCTTTCAAAAATGATTGCCGGATATCTTCTGCTAGAAGGTTTTATATCAGAAATATTTAACTTCTCTATCATTTTCTTTCTACTGGTTGCTTGTTTAGACTTAGCAACGTTGGCAGAGAAACGTCTTATAAATTCTTCTAGTTCCTTTTTCTTTTCTTCGGCCTTTTTATTTTGCTGCGCTTTTTGTCTAGCCGCTAATTGTGAAGATTCATACCAAAAACTATAGTTACCAGAATATTGATTAATCTTTCCAAAATCGATATCAGAAATATGGGTACAAACCGAATCCAAGAAGTGCCTATCGTGAGAAACCACAATAACGCAGTTTTCGTAATTCGCCAAGAAATTTTCTAACCAGCTGATGGTTTCATAATCCAAGTCGTTGGTAGGCTCATCCATAATCAAAACATCTGGATTACCAAAAAGAGCTTGGGCCAAAAGCACCCTGACCTTTTGCTTACCGTCTACATCCTTCATCTGCATATAATGAAGTTCTTCCTTAATACCTAAATTTGAGAGCATCGCCGCCGCATCGCTATCTGCGTTCCAACCGTTCATTTCTTCAAACTCAACTTGAAGCTCCCCTATTTTCTCAGCATTTTCGTCAGTATAATCGGCATATAAGGCATCGATTTGCGACTTGATCTTAAATAGTTTTTTATTGCCAATTATCACGGTCTCAAGCACCGTTTGTTCATCATAAAGATTATGGTTTTGCTCCAAGACAGACATTCTCTTTCCTGGTTCTAAATGAACGTGACCAGAGGTAGGATCCATTTTCCCGGAAATAATCTTTAAGAAAGTAGATTTTCCAGAACCGTTAGCTCCGATTATTCCATAGCAATTCCCCTGAGTGAAGGTGGCATTAACATCATCAAAAAGGATACGTTTGCCAAATTGAACCGAAAGATTTGAAACTGATAGCATAGCGATATAAATTTTTGCAAAAGTAAAGAATAACTACGATGTGATGAAATAAAAGCTTGTCGGTTTTTAAGGTCGATAATCTCTATAAACCCTTGATTTTTAAAGGGAATTTGCATATGCCTAATTTAACAGCGCATTAACAGGCATAAAACTATGCTTCTGCTATTTTTGTTTAATTCACCTTTATTAATAATTTCTAAACCCCCACGATGGATATAAAATTACTTTTAGTCTTTTTTGTTCTTATTTCTTCTTGCGATGATAAATCAGAATCAGATTCGGATACCATTTATTTTGGGGGTGAAATAGATAATCCCAAAAATGATTTTATCTTATTTAACCGTTCTCCAATTGATGTAGACACTATTAATCTTGATGATGATAACAGATTTAGATTTGAAATAAAGCATTTGGAGCCAGGACTATATTCGTTTAATCATGGTGGGGAATACCAATTGGTGGTTCTTGAACAAAATGATAGTGTAGCGCTTAGAGTAAATACAAGAGATTTTGATGAATCCTTAGTCTTTACCGGAAAAGGAGCGAAGAAAAATAATTTTCTGATGAAACTTTTCTTGGATCATGAGAATACTCATCGACTTCCGGAAGCCGCTTTTAAGAGGGAACCAGAAGATTTTCATAAATATATCGATTCTTTAAGGTTGAATGAACTTGCCCAAGTGCAACGATTTAATTCTCAAAGGTCTAATTCTGAGCTTTTCAAAAAGATTTCGGAGGCTACCGTTAATTATAATTACTATTTCTATAAGGAGCTTTACCCATTTAATTATTTCGGTTACGATAAGCTAATTCACTTTAACGATCTGCCAGACGATTTTTATGCATTTAGGGAATCGGTAGATTTAAATAATGAGTTGTTGGCAACTTTACCGGTATACCAAGGATATTTAGAATGGTATTTTAAAAGTTCTGCCTTACAAGAATATTATAAGGACGGAAATCATAAGTTGAAATTTAACAAGCAGTCTCTGGCATATAATCAACAAACTTTAAAGCTTATAGACAGCTTAATCGAAAATCCCATTCTAGAAAGTTATCTGATGAAAGACGTGATTAGGCAATTCTTGCCCTATGAGCAAGATTCTTCAAAAATCGCCAGTCTAGTTTCGCTTTATAATGAATACAGTGAAGTAGACAATGACAAGGAAATGATTCGAAAAATCGTTGAAGCTAAGATGAACATTAAGCAAGGTAGTTCTCTGCCCAATGTTACATTAATCAGTACAAAAAATGAATACATAAATATTAAGCAGTTAGTTGAAGGAAAACCTTCCTTAATCTATTTCTGGTCTACCAACAGAAAAGTTCAAGCTAAGAGGAGTCATGCAGTCATTAGAAAACTCATATTGAAATATCCAGATATTCAATTTATAGGAATTAATGTAAATGAATATCAACCAATTTATTGGAAACAGACTTTGAAGGAGAATAAATTCAATACCGAAAACGAATACTACTTTAGAAATGCCTTGGATGGCGTTATATCCCTGTCCGCCGATTTAAACAACGGACTTATGGTAAATTCCGAAGGCGTAATTATAGGCCCCAAGATTAATCTCTTTGATGAGGAAGTAGAACAGGCTATAGATTTCTTTGTGAAAAATCACCAATTTAAACTTCAAAAAGCGTCCCTTTAAAAATCCTAGTTACCTTTTTTGTAGTCGGCCAAGAATTTTTCTAAACCTATATCGGTTAAAGGATGATTTAGGAGTCCGGTGATAGAACTTAGTGGTCCGGTCATAACATCTGCACCTAATTTGGCACAATCTATTACGTGCATGGTATGTCTCACTGAAGCAGCTAATATTTGCGTTTGAAAGTCATAGTTATCGTATATCAACCTTATATCTGATATCAGGTTAAGTCCATCAGTTGAAATATCATCTAACCTACCGATAAATGGGGAAACGTAAGTTGCGCCAGCTTTTGCCGCCAAAAGCGCTTGACCAGCCGAGAAAACTAAAGTTACATTGGTCTTTACGCCTTTATCACTAAAATATTTACAAGCCTTAATACCATCCTTAATCATAGGTAATTTTACAACAATCTGCTGATGAATATCGGCCAAAGCCTCGCCTTCCCTAACCATTCCATCAAAATCCGTAGAAATAACCTCAGCAGAGACATCGCCATCTACAATACCGCAAATCTTTGCATAATGCTTATAAATATTGTCCGTACCTGTAATGCCTTCTTTAGCCATTAAAGATGGATTTGTAGTTACACCATCTAAAATACCCATATCCTGAGCTTCTTTAATTTGATCTAGGTTTGCTGTATCGATAAAAAATTTCATGTATGTTGTGTTTGAAGTTGATTTTAAATCTGCCGCGAATTTACGATTATTTTAAACTTGGAAAGAAATCAATATTATATAAATTTTAAGCTCTTAAGATTAAATCGAAATTAAAGTTTATAGTGTTTCATCAAGATTTTCTCATAGGTACGGTCCGGAAGTATTCTTTTTAGACCAACAGAAAATTTCTGCATAAAAGCCCCTACTTTATAATGAAGTTTTGGAGATGGATTATTGATTATTTCTAATATTTTCTCTGCCACTATAATGGGATCGTCGGCTTTGTGAACATCCTCGTCTATCGCTTTTAAAACCTCGCTATATTTTGGCTGATAAGGTGATTCCTTAAGGTTTGGCGAATGAAACCTTCCCGCTGCAATATTGGTAGCAAAATCGCCAGGAGCAACATTCGTAATTTTAATGTTGAAATCCTTAATCTCCATACTAATTGCTTCGGAAATCAATTCTAGAGCTCCTTTAGATGCACTGTAAACACCTCGATAAGGCAAACCCATATAACCAGCGATAGAAGTTATATTAATGATTAAACCCTGATTTTGTTGGCGCATTTGTGGAAGAACTGATTTTATGACGTTAAGCGGTCCAAAGAAATTTGTTTCAAAATTCCTCTTTATTTCTGCTTCCGGAATTTCTTCAACCGGACCAGTAATTCCTGCTCCAGCATTATTAATAACTACATCTATTTTTCCTTCGTTATTAATAACCTCGGAAACTGCATTCTGGATAGATTCAGCTTGTAAAACGTCTAATTCTATCAATTTAATCTTTGAATCCTTATAATTGTTCGGGTTTCTACTGGTGCCATATACTACAAATCCTTGGTCAGATAGATATTCGCCAATAGATTTTCCTATTCCTGAAGACCCTCCGGTAATTAATACGACTTTAGACATTTAAAATAATTAGAATTGTTTTCAGCTAAAAATACAAATAACGCTGAATATGGAAATTGGTGGTTCGTTTTGTGAAATTAGAGAGCGTGAAAAAAGATTTCACTATAAGGCACAAAAAATGGCAAGCTACCTACATCACACCGCTACGACCACTTACCCTTGCTGCGTTCCCGCCCTGGGGGATTCAGCAGGAGCTGGTTGTGTAGGACTTGCCGCTGCAAAGATAGCATCTTTTAATACTTTCGCAATGATTTTTTAAACTGATTTTAAAAAGATAACTTGCGGAAAATTTAAACAAATGTCAATATATAAAGTCCTCACCGTCATAACGTTTTCAATATTATTGGGAGCTTGCGGCGGCAATTCTAATGCTTCTAAAAATAATTTTGAGCTTAGTACGAACCATAAGGATGATCATTTTAAGGTGGGAGATACTCTAAAATTAAATATCTCTCAAGGAAAAAACACCGAGTTCGAAACTGTTACCTATACTCTAGATTCTAAATCTTTCACAGATAATACGGTTTTAAAAGATTTAAAACTTGGTGCGCATACTATCACAGCCACGATTAATGCCAATTCTAATACTACTGAAGTTTCCAAAGTCATTTATATTAACAGCAGCGTTGCACCTAAAATATATTCTTTCAAAATCATCAATGTATATCCTCACGATATCACTTCTTATACCCAAGGTTTAGAATTCCACGACGGAGAGCTTTACGAGAGTACTGGTCAATACAAAGAATCGAAGCTTCGAAAAGTGAATTTTGAAACAGGTGAAGTTTTAAAGAACATAGATTTAGAAGACCAATATTTTGGTGAAGGCCTAACGGTTTTAAACGATAATCTTTATCAACTTACTTGGAAATCCAATATCGGATTTGTTTATGATATCAATACTTTTGAAAAAACCAGAACCTTCAACTATGGTAACAGTAAAGAAGGTTGGGGACTCTGTAATGATGGCAGTAAACTTTATAAGTCAGACGGTACAGAACGTATTTACACTCTAAATCCAGAAAATTTAGCTGAAGGAGATTATATTGAAGTATACACCAATAATGGAAAGATTGCGAGTCTTAATGAGTTGGAATGGATCAACGGAAAGATTTACGCTAACATTTACCAAAGAAATGGGGTAGCAATTGTTGACCCTACTACCGGCGCGGTTGATGGAGTCGTGGATTTTTCATCCTTAAGAAAAAAAGTGACCCAGCATCCGGGATTGGACGTTCTTAACGGGATCGCCTATAATCCTGAAAGAAATACAATTTTTGTAACCGGGAAGCATTGGGACAAACTTTTTGAAGTAGAAATTTCTGAAAAATAAGATGCAGACATTCGAAGAACATAAAGTTGTAGAGCAAGGCGACCTAGATAATTTAGACCACGTTAATAATGTGCGTTATGTACAATGGGTCCAAGATATCGCAGAGCGACATTGGAAGAGCAAAATAACTGATGAAATAGAATCTAATTTCTTTTGGGTTTTGATCGATCATCATATTCAATATAAGAATGCTGCCAAATTGGGAGACGTTCTAAAAGTAGTCACCTACGTAGAGAAGGCCGAAGCGGTTACCACCTTAAGGGTCGTTGAGTTTTATGATGAAAATACCGATTTGCTCCTTGCAAAGTCTAAAACGAAGTGGGTATTTATGTCGAAAACCACATTAAAACCAACCCGAATTACCCCAGAAGTTTTCGAATTATTTTCTTAAATCGTACTTAAATTCAAGTTAAAGTCTCATAACAGAATGCAATTAAAAAATTGATTGCACTTTATTTGAAAGGAGCGTCTACAATTTAAATCCGTGGATGCCGCCGATGTAATGAGCACTCTAATATTGAATGTATAAAGCACTTTTACTTCTTCTCTTATTTTCTTCTGTCTCCGTAAAATCACAAACCTTAGCTGGTGTGGTTTATGGTGCAGAATCTACCGTAAAAGGAGCAGCTGTTCGTAATCTAACTCAAGAAATACTTACGTATACCAACGAAGACGGAGAGTTTAAAATTTCGGCAAAAATCGGCGATTCTCTAGCATTTGGTTCGCTCTTTCACTTAACTAAAACTTATACCGTAAAAAAACTTGACTTTAATCAAAAATTGGTAATTGAGCTGACCAAGATTTTAAATTAACTAGACGAAGTTGACCTTAGGGATAGCGGTAAAGAAAAAGTGTTCGATTCTATAGAATTAGAATCGAACATGGGCATGCAACTAAAAAATGATATGAAGAACAATCCACATCTTTACGGAACTTATAGCAGTTATGAATTAGATTTAGTTCGTTTGGGTGGGATGATTGTAAAACTTTTTAAAAGGAATAAGGCGAAGAAAAAGATAGTGCAACCCATCACCTACTATCAACTCGATTCTTTATTTGAAAGTAGCCAACTATTCAACAAAAAACTGTTGACCAAAAACTTAAATATACCTGAAGAATACAAGTATCTATACCTTGAATACTGTAGCGCCCAAAGCTATAAATCAGACTTATCAAAAGAGCACAATGAAATGGTTTTGTTGGATTCTTTGATCAACTCTAGCCAAGAATTTTTAAAAATCCTGAAAGAGTACAAGGAAGATTGAGTACTACGCTTTTACAAATGGGTTAGCCGATAATAAATCATTCCAACTAAAGTTATATTTTTACCCAAGATTCAAAAAAAATAAGATCTGTCTGCATGAAGAACCTGCTGTCTTTCCTTCTTTTATTAAGTATTTTAATTTTCTGGAGTTCGTGTAGGGACGATTTTGAATTTAAACCTAGTACAGGAAATCTTCAATTTTCACGAGATACTGTTTATCTCGACACAATTTTCACGAATATTGGCTCTAGCACTTATAATTTAAAAGTGTATAACAAATCCGATGAAGACATAGTGATACCGTCGGTTAAACTTGCTAAAGGTGAAGCTTCCAATTATCGTCTTAACGTAGATGGCATGATTGGAAAAGAGTTTGAAGATGTAGAACTTCTGGCAAAGGACAGCCTTTATATCTTTATCGAAACAACAATCGATATTAACAATACGGTCTCACAAAACAATGAATTTCTTTATACCGATGCTATAGAATTCGATACTGCCGATAATTTTCAAAAGGTAGAACTGGTAACCTTGGTAAAAGATGCCATTTTTATTTATCCCAACAGATTCACCGATACAGAATCGGGAAAACTGATAAAGGAAACGCTGTCCTTTGATGTAGATGGTGATGGGGTGGTTGACCAAACGGTCATAGAAGGACGATTTTTATTTGATGACGAATTAAATTTTACGAGCGACAAACCTTATGTGATTTATGGTTATGCCGGCGTAGATTCTGGGAAAACATTAACTATTGAAGCTGGAGCACGAATACATTTTCATGCAAATTCGGGTATCATTGTTACCGACGGTGGAAGTATTAAAGTTTCAGGTGAATATAGCAGCGACCAAGAGAAATTAGAGAACGAAGTAATTTTTGAAGGTGATAGACTCGAGCCAGATTTTGCAGATGTCCCAGGTCAATGGGGAACTATTTGGTTATATAATGGAAGCTTAGAAAATCAATTCAACTACACTACCATTAAAAACTCAGCGGTCGGGATTTTAAGTGAAGGCGACCAAGCAGCTGCAACCGATAAATTGATTATCCAAAATTCCCAGATTTATAATTCTAGCAACTTTGGGATTTTAGGTAGAGCAACTTCAATCTACGCCGAGAATTTAGTAATCAATAATGCTGGTCAATCATCCTTTGCCGGTACTTTGGGAGGTAAGTATAATTTTATTCATTGTACCATTGCAAATTATTGGTCTAACAGTTTTAGACAATTTCCTTCTCTCCTATTAAATAATTACACCGTAGACCAGGAAAATACAACCATTACCAATGACCTTGTAGAAGCTAATTTCTTTAACTGTATTATTTATGGTAATGACAATCCTGAGTTTATCTTGGATAAGGAAAACGGTAGTGATTTTAACTTTAAATTTGCCAATTCCCTGATTCTTTTTGAAGACCCCAATGGATTATTTACCGATGACATTTATGATTTCACCAATACCAATCTTTACGAGAATGTAATCTTTAATCGCGATCCAGATTTTTTAGACCCATTTAATAATAAATTGATAATTGGGGTAGAATCCAAAGCAATTGGATTAGGAAATTTGTTATATGCTACCCGAGTTCCTCTTGATATTCTAAATGCTTCTAGAACCCCTGAAGCAGATGCAGGAGCTTATCAACATATAATTTTTGAAGATTAATATTTGCACGTATTAATTCTTATCTTTAACTGAACCATTTAAATAACAATAATGATTTTCGGATTTTTATTCAACATAGCCTGTATCTGCGCAGGACTTTTATTAGCACTTACCCACTTAGACAGATTAGACGGTAAGAGCGATTTCTTCAATAATATTGCTGCAAAACTTCGTCCTGTATCAGCGACGATTGGTGTGGCAATCATAATCATAGGCCTTATATTTCTATTTAGCTGGCACTGTATAATTTACGCGCTGATCGGTATCATTTGTGGGATAATTTTGTTGCCTCAGAAATTGGCAAAAATCCCAGGTATTGGCGATGAGCTTTTTGCCTTTTCAGGTAAGATGAAGCAATACCAAGTTATTTTTGGCGATGCTGCCCTAATTCTTGGCCTTCTAAGTTTAGTAGGATGGAATCCTCTTTGCTAATTATTTCTCCGGATAGTGATTAACTAAAATCGATTCAGGATTCTCTTGTTTCTTGATAAGACTTTCAACTTTAGCCCAAATCTTTTTATGCATTACGGGCAGCAACGCTTGTTCCACATTTATAATGTTAGGAAAAGCCGCGTTAATTTTGGTGTCCCATTCTTGGTGAAAGTTTAATAAATCATCTGGATATACCACTTTTCTATCCGTACCTTCATCAATTGGTTCAAATGGTTCTGAAACATTTAAATAGCCATAATCATCCGTAAGTTGCTCGCCAACATGTATATCGCGGATGGCGATTTCAAAGTCATAGGCAGTACTTAAACAATTAGATTTAAAACTATGGTTAACATAGCGACCATGATCCCAGCATAGAATATAATTGCCTTTATTGTTTCTATAGCAATATGTCTCTAAAATGTTTTTGTAAAGATCGTTGTAATCGTTTAACTGTTGAAGAGTAAATTCTCTATCTAATTGATCATGAACCCAAGTGATAGTGCCTGCAGGTAAAAATTTAGTAGCAACTACACCATAGCCAACTTCTTGACTTATAAATCGTATTTCTGTATCTGGATGTATCATAAAATCCTAAAAATTGTTTTAAAATTACGGGCGAAAAATAAAAATTATATTCCGTAATAAAGAAACTTTTTTTGCTCCAATAGCGCTTTCTTGCTTAATCATCAATCAAGAAGCGTTTCTTATCCTTTGAGTTGAGTTGGGCGATTGCGCCCATTACTTTTAGATTATAGATACGCGAAATTATGAACTGCGGATCGAGAGCAAATATCCTTTCCGGTCCATCGAGATAACTGACTTTTACAAAGTTATTATCAGTTGAAAAACAATATGCAATTCCTGGATTGTCTATCATATCGATATCTAACCTAATGAGCAGCTCATTTTCTGCATTAAAAATACCTTGATAATTTATAGAAAACCTACCGTCAGATGAGGTGGTCAGGGTTAGATCAGCACCTTTAGCATTTGGAAATTCAATAATGGGTTTATGATTAAAGTCATAAATTGTCTGTTTATAATGAAACCAAGAAAATAGGTCCATCATTTCTTCATCAAGTTTGAAATAATAGAGTTGGTCCACCGAAAGATTTCCATATTCATTATCTGTGTTTTTGATTTCGATATACGGAAAGGCTTCTTTTTTCCAATAGTAAAAGGTCGAATCGATATATCTTCTTTTTTCGCTATTATCTACCCCATGACTTAAAGTTGCGATGTAATTTTGGTCACTATTGAAAGCGACGTTACTGATATCATAATCTTTTGAAGTATTAAATATGGTACGGTCCTTAAATATATCCTTGTTTGCATTATAGTGATGATAGGCCTCATTTTCTATTAGTGCGGATTTAGAGTTTGCTGAACCTAAAATCGAATATTTTCCGTCAGACGAAATTTCCAAATCTGTGATATAAGCTGTATAGCCGCTGAAGCCTTCCAACTTGATATCAACAGAGTCTATTTTTGCCTCATTGGAAAATTCATCTTGAGAAAGAAAATATAACCTAGGAAATGGCATGGCGGTTCCCGCAATTAAGTAAATAGCTTGGTTGGTTGAAGGATTAAAATAAAAATCCTCTTTTTTAGCTAAGTAATCTCCAATTGGAATCGACTGATTGATTCTTTCAGCAATTTCTTTATACCAGACATAGTATTCATTGTTTTGATCAGAATATTTCTCTTTTTTCTGAAAGTCAAATTCTAAATTTGGATTTTCAACATAAAAACCAAATCCACTATAGAATACTTTTATTAGTTGCTCTGAAGCATCCTTTGTGGGCATATCCTTTTTTTCTGCAAAGTTATAGGCGTATTCTGCTAACCTCAACGATTTGGTCGGGTCTATAGAAAATTGAGCTTGGGAGTTAGCAATGTAAGTAGATAGTAACGCTTTGTTTTTTTGTCGTGTCGCATAAATTGATAATCCTATTGCAATCAACAGCAAAATACTTAGAACTGAAATCGCTGCATTTCGCAATCGAATGGTTCGTCGTTGTTGCCTCACCGCCTCACCTACCATGTCACCGACAGACTTTTTATGGAGAGTAGCGGCGATATGAACAATTTTGCCTTCAAAATCCCTGTTTTTGAGATTTTGGGTTTCCGTGGCTCCTACATTTCTAAAATCTGTATAAAGAGGTTCGCCAGCAAATGCGCCAGATAGATTTTTTGGAAGTGCGGTAGTCCGTTCCCAATCAAAATCGGAGGTAGATTCATCATAGAATATTTCACCGTCAGTTAAGGCAATTAGAAAATTGTCCATGGACTTGTGCTCTCGCCAATACTCTACTTCACGTTGGCACCATTTGGATTGGGCCGAAGCCGGCGACGCCATAAAAATAAAATATTCAGATTCATCTATACCTGTTCTTATTTTCTGCCCTAAATCTGCAGCCGCGGAGAGGTCATTAGAATCCCTAAAAATATCTAAAGCCCTTCTTTTAAAAGTGGGCTTGGCAAATTTCTCTAAGGTTTTTTCAAGATTGGCGCCTAAGTCGTCATCTTGCCGATGACTATAGGAAATAAAGGCATTATACTTCATTTTCGAAAAGAGTGGTTCGTTGGTTAGTTATTCCACTGTAAATAAGTCAATTATAATGAAATGACATAATAATTGACTTGCTTAATTCGAAAAAGATATAGGCAGGGAAAACTTCAAAATAATTTGAAGAGAAATGACTTACAGGATATAAATTTTGTGAACGAATTTAAATACTCATATTATGAAACAAAAAGCTTTCTACCGCTCATCATTTCGTTTACTTTATCCGCGATTTTTTCAAGTTTATCTTCACCACTACGATTGGTAATTACCTCATCAATTAAGTTGACGATCATTGCCATATCCGATTCTTTTAAACCTCTAGTAGTAATTGCTGCAGTACCAACTCTAATTCCTGAAGTAACAAAAGGCGATTTATCGTCAAAAGGCACCATGTTCTTATTCACGGTAATATCGGCTTTCACTAATGCTTGCTCGGCGTCTTTACCGGTGATATCTTTATTTCTAAGATCGATAAGCATCATGTGGTTATCGGTCCCACCAGAGATAATGTCGTAACCTCGCTCATTAAACGCTTTCGCCATAGCTTCAGCATTTTTCTTAACCTGAATAATATAATGTAGAAATTCATCGGTTAGCGCTTCACCAAAAGCAATTGCTTTCGCGGCGATTATATGCTCTAAAGGTCCACCTTGATTTCCTGGGAAAACGGCCGAATCCAATAAAGAAGACATCATTTTAAGATTTCCATTCTTTAGGGTTAGACCAAACGGATTTTCAAAATCGTTGCCGATCATAATCATTCCACCTCTAGGACCTCTAAGGGTTTTGTGGGTGGTAGTGGTAACAATATGGCAATGCGGTAAAGGATCATTTAAAATCCCTTTGGCGATAAGTCCAGCAGGATGAGAAATATCGGCCAACAATAAAGCATCAACACTGTCTGCTATTTCGCGGAATCTTTTAAAATCGATATCCCTAGAATAAGCAGAAGCACCCGCGATAATCATTTGAGGTTTCTCGCGTTCTGCTATAGTTTGAATATTATCGTAATTTAAAACACCAGTTTCTTTTTCAACTCCATAAAAAGAAGGATTAAAAAGCTTGCCAGAAAAATTGACGGGAGACCCGTGGGTGAGGTGACCTCCATGCGAAAGGTCAAAACCTAATATTTTATCACCAGGATTTAAGCAGGCAGCATAAACTGCAGTATTTGCTTGGCTTCCTGAATGTGGCTGGACATTCGCCCAAGATGCGCCAAATAGCGTTTTAGCTCTGTCGATAGCAATCTGCTCAACTTCATCTACGACTTCGCAACCACCATAGTATCTTTTTCCCGGATAACCTTCAGCATATTTGTTGGTCAAAACGGAGCCTGCAGCTTCCATCACTTGCTCGCTCACAAAATTTTCTGAAGCTATCAGTTCTAATCCACTTAGTTGGCGTTGTTTTTCGGCTTCAATTAATTCAAAAATTTGCTCGTCTCTTTGCATGTTGCAGGTTTTTAAAATTTTTTTCAAAAATAAGGATAACAAAAATCAATCTATCATTACATGGTATTAAAACCGTCCTGAGTTATTAATTTTTTTGAACAATATTTAAAGTAAATGGACAAAAAAATTTTAGTGTTAAAGTCTTTCTATACTGTAAATAATTATGTTTGTTTTGACAGCAGAAATTATTAATGATAAATATTGCTAACCTATTTTAAATATTTTGCTCAGCATATTTCATACTGAAAAAATTTGTGTAGGTTTGAAAGGATTAAACTAACAATCAAATAACAAAAACACATGCCTTTATCTGCTAATAATCCTGATCGAACATCGTGGTTGCACGTCGGAAAAAATTCTGACTTCCCAATACAGAACATACCTTTTGGTGTGTTTCTTACGCGAGATGATATAATTACTATAGGAACTAGAATCGGTGATACGGCGATAGACCTTGGTGCTCTACATCAGCTTGGCTACTTTGAAAATATTCCGTTAACCGATGATATCTTTTTACAAGATACCTTAAATGATTTTATCGCTGATGGGCGCAAAACTTGGAGATTGGTCAGGAATCGAATCGCCGAAATATTTGATAGTAAAAACACTACCTTAAAGGATAACATTCCTCATAAAGAGCGCATCTGTTTTAGGCTAGATGAAATCGAGATGCAATTACCAGTGCAGATTGGTGATTATACCGATTTTTATTCGAGTTTAGAGCACGCAACCAATGTTGGCAGCATGTTTAGGGACCCAGACAATGCGCTGCTTCCTAACTGGCTTCATATTCCTGTGGGCTATCATGGGCGAAGTTCGTCCATTATTCCATCTGGTATTCCGATTCATCGCCCAAAAGGACAGACCTTGCCAGAAGATTCTGAAGTCCCGGTTTTTGGACCTTCAAAATTGTTGGATTTTGAATTAGAGATGGCCTTTATAACCACGGATGCAAATGATTTGGGAGAACCGATTCCGGTTAACGAAGCCGAAGAATATATCTTTGGCTTGGTATTGTTGAATGATTGGAGCGCAAGGGATATTCAGAAATGGGAATATATTCCTCTTGGACCATTCTTGGCGAAGAATTTTGCTTCATCAATTTCTCCTTGGATTGTAACTTTGGACGCTTTAGAACCCTTTAAAGTTGAAAGTCCTAAACCATTGAAAGCACAGTTACCTTACTTACAATGTAAAGGAAAGAAGAGCTACGACATAAATCTAGAAGTTTCGGTTAAACCTGAAGGTGCTAAAGAAACAATCGTAAGTCGTTCTAATTTTAAATATATGTACTGGAATATGTCCCAACAGCTAGCACATCACACCGTAAATGGATGTCCGGTTAATTCTGGAGATATGATGGGAAGCGGAACAATTTCGGGACCAACTCCAGATTCTTATGGGTCTATGTTAGAGTTGACCTGGAGAGGTGAAAAACCACTTATGATGAAAAACGGCACAGAACGTAAATTTATCCAGGACAATGACACCGTAATTATGCGTGGACATTGTGAGAAAGACGGCACCAGGATTGGTTTTGGCGAAGTCTCTAACCAAATTTTGCCTGTTTTTGAAGCTAAAAAGAAAAAGTAGCATTAAATTGCCATTCATATAGTTAGCCCTCAAATATTTTATTTGGGGGCTATTTTATTAATATTTGGCATTATACTTGGATTTTGTAATGTTCCTAACATTAAACCTATGCCTATGAGACCACTTCTACTCTCTACAGTAATTCTTCTGTTAATCGTTTCTTGTAGCGGAAGAAAAAATTTAGAACGCAATTTAAATAGTGGCAACTATGATTATACTATTAATGAAGCATTGGACCGTCTTCGCAATAATAAGGAAGCCAAGCGTAAACAAGATTTTATCGCAATTTTAGCGGATGCATTTATTAAAGGTGAAGAAAATGATTTAGCAGATATAAAGCATCTTAAAGTGGATGGTAATCCTGAGAATTACAGGATTATATACGAAACCTATAGCAATCTAAATAATCGTCAAATAGCGATTCGAGAGGTCCTTCCGCTGCAATATCAAGGAAAATCCCTAGAACTTCGGTTTAAGAATTACGATTTACCAATTGTAGATTATAAAAATAAGACCTCATTCTATCTTTATGAGAAAGGCTTAAAAATGCTGAACAGCAATGATAAGTCAGTGCTTAGGGAAGCTTACAACACGTTTAAATATGTAGATAATATATATCCTAACTTCAAAGATGTGCGTCGAGTAATGGATGATGCCTATTCCCGTGGAACTGATTATGTTTTGGTGAATATTAAGAATGATACTTTTCAAATTATTCCACAACGCTTAGAAAGTGACCTTCTAAATTTTGACACTTATGGACTCGATGAATTTTGGACCGTCTATCATGGACAGAGAAATCCACAGATAAATTATGATTACAGTCTGCAATTATTATTGAGACGAATAAATATTTCACCAGAAAGAATAACTCAAAGGGAATATTTGAGGGAGAACGATTTGGTAGATGGCTGGGAATACAAATTAGACAGAAACGGAAATGTAATGAAGTACAGTCTTGGGAATGACATTAAAGTGGACAAAATCATTAGGGCAAGAGCGAGGGTTACAGAATATGAACAATTAAAATCGACCCAAATAATCGCGAACGTAGATTATTACAACGACAGCACCAATACAATTATAAAGTCTTATCCTATAGAAAGCGAATTTATCTTTCGCCACATCTTTGCAACGTTTAAAGGAGACCAACGCGCATTGAGCATAGAAGACAGAGAATTGGTCCGCAACCGAGAAGTTTACTTCCCCTCTAACGAACAAATGGTTTTTGATACCGGAGAAGATTTAAAATTGAAATTTAAGAACATCGTAAAATCGCATAGGTTTAGATAAAAGAAAAAGCCTTCCCTTTAATTTGGAAGGCTTTTTTTATTTTTTAAACCAACTCTTCTAATTTTATATCATTGATGCCACCATGTGAATCGTGAGCAACAACTTCTCCATTCTTAACCACAATTAGCTGAGGTGACTCATGTCTAACGTCGAACATTTTACTAATTTCTGCACTGATATCCCTTTTATTCAACAAGTCGAGGTAATACAAATCTGCCTCTTCTTTGTCAAATTTATAATTAGCAACGAATTGATTCATCACCATTCTCGAAATTCCACAACGTGTGGAATGCTTAAAGATAATTTGTGGTCTTTCGGCTGAAGATTCCTTAATAGAATCTAGTTGAAGGTTTGAATTTAAATCTATCCAAGGCAAGTCAGTTCTAGACTTTTTCTCATTAGAACTTCCAAAAACATTATTAAATAATCCCATTTCTTTTTTGTTTAAAGTCAGTTTTCAATTTATAAAACTGCTATTGATACTAAGTCGTGATTCATTTACATACTTACATCTGACGTAAAGTCAGAATACCACTGGCTTTACAAGACATTTTGTCTTCTAAAATTTAGTGGTAAGATTGTTGAAATATACGCTTTGCACTGTAAATCCAATAATCCAATGAATCTAAATAATTATACAATAAAATCACAAGAGGCCATTCAGCTTGCGCAACAGATTGCTCAAGGTTATGGTCAGCAGCAAATAGAGAATGAGCATATCTTCAAGGCAATTTTTGAAGTTGATGAAAACGTATTGCCTTTTATCCTTAAGAAATTAAACATTAATGTATCGTTAATTCAACAAGCTTTAGACAAGCAAATTGAAAGTTTTCCGAAGGTTGAAGGTGGTGACATAATGATTTCTAGGGAAGCAGGTAAAACCTTAAACGAAGCGGCGATTATTGCTAAGGACATGAAGGACGACTATGTTTCTATCGAGCATTTAATTCTTGCAATCTTCAAATCAAAAAGTAAGATTGCCCAGATGATCAAAGATCAGGGTGTTTCAGAAAAAGATTTAAAATCGGCAATTAATGAACTGCGTGGCGGTCAAAATGTTTCATCCCAAAGTCAAGAAGACACATATAATAGCCTAAATAAATACGCCAAAAACTTAAATCAGTTGGCCAAGGATGGCAAACTAGATCCTGTTATTGGTAGGGATGAAGAAATTAGAAGAATTCTACAGATTTTATCGAGAAGAACAAAGAATAATCCAATCCTTGTCGGTGAGCCAGGTACCGGAAAGACTGCTATTGCAGAGGGACTTGCACATAGAATCGTAGATGGTGATATCCCAGAAAATCTAAAAGAAAAACAAATTTTCGCCCTCGATATGGGTGCGTTGATTGCTGGTGCTAAGTATAAAGGTGAATTTGAAGAACGTCTTAAGGCGGTCATTAAAGAGGTTACTGAAAGTGAAGGAGACATCGTTCTATTTATTGATGAAATCCACACACTTGTTGGCGCTGGTGGCGGTCAAGGCGCAATGGATGCGGCTAATATTTTAAAACCTGCACTTGCAAGGGGCGAGCTTAGAGCGATTGGTGCAACCACTTTGGACGAATATCAAAAGTATTTCGAAAAGGACAAGGCTTTAGAAAGACGTTTCCAAAAAGTAATCGTTGATGAGCCAGATACCGAAAGCGCTATCTCTATTCTTCGGGGAATTAAGGAAAAATATGAAAATCACCATAAGGTCCGAATCAAAGATGAAGCGATTATCGCCGCGGTCGAACTTTCGGAGCGCTACATAACCAATCGTTTTTTACCTGATAAAGCTATTGATCTTATGGACGAAGCGGCTTCAAAACTAAGGATGGAAATCAATTCTAAACCTGAAGAGTTAGACGTTTTGGACAGAAAGATTATGCAGCTCGAGATTGAAATTGAAGCGATTAAACGTGAAAAAGACGAATCTAAGTTGAAGAATCTACGTTCTGACTTAGCGAATTTCAAAGAAGATCGAAATGAGCTTAATGCGAAATGGCAGAGTGAAAAAGAAGTGGTTGATGATATTCAATCCACCAAAATTGAAATAGAAAACTTTAAGATTGAAGCAGAAAAAGCCGAACGTGACGGAGATTATGGTAAAGTGGCAGAGATACGTTATGGAAAAATAAAAGAGGCACAAGAAAGGCTAGAAAAACTGCAAAAAGAACTTCAAAATCAATCTGGCACTTCGTTGATCAAAGAAGAGGTGACTTATGAAGATATCGCAGAAGTTGTGGCAAAATGGACCGGAATTCCGGTTACAAAAATGCTACAGAGCGATCGAGTAAAATTACTGAATCTAGAAGACGAGTTGCATAAACGAGTGGTCGGACAAGAAGAAGCTATTGGAGCTGTTAGTGATGCCGTGAGAAGGAGTCGTTCTGGCTTGCAGAATCCACAAAAACCAATTGGCTCATTTTTATTCTTGGGGACAACTGGGGTTGGGAAGACCGAATTGGCAAAAGCCTTGGCAGAATATCTCTTTGATGATGAAAACGCTATGACCAGAATCGATATGAGTGAGTATTCTGAGAGACATGCGGTGAGTAGATTGGTTGGAGCGCCTCCGGGATATGTGGGATATGATGAAGGTGGACAATTGACGGAAGCTGTAAGAAGAAAACCGTATTCCGTTGTGTTGTTAGATGAAATTGAAAAAGCACATCCCGATACCTTCAATATTCTTTTACAAGTTTTAGATGAAGGTAGACTAACCGATAATAAAGGTCGGGTTGCGGATTTTAAAAATACAATCATCATTATGACTTCTAATATGGGAAGCCAAATAATCCAAGAGCGGTTTGAAGCTACCAAGGATATTGACTCAGCAATTGAAGCAGCCAAAGTAGATGTACTTGGTTTGTTGAAACAAAGTGTTAGGCCTGAGTTCCTGAACAGGATCGATGAAATAATCATGTTTACTCCATTATCTAAATCGGACATCCATAAAATCGTGGGTCTTCAATTAGATCATTTAAAGAACATGCTAGACAAACAAGGAATCACCTTCGACTCTACTGAAGAAGCTGTAAATTATTTGGCTAACAAGGGATTTAATCCAGAGTATGGTGCAAGACCGGTGAAGAGAGTTATCCAAAAAGAAGTGCTTAATAGTTTAAGTAAAGAAATCCTCTCCGGAAAAGTTAAAACAGACAGCATCATTTTGCTGGATTCATTCGATGATGAATTAGTATTTAGAAACCAAGACAAATTGGTTACTGAAGAACTCTAAGAGTTTTAAGATACTCTTAGTTTCGATTAAACTCGAAGAATTTGAGTTTAAGGAATAAATAATTTATGAGAAGCAACGTAAATCTTTAATAAAGAGTACGTTGCTTTTTTTTGTTTATTTATTAATATGTATTTCGTCGAAAATATATGCTGTTAATAGGATTTTTACAGCATTATGTCTTAGTTTTATCCTCAGCAAGCCCCAACACTGCTAACCGACTTTACCAATTAATAATCTGAAGATTTAGTCACATCTTCATCTAATTTCATAGACTTATTTATGGATATCAATAGCTATATTGACCACACTTTACTTTTGCCTACTGCCACAGAAAGCGATATCATTAAATTATGTATCGAAGCGAAAGAATATAAATTTCATTCAGTTTGTATAAATAGTTCTTACGTCACCATCGCATCACAATTATTAATGGACAGCGATGTAAAAATAAGCGCTGCCGTAGGTTTTCCACTTGGTGCCAACACTACCGACTCAAAAATATATGAGGCTAGGGAAGCCATAAGAAATGGTGCCGACGAGATTGATATGGTTATAAATATTGGTCTTTTAAAAAGCAGAAATAATATCGCAGTTCTAAAAGATTTGGCGGACGTAAAGATTGCCATTGGATCTGCGCCTCTCAAAACCGCAATTGAAATCAGTGAACTTTCTAAAAACGAAATCATTCGAGCCTGTGAAATTTGCCTAGACGCTCGGGTAGACTATATAAAAACTTCGACAGGTTTTTCCAAAAGCGGTGCAACCTTGACCGCGGTTAAGATTATGAAGAAAACCATAAGGGAAGCGGCACAGATAAAAGCTTCTGGAGGCATCAGGGAATACGATATTGCACTGCGATATCTAGATTTTGGAGTTACGCGAATCGGCACTACTACTGCCGTTTCTATGCTTCAGATGCAACAACAAGCTAAAACTGAAAACCTTAATAACAGAATTGCGGTTTAGGCTCAGTCTTCAAATAGTGCCTAACTTTATTTAGTCAATAAAATATTCTAGTTTTCTGAGTCTGTATAAATTTTCATTTATTTTTGAATGATTAAATCTTCAGAAATTATGGTAAAAATGACTTGTTTATTTATTTGCCTTTCGTTGAACTTGAGCAGTTGTGACGAAAAGAAATCAAAAGATACTAAGACCGTGGTCAGCGATAATTCTGAAGTCACCACTTACTATCTGATTAGGCATGCCGAAAAGGATCGCACCGATCCTAGTAATGACAACCCACATTTAAATGAACAAGGTAAAGAACGTGCTATAAAATGGTTGCAAGTCTTAGCCGATGTCGACTTTGATGCGGTTTATTCTACAGATTTTAATCGCACCAGGGAAACTGCGCAACCTCTAGCCTCAAAGAATAATCTACAAACGATTATTTACGATGCCAACAATTCTTATAATGAGGATTTTAAAATGGAGACTCAAGGTAAAACTGTCCTAATAGTTGGTCATAGCAATACAACGCCGGCTTTTGTGAATGCCATTTTAGGTGAAAATAAATATCCAGATTTAGATGACAACAACAACGCCGCATTGTTTAAAGTCACGGTTAAGGATGGCAAAGCAACTAGCCAACTAACGCAATATTAATACACGTGAATATCTTCTAGCTCTATCTTAGAAAGGAACTCCAGATTATTTTTATCGAATTCCTTATCTAGATTGCGAAGACTTATGGTATCGCTCTTGGGTTTGTAATTATTATAGTCCACAAACCTAATTCCTTTAACTAAACGTGGATTATAAGCTTCCCTAAAGCGAAGACCTCCGCCGTTTACACTGAATTGATAAGCAACATATTCCAACAATTTCGATTCTTGATTGAACCAATAAATAAAAATATCTTCAAAATCGGTACCCCCTCCATCTCTATCGAAAGTAATCTTGATTTTCTCATAATCTTTTCCTCCTATTTTAACTTCACCCAAAAACTCTGAATTTACCGCAGAATCGTTCAAACCATAAGGCAATACAGAAAAATAGTGGACCGAGTTTACAGATTCGCTGTACTTTTCTGCCATAGAATCGGCAATATTAACTTCAGCATTTTCAATATAGCGCTTAAAATCAGAATTGTTAAGTACATCGCGCACATCTCCTAAAACTGTATCTTGGAATCGTCTTTCTAATTGAAATTTTCCTGACTTTCTTTCAGCTTTATAAAATTTATCCCTGAATTTAAATTGAATGATAGAGCTATCAATTTTATTCGCGCCCGAGGCTATAAAGGCATCGTTGATAATACCTTGTGCTTTACCAATATCTTCGGTTTTGTTTGCACAAGAATTTAATATGAAGACTAAAATCAATAATCTAGAAAATCGTAACAGCATTTTATTTATTTTGAACAAATCTAATAATTTGAATGTGGTACCTAAAACAAAAAGCATTCTCTTTTAGATGAAGATTTTTAAAAATTAAAAGACTTTGAAAATTTAAGCATTTCCTATTAAAATTTTAACTTTGCCGCCCATGCAACAGCAAATTAGAATAAAGAACAAGAAGGCTAAATTTCAATATGAACTATTGGATAAATACACCGCTGGTATTGTTTTGACCGGAACGGAGATAAAATCCATCAGAAGTTCTAAGGCATCTATCGCCGAAAGCTTTTGCGAATTCAACGACCGAGGCGAATTATTTGTCATTAATATGACCATTGAAGAATATCTTTATGGCACTTATTACAATCACAAACCTAAAGCTGAACGTAAACTGCTGCTCAACAAAAAAGAGCTAAAGAAACTTGAGAAGGAGCTTAATGTAAAAGGTCTTACGATTATCCCTACTTTATTATTCATAAATGATAAAGGTTTCGCGAAACTTGAGATTGCCTTGGCAAAAGGTAAAAAACTTTACGACAAGCGCGATACTATTAAAGACCGCGAATCTAAAAGACGTTTGGATAGAATTAACAAGAGTTTTTGAGAAATTTAAGAAGCCGGCGTAATTACTTACTCTAGTTATTCCCTATGCTTGACTTTATCGATTGAATCTCAGAATTTTTCATCTAAGTTTCAACTCTAGAATTCTTTTATGAATAAATTTTTACTACCACTTTTTTTCCTCCTTTTTACCGTTACTGCCTTCGCACAAATTAGTGGAAAAGTTACCGACGTTAATGGTAATCCACTGGGGTACGTAAACATTTTTATTGAAAACACTTTTACAGGCACCACCAGCAATGACGATGGAGACTATGAACTGAATGTTACTTCAGCCGATACTTATACGATTGTCTTTCAGTTTTTAGGCTTTAAAACGATAAAAAAAACGGTAGAGATTGAAACCTTTCCATATACTTTAAATACAATTTTAGAAGAGGAGCAGATAAGTCTTTCTGAAGTTGTTATTAATTCTAATGAAAATCCTGCCAATAAAATAATGCGGGCTGCGATAGCTAATAGAAAATCTAACCTTGAAAAAATCAAATCCTATAAAGCCGATTTCTACTCACGCGGATTGATTAGAATTAAAGATGCGCCAGAAAAAATCCTTGGTCAGGAAGTTGGAGACCTTGGCGGCGGATTAGATTCTACCCGAAGCGGAATCATTTATCTTTCTGAAACGATTTCAAAATTAGAATTTCTTCAACCAGATAATTTAAAAGAACGCATCATCGCTAGTAAAGTAAGCGGTAACGATAATGGTTTCAGCTTTAATGCGGCGCTAGATGTGGATTACAACCTTTACAACAACACTGTAGAATTGGGGAATGAAATTGTTTCACCGATTGCCGATTTCGCATTTAATTATTATGAGTATAAGTTAGACGGAGCTTTCTTTGATGACCGCGGTAATCTTATCAATAAGATAAAGGTTATCCCAAAACGAGAGAACGACCGCATCTTTTCAGGTTATATCTATATTGTAGAGGACCAATGGGATATTTACGCACTAGAATTAGAAATTACTGGGCAGCAAGCGCAAATACCCGCGGCAGATATTATTACTCTTAGCCAGAACTTTTCATATTCAAAAGCAAACGATATTTGGGCATTAATTTCCCAACGCATTGATTTTGAATATGGCATCTTTGGAATAACCGGTAACGGTACATTTACCGCAGTTTATAATAATTACCTCTTCAACCCTATTATCGAAACCAAGGATTTTGGTCGTGAAGTCCTATCTTTTGAAAATGAGGCCAACAAAAAAGATTCATTGTATTGGGCCAAGATTAGACCTGTGCCACTCACCTCGGAAGAGATTTCGGATTATGTAAAGAAAGATAGCATTCAGATTTTACGAGAATCAAAACCATATTTAGATTCAATAGACCAGGTCGCGAATAAGTTTAATCTATTCGATATTGTTTCTGGATATAGTTTTCAGAATTCCTATAAAGACTATCGCTTTGGTATCGGTTCACCAATTGGAAAGGTGAAATTTAATACTGTACAAGGTTTTAATTCTGACATCGATCTTTTCTTTAGAAAAAACTACGATGAATTTAGAAGATACTTAAATGTAAGTTTAAATCTTAATTATGGCTATTCCGAAGATAGATGGAGACCTACGGCAGCAATATTTTACAAATTCAATAATATTCAACGGAATACTTTAGGGCTAAGTGGCGGTGTTGTCGCGACTCAATTTAATGGTGGACTTACTTCCTTGCCCAAACTCAATTCCCTTTATTCACTTATCGCCGAGAGGAATTATCTAAAAATATACGAGAACGCGTTCGCCCAATTAAGTTATTCCCAAGAATTATTTAACGGTTTAAGGGCTTCTACAACTTTTTCGTATCAGAAAAGAAAGCCGCTTTTCAACAATACTGACCAAGTTTGGTTTAACAACGACGACCGTGATTACAGCAGTAATAATCCATTAGATGCAAACGCTTATGGAATTGCCCCTTTGGAAGAACATCATATACTAAAGTTGAGTTTAAACGCAAGTATAACGTTTGGTCAAAAATATATGAGCTATCCTGATAGCAAATTCAACATTCTAAATGACAAGTACCCAACTTTAAATATAGGTTATGAAAAAGGCTTCGGCTCAGATATTTCTGACTATAACTACGACCAATTTAAGGCAAGATTAAGCCAGGATATAAATCTGGGAAATAAAGGAGATTTTAAGTATAATTTGAAGGCCGGCACATTTCTAAATTCAGATAAGATTGCATTTATTGACTATCAACATTTTAATGGTAACCAAACAAATATTGGTACCTCTGCCAATTATTTAGATGTTTTTAATAATCTTCCTTACTACTCCATGAGCACCAACAAATCTTATTTTGAAGCCCATATAGAGCATGATTTTAGCGGTTATATTTTAGGAAAAGTTCCGTTGCTCAATAAATTAAATTACAACCTGATTATCGGCGCTCATGCCCTTTCTACCCAAAATCATACACCATACCAGGAACTTTCAGTTGGGATAGATAATATCGGGTTTGGCAAATTAAGATTCTTAAGACTCGATTATGTTAGAAGCTACCAAAATGGATATGAAGGTGATGCTCTGATATTTGGGCTAAAGATTTTCAACTTTATAGATTAAAAACTTTGGGATTTAGGTTAACTTTGGTGAGAGTCGTCACTTCCCCATTTCCTGCCAATTACCCTACTGGTCAATGAGATAAAAAAATGACTTCACATTTATCACTAAGCGATAAAGAATTTGTAAGACAATTTAAAGACTGTTCTTTAAATCCTGCATTATTTAACCATGAAGCGCACTTAAGGTTGTCCTATATTCAAATTAATAAATATGGTTTAGAGATTGCCATCTTAAATTTGAAGATGCACTTAAAGAAATATGTTCGCTGTTTTGGAGCTGAAGAAAAATATAACGAAACATTAACCGAGGCTGCTACTCGTTCGGTCTATCATTTTATCATGAAATCGAAGTCAGAAATTTTTATAGATTTTATCAGAGAATACCCTAGGCTAAAAACGGATTTTAAATCTCTAATGGATTCCCATTACAGTGATGAAATTTACAATATGGAGGAAGCTAAACGAGTCTTTATAGAACCAGATTTATTAGCGTTTGACTGATTATAATTTTTCTAGCAAGATAGCTGTAATCGTTTTTATCCCATCTATATAGTTCCCTAATCTTATATTTTCGTTAGGACTATGCTGATTATTGTCCGGATTAACCGTCGGTACCGCAACCGCTGGTATCCCCAAAGTCGTCACAAAGGGAGAGATTGGTATAGAACCTCCTGCAGTTCTAATTTGTATTGGTTCATTTCCAAAGGCAGTCATCATGGCCTTTCTCAACCATTTTCCTATTTCTGTATCGAATTCCGTTCTAAAGGCTCCATAGGAAAGCTCTGCATTAAATCGTGCTATTTTTGCATGTGACATTCGTTCTTGCTCCGTAGGCTTATCCTCTACCAAATAATAGCCTTGTTCTAGAATATAATCCTTTAATAATTTTACCATTCTTTCCCCATCAGTTTCTTTTACCAATCTAATATTTAGTTCTGCAATCGCTGAAGCAGGAATGATTGTTCTAGTTTCCTTACCGACCCAACCGGCTTCTAATCCCAATATACCGAGAGCGGGATATTGTATAGCTTCCTGAAAATTATTCCCTATATTATCGGTTTCTACAATGCCGAACTCCTGTTTAATTTTATTTTCATCATCTGGTACCTGGCTAAGGATATCCTTCACCTCTTCACTAATTTCAATTCCATCGTACCATCCCTTTATTGCGACACTTCCATCTTCGTTCCACATTGCACTAAGTAATTGAGACAGCTTAAGCGCCGGATTTGGTGCATAATTCCCATAGTTTCCACTATGTAAAGGGACTCTTGGGCCAAAGACTTCGAGAGAAATGGTAGCAATTCCCCTTGCTCCATAACTTAAAGTCGGCATATTCGATAAATGCCTAGGGCCATCAAAAATTACCAGCATATCTGCCGAAAGCTCTTCTTTATATTGCGAAACCGCCTTTGGTAATTGGGGGGAACCTAATTCCTCTTCAAAGTCCATTATGACCTTTATATTATAATTAGGTGAAATTTTAAGATCATTAATGATATCCATTGCTTTTAAAAACATCATATCAGGGCCTCTAGCATCTGAGGCAGATCGCGAAAATATTCGCCAATCCCTATCGATATTGCCTTGTAACGACGCCCAATCTATTTCTTGCCAGCTTCCGTCATCTTTCTTTTCCTTAAGTGCGGGAACATATGGATCTTTTTGGAACCATTTTGTTGAGTCCACCGGTTGTCCATCGATTTGGAGGTATATCAATACGGTTTTCTTTGCTCCTATTGTTTCTCTTTCAGCTAGAAGAAGGGGAACCGTCTCAGTCTGTAAACGCTTGGTAACAAAACCTCTTTTAGTGAATGCAGACTCGCACCAAACAACATTTTTTTCTATCTGTTCAGGATAATATGCATTATTGGGTAAACTGAAAAACTCCTTTAATTCTGAAAATGAGGACTTAGCATACTTTAATGCTAACGTATCCAAATTTTCAGTCTGAGAAAAAATCAGGTTCACATTTAATACAAAACAAATAAATAGAAGTAACTGCTTTAGCATTTCTTTAAATTTTAAGTTAGGAATTAATCTTACCACCGAAATATAGACTCAATTTTTATCCTCTAATAAAGGCACAAAACGAAACTCACCGTATTCGTGCTTTTCAAAATCTTGTGGTCCACGGCGTATATAGAGTGTCATTATCTGATGCTCTACCCCCACAGGAATAACCAACCGTCCATTTTCCTTAAGTTGGCTCATCAACGCCCTTGGTACTGAAGGTGCACCTGCGGTTACAATAATACTATCAAAAGGGGCTTCCTCAGGCAAACCTTTATAACCATCTCCAAAAATCAATTTCTTGGCGCGGTAACCAAGCTTGGGCAAGAACTTGCTAGTTTTTTTAAATAATTTTTGCTGTCTTTCTATGCTAAACACCTTGGCTCCTAACTCTAATAAAACTGCGGTTTGGTAACCACTACCTGTTCCGATTTCCAAAATGGTGTCGCCCTTTTTAACCTTTAAAAGTTCAGTTTGAAAAGCAACCGTATATGGTTGAGAAATTGTCTGGTCGGCAGCAATAGGAAATGCTTTGTCCTGATACGCATGGTCTAGAAAGCTAGAGTCCATAAAAAGATGTCTAGGTATTTTACCGATGGCGGCTAATACATCTTCATCTGTTATTCCTTTTTTTATAATCGTATCGACTAATTTCTGCCGTAAACCTTGGTGTTTAAAAGTATCTATCAATTTATAATTGGGTTAGGAAAGTTAAAATTAACCAATACAAATATTCTATAAAAGATATAAAATGAGATTTTATCCATCATTTATAAACGGTTTGTTTATTTATTTTGGGACCTAAGATTATCCTTAAAAATACTTAGTTTTGTTTAAAACGATACAGAATGATTAAAGCCGGTGTTTTAGGTGCGGGCCACCTCGGAAAAATTCATCTTAGGTTACTTAAGGAATCAAAAAAATACGAGCTAGTCGGATTTTACGATGCCGATAGAGAGAATGCAAAGAAGGTTTCGGATGAATTCGGTTATAAATATTTCTCAACCATAGAAGAACTGATAGATGCCGTAGATATGGTAGATATCGTCACTCCTACTCTTTCTCATTATGACTGCGCCATAAAAGCAATAAATAAAGGAAAGCACATCTTCATCGAAAAACCAATAACGAATACGGTTGAAGAGGCAGAAGAAATAAGAAGACTTCTCGCGGAGCATAACCTAAGAGGTCAAGTTGGCCACGTAGAAAGATTTAATCCGGCGTTCTTGGCGGTAAAGGATATGATACATAATCCCATGTTTATCGAGACCCACAGATTGGCAGAATTTAATCCTCGTGGTACCGACGTCCCTGTAGTGCTTGATCTAATGATTCATGATATCGATATTATCTTAAGTGTCATGAATTCTGAAGTTGAATCTATTCTAGCGAGTGGAGTTTCAGTTATCAGTGACACTCCAGATATTGCAAATGCAAGGATTCAATTTAAAAATGGATGCGTTGCGAATTTAACCGCTAGCAGAATTTCTTTGAAGAATATGAGAAAGACTCGATTTTTTCAAAAGGACGCTTATATTTCGGTGGATTTTTTAGATAAAAAATGCGAGGTGGTTAAGATGAAAAATGCTCCAGAAACACCAGGGGATTTTGATATGATTCTCAGAAATGCGGAAGGTGTCGATAAACAGATTTACTTCGATAATCCTACGGTCTCTAAAAATAACGCCATCTTAGACGAGCTAGAATCCTTTGCAGATGCAATTAATTATAATACCAGTCCAGTGGTAACATTGCAAGATGGTACCGAGGCTTTAAGGATTGCTAATAGAATAATAGCAAGCTTCTAAAAAAATTCAAACTTAAATAAATTTATAAATATGAAAAATGTAGCAGTGATTGGCGCAGGAACCATGGGAAATGGTATTGCACATACATTTGCTCAGAGCGGCTATAAAGTTCAATTAATTGATATAAATCCTGAATCCCTTAAAAAAGGAATGTCTAACATCGAAAAGAATTTAGACCGGATGTTGGCAAAGGAAAAAATTTCAGAAGAACAAAAATCACAAACCTTAGCGAATATTTCAACCTTTACAGACCTTAAGGAAGGTACAGAATACGTAGGTTTGGTGGTAGAAGCAGCTACTGAAAATCTACAGTTAAAACTTAAAATTTTTAAGGAGCTTGATGAGATTTGCCCAGATGATACCATTCTAGCGACCAATACGTCTTCGATTAGTATAACCCATATTGCTTCAGCTACAAATAGACAAGAACGAGTCATCGGGATGCATTTTATGAATCCTGTGCCGATTATGAAGTTGGTAGAGGTCATAAAAGGCTACAACACCAGCGAAGAAGTTTTAGAAACCATCATGGAACTTTGTAACAAACTTGAAAAATCACCTGTTTTGGTCAATGATTATCCGGGGTTTGTGGCAAACCGCATCTTAATGCCAATGCTCAACGAAGCAATTGAAACATTGTACAATAACGTTGCAGGTGTACAAGAAATTGATACCGTGATGAAATTGGGAATGGCACATCCTATGGGACCTCTACAACTAGCCGATTTTATTGGTTTAGACGTTTGCCTTTCAATTCTAGAAGTGATGTTCGATGGTTTTAAAAATCCCAAATACGCTCCTTGCCCTTTACTGGTAAATATGGTAAGAGCCGGTAAATTAGGCGTGAAGGCGGGCGAAGGTTTTTATGATTATTCCGAGTCTAGAAAGGCCGAAAATGTTTCAAAACAATTTCTTAACTAAGTTTTCAAAATTAAAATTTGGCGAAAATAATTCCATTTAAAGCAGTGCGACCGAAGCGGGACAAAGTTGGTCTTGTTGCATCCCGTTCTTATCAAAGTTATACCCGTGCGCAGCGGGAAGCCCGATTAAGGGATAATCCTTTTTCGTTTCTTCATATAATAAACCCAGGGTATCGCTACGCAAAAACGATTGCTGGTAAAGCGAGATATAACCTGGTTAGAAATCGATATCTAGAGTTTAAGGAAGACGAAATTTTTATTGAAGATGCTTCTCCTTGCTATTATATCTACAAGATTATTGATCGCGACGGTCAGGAATTTAATGGTATAATCGCTGCGGCAAGCGCGGAAGATTACGAAAACAACATCATTAAAAAACACGAGGACACCATTGAAAAAAGGGAAGTGATTTTTAAGGAATATTTGAAAACGGTTGGCTTTAATGCCGAACCGGTGCTTCTTACCTATCCGGACAATAGCAATATCGAAAAGATTATTGAAATTTGTCAGCTTCAGCGTTCGGAATACGAATTTACTACTACGCACCGCGATACGCATTATTTGTGGTGCGTTTGTGATAAGGAACATATTGAAATCATTAAAAATGAATTTGAGCAAATGCCTTCAATATATATTGCAGATGGGCATCACCGTTGCTCTTCCTCATATTTGCTTTATAAGGATGAAGTCAGTAAAAACGAATCGTATAAGTACTTTATGGTGTATCTAATCCCTGAATCTGACGTCAAGATTTTAGAATTCAACCGACTGGTACGCGATTTAAATGACCTTACCAAAGAAGAATTCCTTATTCAACTTGATGCAATATTCAGGATAGAAAATCGCGGTCAGGTGGTTTACAAACCTTCAAAAAGACATCATTTTACGATGTATTTAGACGGTGAGTTCTATTCGCTGTATTTAAGAAAAAATCAATTCATCATTGACTCTTCTTTAGACGATTTGGATGCTTATATTCTTTATAAAACTATTTTAAAACCCATTTTGGGAATCGACGATTTAAGAAAGGATACCCGAATCTCTTACATAAACGGAAAACGGGATATCGCAGATTTAAAATATGAAGTAGATAGTGGTCGTTATGAAGTAGGTTTCGGAATGATTCCTGCAGACATAACCCAAATGAAAAAGATTGCTGATGAAGGATTAACGATGCCTCCCAAAAGCACCTACATAGAACCAAAATTACGAAGCGGCATCACCATATACGAGTTTTAGAATGAGCATAAAAGAGAATATAAAATCCATTAAATCTGAATTACCAGAGAGCGTGACCTTAGTTGCAGTCTCGAAGACCAAACCCAATGAAGATATAATGAAAGCCTACGATACCGGACATCGTGATTTTGGAGAAAACAAGATTCAGGATATGGTAGATAAATATGAATCTCTACCAAAGGACATCAATTGGCATATGATTGGCCACGTACAAAGTAATAAGGTTAAGTATATGGCACCTTTCGTGAAACTTATTCATGGAGTGGATAGTCTAAAACTTCTGAAAGAGATTAATAAACAAGCAAAGAATAATGACAGAACGATAGATTGTTTGCTTCAAATTAAAATTGCAGAAGAAGATTCTAAATTTGGGATATCTGCAAAAGAGGCCGAAGAGATAATCAACTCTGATAAGTTTAAAGAACTCAAAAACATTAATGTGGTTGGTCTAATGGGCATGGCTACCTATACCACCGACGAACATAAAATTGATGAAGAATTTAAAAGGTTACAAAAAATATTTCATCAATTTGAAGATAAAAAAGCTCCAAATATCAATCTAACAACCATTTCTAGCGGGATGAGTGGAGATTACAAAATCGCACTTAAAAACGGAACTACCATGATTAGGGTTGGAAGTAGTATATTTGGAAATAGAAATTATTAAAATCCAGATAGGGTTCTATTCTCGTGGGGAAGAGTTTGGAGTTCTTAGGAATAACATCATCTTAAGAAAAGACAGATTTACGCAATTCTCGACATAGAGACCACCGGCGGGAAATACAACGAAGAGGGTATTACCGAAATTGCCATTTATAAATTCGACGGTCACGAAGTCACCGATCAGTTTATAAGTCTTATCAATCCCGAGAGGGAGATACAACCCTTTGTGGTTAATCTAACCGGCATTAACAGTAATATGTTAAGAAGCGCACCTAAGTTCTACGAGGTCGCCAAAAGAATCATAGAAATCACCGAAGACTGCATTATTGTTGCCCACAACGCCAAGTTCGACTATCGTATTCTTAGAACCGAATTTAAGCGCTTGGGATATAGTTACAAACGTAAAAGCCTGTGTACTGTGGAGCTGGCTAAAACACTAATGCCAGAACAAGAATCTTATAGTTTGGGAAAACTTGCGCGCTCACTCGGTATACCTGTCAGCGACAGGCACCGCGCCAACGGCGATGCAATCGCTACGGTTAAACTCTTCAAAATGCTGTTGAGTAAGGATCTTGAAAAATATATCGTTAAAGACGCCATCAATGTTGATGCTTCAGAAAAAATAAAAAAAGACCACAAGCAAATCATTGAAGGACTTCCTGCCGATACTGGTGTGTATTACATTTATGATAAGAAGGGCACTATTATTTTTATTGGTAAGAGCAGGAACATCAAACACAGGATTAGTCAGTTCTTAACCGATACAAATCCAAAATCCAGGCAAATCCAGAAACAGATTTCTCGTGTTGAATACGAACTGACCGGAAACGATTTGATCGCACATTTAAAATTTCGGGAAGAACTAAAAAAACACGATCCAGCACTTAACGATAAATTTACAAGGCCGTTATTTACTTACGGTCTCCTTTCTCATACGGATAAGGATGGATACATTAATCTTTCCATCGAGCGTTATTCCAAGAAAAAACAACCTATCGTCACTCTCAGCAATCTACAGAGCGCGAGACATTATATCACAAAAATTCTGGAAGAAAACAATCTCTGTATGGGACGTTTGGGCTCAGAAATCACCGAACAAGGATGTTTTAATTACAAAGTGAACGAATGTAACGGCGCATGCCTTAAGATTGAAAGCCGCGAAGATTATAATAAAAGAGTCCTTAAACTTCTAGATAATCTCGATTATTCAGATAAAAGTATTGCGATTATTGATAAAGGTCGGGAAATAGATGAACGCAGCGTTATTTATGTCGAAGAAGGAAAATTTATGGGTATTGGATTTTATAATCTCAACTTTCAGATTAACAACCCCAAAATATTAAAGTCAATTATCACTCCAATGGACGACTCTCCAGAAGTTCATCACCTCATAAAAAGTTATATTAAAAAACACAGATATAAGAAAATCCTAAATCTCAGTCCCGCATGAAAACCTACTCATTCAGTGCAATCCTATTCCTTTTCACAATTTTAACCTCCGCTCAAACCAATTTTTTAACTGAAATATCCGTATCGGCAAATGATTTGAAAGAATCCAAATTTCCCGCGGATACTACGGCGAACGCCCTGGTAATTTATGAAAGAGGCGAATCATATATTGATAAGGAATCATTTTACTTATCAACTTTAATTGAAAAGAAAATCAAGATTTTCAATAGAAATGGTTTTGAAGAAGGTACCGTAACAATTCCACTTTATTATGATGGTTCCAAAAAGGAAAGAGTTCATGATCTCGTAGCAACCACTTACAATTTAGAAAATGGTTCTATTGTTAGGACTACCATTGATAAGTCCTCAATCTTCGAAGAAGAATATAATTCTCGCTACAATATTATCAAATTTACCTTTCCAAATTTAAAAGAAGGTTCAGTTATTACCTATAGCTACAAAAAAACATCTCCATTTATATTTAAATATTACCCTTGGGAGTTTCAAGGGGCAATTCCGAAATTACATAGTGAATACAAAACAAGCATACCGGCTAATTACGATTACAATATTAAGCTGGTAGGGTCTTTACCCTTGGAGGAAATGCCACAAGAAATTGAAAGAAGCTGGATAGAAGTGGGTAACGGTTTGTACTCAGACTGTACGGTTTCATTTTATAAGATGAAAAATATACCCGCTTTTATTGAAGAAGAATACATGACCACTCGGGATAATTATTTGGCAAGAATTGAATACGAACTAAAAACAATCCAAGGATTCAACGGAGTAACAAGCCATTTTACAAAGTCTTGGAAGTCGGTAGAAACAGAAATAGAAGGCGATACGGATTTAGGAAGACATCTTAAAAGGACAGGCATAGTAAAAGATTTATTAAATGAATCGTTTACAACTATTTCTGACCCTTTAGAAAGAGCAAAACACATTTTCTATTATGTATAGGAAAACTACACTCTAAATAAGAAGAACAACTTTTTACACGATGTTTCGGTAAAAAATGTCATGGATGAAAAATCGGGAACGGTTTCAGAGATAAATGCGCTACTCCACAATTTGCTTTCCGAGAGCGATATCGAAGTAAAGCCCGTATTAATTTCTACCCGAAATAATGGTTTTATCACACGAATTTATCCGGTTCTTTCAGAATTTAATTATCTCTTGGTAAAAACAACCGTTGGAGGTAAAGATTACCTTTTAGATGCGAGCGATAAAGACTTAAGCTTTGGTGAAATACCATTTAGAGCGCTCAATCAATATGGACGACTGCTGGATTTTAAAGGTAAGAGTGATTGGATAGATATTAAACCAGAATATCCATCGGTTACTCAGCAAAGGGCGGTAATATCATTAAATGACGAGTCAGATAAATTTGATGGAACCTTAAGTCGCGAACCACTGGCTACAATTCCTTAAAGAACAGAATCACATATCATGAAAATCCTACTAATTATATAGAAAGTAATAAAAGGGACTATACAAACCCCGAAATAAGTAATCACCAAGTTTTAGAGGCAGATATGAAAAATCCAATCTTTGTAGAAAGTTTTGACATCGCTTATTCACCAGAAACCATCGGAGATAAATACTTCATCAATCCTTTTATGTTGAAGAATTTTAAGTCTAACCCCTTTAAGTTACAAGACCGTACTTACCCGATAGATTTTGGGTACGCAGATAGTTTTAATTATTCCGCTAAAATTGAATTTGGTCCTGATTATATAGTCGATACTTTGCCAGAAGAAAGAAACGTCAGCCTGCCTAACGGTTCTGGTTCACTACGTTATTCGGCTCAGGAGAATGGCGACAGCGTTGAGTTGGCATTTAAATTCGACTTTAAATCAGCGATTTATACTCCAGAATACTATCCTTATCTAAAGGAATTCATCTCTAATATTATTGATATACAGAACAATAGCTTGATTGTTTTAAAGAAGAAATAAAGTGTTATTTTTAGGGCATGGCCATTGAGCATATGAAAAACTGGAAATATAAACTCCATCAAATAATCTACGAAGCAGACACACCTGCCGGTAAATTGTTCGACGTTGTTCTGCTCGTCACCATTATCGCAAGTATTATCCTGGTGATGCTAGAGAGCGTTAATGAAATTGATAGGGAATATCATGAGCTGATAAATATTTCCGAATGGACTATCACGATTCTCTTTAGCATCGAGTATGTTTTAAGGATTATTACGGTAAACAAACCCATAAAATATATTACCAGTTTTTATGGTGTCATCGATTTGTTATCTACCATTCCTAAATATCTTTCCTTCTTTTTTACCGGAACTCACGCTTTTGCAGCATTAAGAGCCTTACGCCTTTTAAGGGTTTTTAGAGTATTGAAGCTCGCGAGATACATGGGTGCTTCCAATCATTTGGTGAGTGCTATTAAGGCAAGTAGGGCAAAGATATCGGTGTTCTTGTTCGCAGTTATTATCGTTGCCATAATCATGGGGACAGTTATGTATATGGTAGAAGGTGAAGAAAACGGATTTTCTAACATTCCTAAAAGTGTTTATTGGTGTATCGTTACCTTGACCACCGTTGGTTTTGGCGACATCGCTCCACAAACTCCGCTCGGTCAATTTTTGGCAACCATTATCATGATTTTAGGTTACGGCATCATTGCAGTGCCAACCGGCATTGTTTCTGCTGAATATACCAATATGTCGAAAGACAAGGATGCGTCCGGAAAAGCGAGACCTACAGAACCTCAGGTTCAACTTAATTCACAATCGTGCAGCAATTGTTTGGCCGATAACCATAAGGATGGCGCGGAGTTTTGCTATCGCTGTGGTTATAGATTAAAAGATGAATAAAACCCTTATCACCATTGTAGGTCCTACTGCAATTGGAAAGACGTCTCAAAGCATAGAAATAGCAAAGCATTTTAAAACTGAAATCCTTTCTGCAGATTCAAGACAGTTCTTTAAGGAAATGACCATAGGAACGGCAGTTCCCAGTGAAGTCGAACTCAATGAAGTTACCCACCATTTTATCCAAAACCTTTCTATAAAGGATGATTATGACGTTGGTAAATTTGAAAGAGACGCACTTTTAAAGATTGAAGAATTATTTAAGCAACACGATACCCTCGTTATGGTTGGTGGTTCTGGACTTTACATTGATGCAGTCTTATACGGTTTAAATGATTTCCCCGAAATTGACCCGAAAATTCGAGAAGAACTAAATTCTGAACTGCAAGAAAATGGGCTAGAAAGCCTTCAACAGCGATTAAAGCTTTTAGATTTTGAGACATTTGAAAAAATCGATATCCAAAATCCACACCGCGTGATAAGAGCACTTGAGGTTTGTGAAGCTTCAGGAAATAAATTTTCAAACTTTGTGAATAGACCAAAACCCGCTCGGCCATTCCATCAGATTTTAATCGGACTAACTGCCGATAGGAATATTGTCTACGATAGAATTAATACTAGAGTCGATTTAATGATTGCGGATGGTCTCGTAGAAGAAGTAAAGGAATTATACCAGTTCAAAGACTATAATGCCTTAAACACTGTTGGTTACAAAGAAATTTTCAGGTTTCTAGACAAAGAATATTCTTTGGAGGAAGCTGTTTCAGAGGTAAAAAAGAACACACGTAGATTCGCCAAAAGACAGCTGACTTGGTTTAAGAAAAATAATCGAATTAAATGGTATGATTATCAGGTTAATGCCGAGGAAGTTATAAGTGATATCGATTTAAAGATTGAGAAGGAAAATATATCTTAGATTAATAATTTCTAAAGCTTCACTTTATCATAATCAGCGCTTACAAGATTGAAGATTTCTCCTTCTTTTTAAATAAAATATAAAAAATTGACTTGCCAAAATAAATAACTGTACCTTTGTTGCTTAATTAATTTAATATTTTTATGAATACAGGTACAGTAAAATTCTTCAACGACACTAAAGGTTTTGGTTTCATTACAGAAGAAGGTTCACAAAGAGAACATTTTGTTCACATTTCAGGTTTAGTTGATGAGATTCGTGAAGGCGATGAAGTTGAATTTGAACTTACAGAAGGAAAAAAAGGTTTGAATGCGATTAACGTTAAAGTTATATAATAAGCACTTAAGTTTTTAAAAGTAAAAAGCCTGTCGAAAACGACAGGCTTTTTTATTTACACATTTTTTATATTATTCGCTTCCGTTGTTTATCACAAGTCTAAATCCTTCCCCGTGAATATTCAAAATTTCAACTTCTGGATCTAGTTTTAGATACTTCCTAAGTTTAGCAATATATACGTCCATACTTCTAGAAGTGAAATAATTATCGTCTCTCCAAATCTTGGTCAACGCCAATTCTCTAGGCATCAAATCATTTTCATGTAAAGCCAATAATCTTAAAAGATCATTCTCTTTTGGAGATAATTTAATTGGATCTCCCCCATCAAATTTCAGGAAACGCAATTTAGAATTTAGATCAAACCTTCCAATCTTAAACTCGAACTGTTTACTATCTGCAACTGAGTCCGTAGCTTTTCTTTGTATGATCGCCTTAATCTTCATCAAAAGCACTTCGCTATCAAACGGTTTGTTTAGATAATCATCTGCACCGACCTTGTAGCCCTTTAGGACGTCCTCCTTCATTGCCTTTGCGGTTAAGAAGATTATCGGCACTTCGCTGTTCTTTTCCCTTATTTCTTTGGCCAAGGTAAAACCATCCTTGTACGGCATCATGACATCGAGAATACAAAGATCATAATCGTCTTTCTTAAATTTCTCGAAACCTTCCATCCCGTTTTTGGCGTGCGTCACCTCATAATCGTTCATCATCAAATAATCCTTCAACACTGTTCCGAAATTCGGATCATCCTCAACTAAGAGAATCTTTTTGTTTTGTTCTTCCATAATTTATGATATTAACGGCAATTTAATAGTAAACACACTACCCTTACCTTTTTCACTTTCAACTGAAATATGACCGTGGTGATCTTCCACAATTCTTTTTACATAGGCTAAACCTAGACCGTGACCTTTAACGTCGTGCACATCGCCCTTGGGCTCTCTATAAAACTTTTCAAAAACACGTTTCGCAACCTGCTTGGACATCCCGTTACCTTGATCCGCAATCCTAATCAGAACATTGTTACCTACATTCTCGGTATAAACATCAATCTTTGGTCGTTCTGTAGAATACTTCACCGCATTATCCATAATATTCACTAACACATTTGTAAAATGTGACTCGTTAGCCAATACCGAGGTATTAGCAGCATTTAAATGCGTTTTTATATAGCCTTGGCGGTCTTCTACAATAAGTTCTACATGTGTCATCGCGTCTTCTACCAACTCGTGGATGTCTAATCCTTCTTTCGTAATATTTAACTCGTTTTTATCTAGCTGTGAAATCCTAAGTACATTTTCTACCTGTGCGTGCATCCTAGTATTTTCATCCTTTATCATTTGTAAATACCTCAACACTTTGGTAGTATCGTTAATGATTTTTGGATTTTTAATTGAATCTAATGCCAGGTTGATTGTTGCAATCGGCGTCTTAAACTCGTGTGTCATGTTATTGATGAAATCTGTTTTTATTTGGGCTATCTGTCTTTGTCTTATAAGTTGATAAATCGCTCCACTATATGCTAGGATAATAATTGAGGTGAATAATATGGATAATACCATCATGCCTAAAATTGAAGACATTAAATACTGTTTTCTTTCGGGAAAGTTTACGTACAAGGTAAAATCTGAATTATTATCATTGTCCAAGAAAATCGGTATACCAACGGTTGAAGGTGTATAGTATTCAAAATCGTCTGACTGTACCTTGGTTGCAAGGTCCTCATCATAAATAGCGAATTCAAAATCGAGATTGATCCCATTATTATGAAATTGGTATCGCAGCAAATCCCTTACTTCTTCGGTGGTTATCCTTTTATAAATTGGATACTCCTTAAATTGGTCGCGGTATGCAATCTCAAATTGTTTCTTTTCGACATCAGAAAGTTCGCGGAATTCTTTAATAGACTTTTCGGGACTAATTGAATAATCCGTTATTGCGGGATTATTTTGAAGAATGGTGGTCTTTCGCTGGTTGGTTATCCTGCTAATATTAACACTGTCTAAACCTATGTCAAAGAACAAAGAGGGCACTTTAAAACTCTCTTCCAAAATAGAATTTTGATAAAGCGTGGTTTCATTGGTCGCGTCATCGTAATTTAGAAAAGCTAATGCCGTAATGTTAGTACTGTCAGGATTTATTCCTTGTGCTAACATTTTGGAGAAATTACGATTAAATTCTCGCATTTCCTTGTCTTCTAAAGATCTTGAAGCTAAACCAAGGGAGCGAGATACATTAAGTGTAAATTGCTTCTCTTCATTTTCTAAAGTATTATTAATAAAAAATGTCTGAACGAAAATGATTCCGATTAAAGACAAACTCATTAATACCACCAACAAGATGAATAGCTTTTTGCCCATCGATCAAATTTAGGATTTTAACATTTAGAAGAGTTTGCATTTAACCTTACCTTAACAAAAATGTTAAAATCCTTATTTTATGCACAATTGGAGAAGGGATTTATGAATTTTTAACACCGATTTTTCTGCCCTTTTTAGGTCATTATTGATGATAGTGAAATCAGATTTGTCAGTTTTTTCATCGTCAGACATTTGGTTAGCCATCACCGACAGAATTCGTTCTCGAGAAATATTTTCACGTTTAAGAAGTCTTTCGATTCTTGCCTCCTTATCTGCAACTACGGTGATAATGAAATCGAACTGATTCTGCATATCATTTTCAAAAATGATGGCGGCCTCTTTAATAACATAAGGAGCATCTTGATTCTTAATCCATTTTGAAAAATGTTCAGCTACTTCTGGATGTACAATGTGATTGATCTCTTCTAAAAGATTCTTATCATTAAAGATTTTAGAAGCTATGAATTCCCTATTTAGACCATGATCATTATAGGCTTCGGCACCAAAAAGTTTAATCAATTTTGTGCGGATAGTTTTGCTCTTATTCATCAATCTTTTCGCCTCAGTATCCGCAATATAAATGGGGACACCAAGTTTTTTGAACATATCAGAAATGGTGGTTTTACCGCTACCTATTCCACCTGTAAGACCAACGATTTTCATTTTGTTAGGATGAATTCCACTTTATCTAATTTTACTTTTGCACTTCTAACAAACTCTGGGGTTTTAATCAAACGTGGGGTGAAGAAAGATTTCTTAGTATCCTTAACTTCATTATAATCGCACTCTACCACAAAGTCTTCAACCAAAACATCATTATAATATTTTAGATTAACGTAAAAGGAAACAGGAACCGTTTTAGGGAAATAGTTGATTTTTACTTTCGGCGGAAGGTTTATAATCTTCACTGGGACCTGTAGCGAACCTTCGGTAAATTTGTTGATGTTTACCACAACGTCCGTTTGTTTGATGGACATCTTTACCTGTTTATTTTCTAATGGTTTTAGTAAAACTTGCTCAGATGAGTTTACGCCAGCATTTTCCTTTTTATACAATTGGGTCTCAACCCGCTTTATAGACTTGAGCACATTAGCCGGCCCAATGATTCTAACGGAATCTGGTTCTACCATTAAGCTGTCTACATAATCATAACCTGGCGCTAGCGTAACATTAGATTCTAATTTTATAGGGACCATTTTAGAGGCTAAGACAGAGAAAGGAATAATCATTGAATCTGGTTTAACCGAAAGTATCTCTACCGCATAACCAATTTTATCCTTTATCGCCTTATCTGTAATCATGGGCTCGTAGATATAAGCCGAATCTTTCTGAATCACATCTTGTTCTAAATCCAAAAGTAATCGTCTGTCCTTAAAATAATAGAGCAGAATTCTGAAGCCGACCGCCGATACTTCGACATTTAATTTTTTAGGCTTTTGCAAGGTTATCGCAACGTCTTCCGGAAGATTTATATAATCTACATTTAAGCTAATATTCTCGGTGTAAACCTTAGAGAATTTGGTGAGCACTAAAAAGATAAAAGATAATATTACGAAAACTCCAAACATATGCAGTCGTCTATTTCTAAACGATTTGATAAGTGAAGATTTGAGATTATTTGCCATTCTTAAAAAATAACTTTGGAAATTGTTTTTCTGGATTCCGGTTTAATATACTAACGTAAAAAAAGGATTTTAAATATCCCCAACCATATCCCATTAACTGCACCAATACTGCAATCACACTTTGTACTGCGATAATCAAATTCTTTTCTGCAATAACTGCAGTTAGGAAGATAAGTAAAAGGTAAAGACCTACGAGAATAATCGGCCAGAATATGCCCATTAAAAGAAGAACGATTGCTCCTATTGTTCCCAATAAAAAAAGAGTTGGAAACCAAAACGTAAATTTAGACGAATCTGGATGCCACTTATTGAGTATTGGTCGTACCAGTCCGAACTTATTCACTTGCTGGTAAAATTTTTTCCAGCTGATTCTTCTCTTGTGATATACAAAAGCTTCGGAAATTAACTTGGTTCTCAAACCGGCTTCCTTAATCCTGATTGCTAAATCTGGGTCTTCGCCAGGATGAATATTCCGAAAACCACTTGTTATTGAGAACGCTTTCCTAGAAATTCCCATATTGAAACTTCTTGGCTGAAAATCCTTTATATTTTTTTTGCCGCCTCTGATACCTCCGGTAGATAATACAGAGGTCATCGCAAAATTGATACTCTTTTGAAGGTTATTAAAATTTGAATGGGCTGCGTCGGGACCGCCGTAACAATCAACAAAATCAGACTTTAGACTTTGGTCAACAATATCCAAATACCGTGGCGGCAACAAACAATCAGAATCTAAAATAATGTAATAATCGCCCACTGCTTCTCTCATTCCAAAGTTCCTGGAGTCTCCTGGGCCAGAATTTTGCTTAGTAAGATAATTGATGTCTAATCGATTTTCATATTCAGCAATAACTGACGCACAGGGAATAGTAGAACCATCCTCAATAATTACGATTTCGTAAGGAGAAGAAAATTGAAGCTGAGTAAAGCTTTGTAAAAGTTCCTTTATTTCTTCAGGTCTGTTGTATACCGGTATTATAAAGGAATAATTCAAATTTTAAATAAAATTGAAATAGTTATATGAAGAATGTCTGCGGTCTTATGAATCCATAAAACCTTCCATTACCGCATCGCTTACTCCCATATTACTAAATCCACCATCATTATATAAATTCTGAAGCGTTACGCGTTTGGTCAAGTCACTAAACAGGGTAACGGTATAGTTAGCGCAGTCAATTGCAGTAGCGTTTCCAAGTGGCGACATCTTATCGGCATATGCGATAAATCCATCAAATCCTTTAACGCCTTGTCCGGCAGTAGTTGGTGTAGGAGATTGGGAAATAGTATTTACGCGAACTTTTTTATCTCTTCCAAAGAAATAACCAAAGCTACGAGCGATACTTTCTAAATAGGCTTTATTATCGGCCATATCATTATAATCAGGAAAAACACGTTGCGCTGCCATATAGGTTAGAGCAACAATACTTCCCCATTCATTCATTGCATCTGCTTTGTAAAGTGATTGCATAACTTTATGAAAAGACATTGCCGAAACATCGGTACCTTTTTGGGTCCAATCATAGTTTTGATCAGTGTAAGATCGTCCTTTTCTAACGTTTACGGACATCCCAATAGAATGCAAAACAAAATCTAATTTACCTCCCAAAGTTTCTACCGCTTTTGCAACAAGATTGTCTAAATCTTCCATAGACGTGGCATCGGCCGGAACAATTTCTGATCCGGTCTTTTCTGCTAAATCCCTAATTGTTCCCATTCGCATTGCGATTGGTGCATTGGTCAACACAAACTTCCCTCCTTCTTCATGAACGCGCTCAGCTGTTTTCCATGCGATAGAATTTTCATCTAATGCTCCAAAAATAATCCCGCGTTTTCCTTTTAGTAATCCGTATGACATTGTCTAATATTTTTTAGTTGAAAGTTTTATGTATCTAATAGGTTTGGTTTAACCTTATATAATCTAGATTCTATTGCTAAAACCTCAGATTTTAACAAATATAGTATTAATTCAATAATTCCTTAGCGTGAGCAATAGCCGAATTAGATAATTTTGAGCCTCCCAACATCTCGGCAATTTCAACGATTCGTTCATCATTATCTAATTTCTTCAGATAGGTGTTAGTGCTTTCATCAACCACCTTTTTGTAAACCTTGTAATGAAAATCGCCTTTTGCCGCAATTTGCGGTAGATGCGTAATACTAAACACCTGCATGGTCTTGCTCATATCTTGCATGATATTCGCCATCTTTTTTGAAATCTCTCCAGATACCCCAGTGTCTATCTCATCTAACATGATGGTCGGTAAATGGATGTATTTTGAAATGATAAATTTAATGGCCAACATAATCCTCGAAAGCTCACCTCCAGAAGCTGCTTTCTTAAGCTCATTAAAGTTTCCTCCTTTATTTGCCGAAAACAGAAAATCCAAATCGTCCATTCCATTTAGAAAAAATGATTCCGACTGCGAAACTTCAATTTTAAAACGTGAATTTGGCATTCCCAACTTTTCAAGAATTTCATCGAGCTTACTCGTTAATTCTGGAATTATTTGTTCTCTGCGTTTATGGATTTCGGTTGCTTTTTCAATCAATTTCATCTTTTCGCCTTCGATGTGTTTTAAGAGCGAATTGATCTTAGAATCCATATCGTCAGAATCTGAAACCTTGGTATCTAATTCTTCCCGAATCCTTATAAGCTCAACCATGTCGTCCACTTGATGCTTATGAAACAGATTATTTATGATTGCTAGCTGAGAGTTGATGACTTCTAATCGGTTGGGATCCATTTCAAGATTGCCCTGAAATTCTTCAAGTTCTGCCTGAATATCATCTACTTCAATCGAAACACTTTCTATGCGTTCGTAAATCTGCTGATAATCTTTCTTGAAACTTGCAATTTTCGCAAGTTGTTGTTTAATCTCCTTGATGCTATGAGTGACGCCAATTTCATCATCATTTATGATTTGGTAAGCACTTCCCAAACGTTCCTGAATCATTTCGACATTAGAGAGTGTTTCCATCTCTTCTTCAAGTTCAGCAACATTCAAATATTCTAATTTCGCTTCTAATAATTCGTTCAACAAAAAAGAATTATAATCGTACTCTTTAATCAACTCTGAACGTTTATTCTGAAGGCTTTCAAGGTCTTTTCGCAATTTTCTATAACCTTCTAAATTTTCGGCATAAGACGATAACAAATCCTTGTTATTCGCCAGCGCATCCAATAATTGAAACTGAAAATCATCATTGGTCAACTCCAATGTTTGGTGTTGCGAGTGAATATCTAGAAGTTTAGAACCTAATTCTTGAAGCACTTGCAGCGTAACCGGCGTATCGTTAATGAATGCCCTTGATTTCCCGGACGGAAGAATTTCCCTCCTAAGAATCGTGTTCTTTTCAAAGTCTAAATCATTTTCTTCAAAAATATCTTCAAGTTGATAATTAGAAATTTCAAAAACACCTTCTATAATACATTTCTTGGTAGAATCCTTGATGGCGCTAAGGTCTGCCCTCTTTCCAAGAACTAGCGAAAGACCACCGAGCAATATTGATTTACCGGCTCCGGTTTCCCCTGTGATGATGCTTAGACCTTTGTTAAATGACATATTTAAGTCATCTATCAAGGCGTAATTCTTAATTGATAATGAGGTTAACAATAGCTGATTTTTGTAGGATTATTTAGAAAGACTAAGTTAATCGATCTTCGAAAGAAAATGAAAATCCTAATAACTTATATTTCGCCATTTTGCGGCGTGCATCGGGGCAATTCTATTAAGACTGTCCAATACATTTGTAATATTTACGGAAGGTCCGTCAGAAAAGATTTGTTCAACCTCATCTGCTTTGGCATCAAAGAAAACACGTAGGATAAAGGAGTTTGGTCGGCGACTGTTCATTGTTCTTAAGTTCGCGATGGCATCTGCAATGACTTGTTTACCGGCTTTTGGGTCAGTACTCATCACGTCTAGACCGTTTCTATGATAATCGTATAGAACTTGTCGGTACTCTTTATAAGTTGTAGAAAGAATATTGTCGATCAAGGTATATCTAGTCTGTTGTCCATCTTCTGGCTTCCAACCTTGATAATTAGACTGTGCGGAATAGTTTAGTATTTCTTGGGCCTGCTTAAAATAGTCGTCCCCACCATTTGGCGCAAACGTTTCTGCATCTAGACCTAAAATCATATTAATGTGAAAGGTGATGACCGAAACTAGATTAGATTCAAATTGGTTTGGGTTGAAAATCAGATTTTGAAATTCGAGATATTGAAATGAAAAATCTCGATCATTAAAATTATAAACTGGCGTACTATAGGAAGATCCAAAGACCGGTCTAGAGGATTGAACTTGAATAGTCGCTTGAAAATTATCGCTACTATAATCGGTAACGTTTATTACCATACTACATTCAATACGCTCTTGGTTTCTAAACTTTCTGTTTGTCCACTGGGTATTATTTACAAACTCTGTAATCTGTCTTTCTAAGGTTTTAAAAATCTGAACATTTTCATTCCCTGTGAGCTGGGCATTTACCACCACGTTGCAGTTTAACTCCTGTGAAAAAGTTAGACCGCTGAAACATATAAAGAAGCAAAGTAAAATCTTATGCATAGTATTTTTCAATTAAAAGCTTAAACAAATCTGCTGCTACTTTAGACTTAGACTGCAGAGGGGTTTCTGTAATTTCTTCCAAGTTAGTTATAAATGTAACTTTATTAGTCGATGTACCAAAACCAGCACCAGTATCATTTAAAGAATTAAGAACGATTAAATCTAGATTTTTCTTTTTCAATTTTGCCTTGGCATTTGCTAATTCATTATCTGTTTCCAACGCAAAACCAACTAAAATTTGTTTAGATTTAATTTCACCTAAAGATGCTAAAATATCCTTAGTTCTCGTGAGCTCTATATTCAACGTATTTCCATCCTTTTTTATTTTTGTAGTAGACACATTTTTTGGAGTGTAATCTGCCACCGCTGCTGACAGAATGGCAATATCAGTTAAAGCGAAATGCTGATGAACAGCTTGGTACATATCCTCAGCGTTTACAACCTTTGTAAGCTTTATTAAATTGTGATTTACTTCTAAATGAGTTGGGCCAGTTATTAATTGTACCGTTGCTCCAAGATTTGCGGCCGCTTTGGCAATTTCAAAACCCATCTTACCGCTGCTATGGTTACCAATAAATCTAACAGGGTCAATTGATTCGTAAGTTGGTCCAGCAGTAACTAAAACCGTTTTTCCTTTCAAAGGAAGAGAATCTAAAATCTGATTTTCTACAAAACTTACGATTTCTTCAGGCTCGGCCATTCTGCCCTCGCCTTCCAATCCACTCGCAAGTTCTCCTGAATTAGCAGGAATCATGATGTTCCCAAATTCCTTCAATTTTTCAAAAGAATTCTTTGTAGACGGATGTTTGTACATATCCAAGTCCATAGCAGGCGCAAAATATACCGGACATTTAGCAGAAAGATAGGTGGCCATCAACAAATTATCGCAAACGCCATTGGTCATTTTTGACATGGTATTGGCAGTTGCCGGGGCGATAACGAATAAATCGGCCCATAGACCTAACTCAACATGGTTGTTCCAAGTTGGGTTTTGCTGGTCGTCTAATTCGGTGAATTCGGAATAAACAGGATTTTTTGAAAGTGTCGAAAGAGTAAGTGGGGTGACAAAATCCTTAGAAGCAGGCGTCATGATAACTTTAACATGAGCGCCTGCCTTTATGAGTAATCTAACCAAGAATGCTGATTTATAAGCAGCAATACCTGCGGTAATACCTAACAGAACATTTTTGCCGCTAAGAACAGACATTTTAAATATTATTCTTGAGAATCTTCGTCTGTGGTGCGATAATAAATTTTGTTATCTAACCATTCTTGAACTGCAAGAGCATGTGGCTTAGGAAGTTTTTCGTAGAACTTAGAAACTTCTATTTGTTCTTTGTTCTCAAAGATTTCTTCCAAACTGTCGTTGTAAGTTGCAAATTCTTCAAGCTTGTCTACCAATTCTCTGCGGATATCCGTGTTGATTTGTTCTGCTCTCTTTGCAATAACAGAAATAGCTTCGTAAATGTTATTTGTTGACTCGTCGATAATATTTCTATCGTAAGTCAAGGTTGAAACAGGTGCATCGGTTTTCTTAAGATCCATTTTATATCTATTAACTTTTAGTATTGTATTTGGCCAGTTCAGTATCTATATCTTGATTCATCTCATTAGCTTGTTCAAGATATTCTGAGGCCGGGTAATATTTTATCAGTGTATCGTAGTATCCTTTAGCATCTTTAAGCCTTTGGACTTTTCTACTTTCTATACTGTTTATGGCTAAATTATGAGCCGAGTCTAATCTGTAATACATCGCAGCTTCTCTAAAGCTAGATGCAGGATATTCAAACAAGAAATTATCGAATGACTTAATTGCAGCTTCATAATCTTCTGAATCGTAATAAGCCGTCTTATTATAAAGCTTAGCGATTTCGAATGCTTTCTTTTCTAATTTATAATCTAGTTCAGCAACTAATTTATTGGCTTCTTCTAGATATTCTGACTCGGGATATTTATTGACAAAAAGTTGAAGTTTTTCTAACGCTTCCTTGGTATCTTGTTGTTCCTTACTAAAAATTGGAGACAACATATAAAAGCTTTTTGCTCCTAAGAAGGCACTTTCTTCAGCCTTATCGCTAGTGGGATATGCATCTTCAAATCTTTCAAATTGATAACCAGAAAGATGATAATCCTTCATGTTATAATAAGATTTTGCATACATGTACATCAATCTTTCAGCTTGGGGTTTCCCTCTGTAAACAGGAACCAACTGAGCAAATAGTCTATTTGCCTTGTTCCATTTTTCGTCATTAAAGTATTGTTCTGCAAGTTTATACTTTTCTGTGGTGTCTTCAGATTTTAAAGCTTTCTGAAATTCACTACAAGAAGTAAAAGCAACAAGAGAAATAAGGATGATAAAAAATTTCTTCATTTAACGAATTAAGTTATGATCGTTGATACATCGGCTTTGATAACCAGCTCTTTTGTACACAAAAAACCAAGTTGCAAAGGTACAATATTTCAACGTATAATAAAAACAATTATTACCTGCGAAAATATACATTGAAATTTAGGCAGCGGTTGCTTTGGCGAAATTTTAACTTGTAGATTAATATCCTAGACTGCCTAGTGCAGCTTTAATTGAATTTTTTAAATCATCTGTAGCAGGAACCAACGGCAAACGCACACTATCCCTACAATGTCCTAAGATATTTAAAACAGCTTTGATTCCGGCCGGATTGTTCTCCTTAAAAATTAGAGAGGTTATATCCATTAATTGGAAATGAATCTTATAGGCTTCTTTAGCTTTTCCTTCTAGACCTAGTTTTATCATCTTACAGAATTCTTTAGGTACGGCCTGTCCTATAACCGAAATAACCCCAGCTCCGCCAGCTAACACAACACCCAGGGCTAAATCGTCGTCTCCCGAAATCACTAAAAAATCGTCTGTTTTGTCTTTTATTAAGGTTAAATATTGAGCAGTATTGTTCCCAGCTTCCTTGACTGCGATAATATTATCAAAATCATTTGCCAAACGAAGAGTTGTCGCAGGTAGCATATTAGAAGATGTTCTCCCAGGAACGTTGTATAAAATAACCGGTACCGGAGAAACCTCAGCGATGGCTTTAAAATGTTGGTAAATTCCTTCTTGGGTTGGCTTACTATAATATGGAGAAACCGAAAGTATGGCATTAATACCGGAAAAATCAGTTCTAGAAATTTCTTTTTTAATTTCTTCGGTATTGTTTCCGCCAATACCCAGAACTAAAGGAAGCCTGCCGTCATTCGTCTTTTTTATGGTGGCTATTATTTCTTTCTTTTCTTGTTTGGTAATGGTTACGCTCTCGCCAGTGGTGCCGCTAATAACTAAATAGTCCAAACCATTTTCTATGTTATACTCTACGATTTTCTCTAAAGCTTTATGGTCTACGGTCAGGTCTTCCATAAATGGGGTGATAATGGCAATACCAGTACCTAAAAATTTTGTCATTATATTTTGTTTAATACGTTTAGATATTTTTTCAATTCTACGGCGAATATATTAAAATCCTTTGGCGCAACGTCGATTATTAAATCGTACATCCGCTGGTCGTAATCTGCAATACCAACTTTAAAATTTGCCCGAGACTGAGCTGTCATATTATTCAACTCAAGAATGTCTGATTTGTAATAGGAAATCAAAAGATCAAATTCACTGTCTACAAACTCTTGAAGCTCCTGTCGATTCAACTTACCCTTCCACCCAAAATCCTTTGCATTAAAAAAAGTATCCCAAAGCTGTTCGTTGTCCCTATCCAATTCAGAATAAGCAACAATTTTTACTCTATTATCCCGTATGTCGATGGAGGTGAAAAAAACTCTAAAAGCTTCAAAGTCAGCAAATTCATCGAGATAAAGAATAACACCAACGGATTTTATCTTTTTTCTACTAACCGCGGCAGTCCTAGCTTTTAAAAGCCTTTCAACAAACTTCTGATTTGATTTTATTTTAAATGACTTTAAAATCATCTATCTTTATCCTTTGTACAAATGTAGTAAATGTCACTACATTTAATTCTAATTTCCTTCCTTATAAGATGATTTTGAAAAGGCTTCTAGCGATTTGTTTTTTGGTAATTCTTAATTCCTGCAATCAGAAAAATTACGTCGATAAAATTGAAGGGAAACAAATTTCGATTTCCGATAGTTTAAAATCTGATCAACAAATTGAAGCGTTTATCGCTCCTTACCGCGAAAATATAGAGAAGGATTTAGATAGTGTTATTGCATATTCTGCAAATACGTATTCAAAATCCGACGGCGACCTTAATACTGCCATCGGTAATCTTATGGCCGATATCGTCTACGAACAAGCTAACCCCATCTTTAATACTAGAACAGGAAAAGATATTGATTTTGTGCTTTTAAATAATGGAGGGATACGGTCTATATTGTCTAAAGGACCCGTTACAAAACGGACCGCTTATGAAATGATGCCTTTTGAAAACGCCATCGTTGTAGCAGAACTTCCAGGAGCTCAGGTAATGGAATTGGTAGAATATCTTCGTAGTGAAAAACGAGCGCATCCTATTTCTAGGCTTCAAATTATTATGGATCAAAATGAAGATGTGGTATTTTCTGGTATTAAGGGAAAAGAGCTAGATTTTAATAAGAATTACTTCGTCGCAACAAACGATTATCTCTTTAATGGCGGCGACCATATGGATTTCTTCAAAAAAAATAAAAACGTATATGTTTTAGATTATAAAATCAGGAATGCACTAATCGATTATTTTGTAAAGGTCGATACATTAAATCCGAAGATTGACGACCGTTTTATTATAAAGAACAACAAATGAAAAGAAGAGAGTTTATTCAGAATTCGTTAGCAGCCACAACATTTGCAACAGTTGGCGGGATAGGTCTACAATCATTTTCTAGCAGTTCTAAACATATTACCATATTACATACTAATGATGTTCATAGTCATGTCGATCCTTTCGGGCCTGAAGATGGGAGAAATGCCAATCAAGGGGGTGTTGCACGTCGCGCAAAGCTTATAGAATCCATCCGGGGAGAAAATCCAAATACACTGTTATTGGATGCGGGGGATATTTTTCAAGGGACACCTTACTTTAATTATTACGGTGGAGAACTTGAGTTTAAATTGATGAGTATGCTTAAGTATGATTTAGCAACCATCGGAAACCACGATTTTGATAATGGGATAGATGGTATGTATGCTCAATTGCCATATGCAGATTTTGGCTTTGTATCTGCCAACTACGATTTTTCTAATACGGTTATGGATGGCCACGTTAAACCTTATAAAATTTTAGAGAAAGCAGGGATAAAAATTGGTGTTTTCGGTCTAGGAATAGAACTTGATGGATTGGTCGACAAAAAAATGTATAAGGAAACCAAATACTTAGACCCGATCGAAATAACCCAGGATATGACCAGAATTCTTAAAGTGGATAAAGGTTGTGATTTAATAATTGGTCTTTCGCACATCGGCTATTTCTACGGCGATGAATCCAATAAAATAAGCGACTTATCCCTAGCAAAACAGACGAAGGACATCGACCTTATCATTGGAGGCCATACCCACTCCTTTCTTAAAAAGCCTACTATCGTTAAGAATATTGAGGGCAAAAACATGCTGGTGAATCAAGTTGGCTGTTACGGACTTAATCTAGGGAGAATAGATTTTTATTTAGATGGAGATAAGAATAAAAAATCTAACGGCACTTCAATAATAGTATAAAAACTAATTCTATTCTTTCAATTTTCTTGAGGTTCTAATTCCTGAAAATCGCTACTGCTGTTATAATTTAGTTGATGTGTTTTATGGGTCAATCTTGCTTGAAGATAGAAGAACAGCAATGCAAAAATCAAGAAAGTAGAGCAAATAACATTCAAGAAGTTAAAATCATTAGCCACATAGAAATAAGCTAATTGAATTACTTCCGCAAACACAATAAAAATCGTTCCTATCAGCAAATTCATGGATTTTGTGTCGTCCCTATCAATATAATTAATTAATGCTGCCGATAATAATATCATAATAACCGAATTGTAGGTAATCTCTAATGATAATTGGGTAAAAGTTAATTCACTCTCAGTCTCGGCTGTTCCCGAAACAATCCATACAAAAAAGATATCCAGCACTACTAGAGTCGCAATATGTAGTGGGTAACGATTCAACATAGCTCTAACATTCATTGACCTAATTACTTGTACAATTAAAAAGCTATATGATAGAATGGATAATAAATTACAGATATAATAGTTCCAATTAATCTCATCTTTTGCCGGCTTGGGCATGAATGCCGATGAAAAATTAATGACTTCTGCTAGTGTAAAAAACACTAAAAACAAGAGGAAAAAAAGTCTTCGCTTTTTAACTACATGTAGATACAATATTGTAAGACCAATTAAGATTGCAGCTTTTACGCCAAAGGCATAAACCTTCATCTCTAGGAACTGAAGCATAATAAAGATTATGCTCAAAGCGACGAGCACTATTTTAAGTAGGCGTTTCATTTAGTTCTATTTTGGGGCATAGACAAGACAAATATAAAAAAATATTACAACTAAACGAATTTTTATGCTTTTTATCGATAAAAATTACAATAATTGTAATCTCTTAACGCAGAATTTGTAAGAACTCTTGTTCTGAAAGTATTGTGATGCCTAATATTTCAGCTTTTACCCGCTTACTAGGGCCCATATTATCTCCAGCCACCAGATAATTCGTTTTGTTAGAAATAGAAGAGGAAACTTTGCCACCATTGTCTTCAATCAGTTTTTTTAGATCATTTCTACTCAATGTTTCAAACACACCCGAGATCACGACGGAAAGATTTTTTAATTTTTGTGAGGTGTTAGTATTCTTGTCCTCAATAATTTCGAAGTGCAAGCCGCTTTGACGTAAACTATCAATTATTTCCTGATTTTTTTCCGATTTAAAAAACTCGATTACGCTTTCAGCAATTCTAGTTCCTATTTCTTCCACTCCAATCAACTCTTCAAAAGTGGCAGATTTAAGCATATCTATACTTTTAAAATGCCTTGCTAATTTTTTAGCAACTGTCTCACCAACAAAACGGATACCGAGAGCATACAAAACTTTTTCAAAAGGAATCTCCTTAGATTTTTCGATTCCCTGTATCAAATTGTCCGCACTCTTTTCGGCCATTCTCTCTAGTGGTAGTACATCTTCTTTTTTAAGACGGTATAAATCTGCGTAATTTTTAATTAGTCTTTCGTCTACCAACAATGCAACAGTTTCGCCGCCCAAACCATCGATATCCATTGCCTTGCGAGAAATAAAATGTTCTATACGCCCTATAATTTGAGGTCTGCATCCATTATAGTTTGGACAATAATGTTGCGCTTCGCCCTCCGCTCTTACTAATTCTGTACCACATTCTGGGCAATTTGTGATATATTGAGTTAGCTCAGAATGTTCCGGACGCTTATCAAAATCTACGGCAATAATCTTAGGAATTATTTCTCCCCCCTTTTCTACAAATACTTCATCCCCTTCCCTGATGTCTAGTCTAGCGATTTGGTCGGCATTGTGGAGGGATGCTCTTTTAACAATGGTTCCTGCCAGTTCTATAGGTTCAAGATTAGCTACGGGGGTTATTGCGCCAGTTCTACCTACTTGGTAGGTAATTTTATTTAGTCGTGTACTTAATTGTTCAGCTTTAAATTTATAGGCAATGGCCCAACGAGGTGCTTTGGATGTGTAGCCCAATTCATCTTGCTGGTGTTTGTCATCCACCTTAATAACAATTCCATCCGTTTCAAAAGCCAATTGCTGCCGATCGACATTCCATTTGTCTATAAAGGAGAAAATCTCTTCCATTGTTTCGACCCTTCTTGCCGCATCAGGAATTTTAAATCCCCATTCCCTTGCTTTCTCAAGACTTTCAAAATGGGTTGGTATTGAATAATCATCGGTTACGAGGTGATAAACCAAACACTCTAATGGTCTACGCGCCACTTCCGCGCTATCTTGTAACTTTAAACTCCCAGATGCGGTATTCCTCGGATTTCTATAAGGCTCCTCACCTAGTTCTACTCGCTCTTCATTCATTTTATGGAAACCTTCGAACGGCAAAACCACTTCACCCCTCATTTCAAATTCATCGGGATAATTTCCATTTAATTTTAATGGAACAGAGCGAATGGTTTTAATATTTGTAGTTACATCATCTCCTTGGCTGCCATCACCTCGGGTAACCGCCTTCAATAATTTGCCATCTTTATAAGTCAGATTGATTGATGCGCCGTCATATTTTAATTCACACACAAATTTGATCTTTCCCTCAATCGTCTTTCTTAACCGCTTTTCCCAATCCAACAGATCTTCACGCGAATAAGAATTAGATAAAGAATACATTCTATTTTTATGCCTTATGGTCTTAAAATTCTTGGTTACTTCTCCACCAACTCTAAGGGTAGGGCTATTTTCGTCATAGAATTCAGGATTTTCTTCTTCAAGCTTCTGCAACTCTTTCAGCTTCAAATCAAAATCAAAATCTGAAACCGTAGGTTGATCTAAAACATAGTAATTATAGTTATGTTTTCTAAGTTCTGCCCTAAGTGCTTCAATTTGATCTTTAACTTCCATCTATTTTCTAATTTGAATGTTTATCCGGTGGATTTCATCTGTAAAAATAAGAATTATGCTTTTGAAACCTTGTTGGATTCAACCACATAAATTTGAAGTTATCCAACAAAATTATTCTTAGTTTTACTCTATACCATAACAAAAATGAAACTAGAAATATGTACCAATTCTTTCGCTTCTGCCGAAAATGCCGAAGCTGCGGGTGCTTCACAGATTGAACTTTGTTCAGAATTATCCATCGGAGGCATTACTCCTTCTTACGGACTTTTAAAACAAGTGACTTCTAAACTAGCCATTCCTGTTAATGTATTGATAAGACCACGGGGAGGAAATTTTTGTTATTCCTTCGAAGAATTCGAGATAATGAAATCCGACATTTTAATTTGTAAAGAACTAGGATGCCACGGAATCGTTTCTGGGATATTGCATAAGGATAACATCTTAGACCAAGAACGAACCGCAGAATTGATACAAATCGCTCAGCCAATGAAATTCATCTTTCATAGAGCATTCGACCTTTTGCCTAATCCTAAAAAAGCGTTGTTTGATTTAATAGATATGAAAGTGAAAGCGATTTTAACTTCTGGCCAATCAAAAACTGCAATTGAAGGAATCGATTTTTTAAAAGAAATAAACGAGTTAGCGTCTGATAAAATTACGATTATGCCTGGCGGTGGAATCAATTCTAAAAATGCTAAAACCTTTAGGGATGCTGGTTTTGGTATTATTCATTCATCGGCCTCCGAACCAATTGAAAATTCGGCGCTTGGTGAGAATGAAGTTTCATTTTTCGGCAATTATAAAGAAACAATTTCAGGGTTTGAAGAGATAAAGGAAATTTTAAAAGCCATCAACTGATTTATGTCTTATCGAGTCCTAGCCATTTTAAGCTTTCATCCGCTTTATAATTTCTCATCTTAGTCATTAGATTCTCAAAGTTATCATCGACCAAGAGAATATCAAAATTACTCGGCTTCAAGAATTGTTTCTTCACCATCGTTTTTAACATCTCAATCAAATCATTGTAAAAATCCATTGCTATTTAACAGACCAATTGGTTTTGAATGGATTCCTAATTGCGCCCAAGTAATGATTTCGAATAGCTCTTCCAAAGTACCGAAACCCCCAGGAAGCGCAATAAATCCTTCGGCTAGGTCGTGCATCTTAAGCTTCCTTTGATGCATATTTTCTGTAGTAATAAGTTCGGTTAGACCAAGATGAACGACTTCTTCTAATTTTAAAAACTCCGGAATCACACCAATTACCTGCCCTCCATTTTCTAAAACCTCATTAGCTACCGCGCCCATAATCCCAATCTTAGAACCGCCATAAATAAGTTTTATGTCATGTTGTGCCAGATAACCGCCAAGATTTTTAGCATCATTTATAATAGTATCGTCATTGCCTGAGCTGCTTCCGCAGAAAACAGCAATGGAATTTAAGTTATTCATATTTTAGTGGCTTTAATCATTCGATCCTTACCGAAAAGATCTTTTCTTAATCTAATATCTTCAAACTTTAAATCTTCCAATAGTTGAATCATCTCTTTTCCTAAGTCCTCATTTATTTCAAAATATAGATTTCCGTTGTGCTCTAGATTCTCAAAGGCAAACTCAGCAATCCGTCTATAAAAAATCAAGGGATCAGCGTCGGTTACAAAAAGTGCCGATTCTGGCTCATAATCCAAAACATTGGAATGCATTCTTAATTTTTCGGAATCCCGAACATAAGGTGGATTAGAAACAATCACATCCCATTTTTCTTGGGTAAGTTTTGGTTGAAGATTTTTTTGTAAAATATCTTGCTGAATTAATTCTACTTCTACTTTATTTATATCTGCATTTTCATTTGCAACTTTGAGGGCTTCCAAGCTAAAATCTAATCCGGTCACTGTACTATCCTTTAGAAATTTTGTCAAAGTAATCGCAATACAACCACTGCCAGTGCCCACATCCAAAATCCGAGAACTCTTACTTTTTATGTTGAAGTCCTTAATAATCCAATCTACCAATTCTTCGGTTTCTAGTCTGGGAATAAGCACATTTCGATTAACCTTAAATGGCAGACTAAAAAATTCAGTTTCGCCTATAATGTACTGAATTGGCTTATTTAACTTAAGCTTTGCAATCGCATTCTCTAATTCCTGCAGTTTAGGATTTTCGAGATTAGTATCGGCATTTAAAATCGCTTCTACCTTGGTAAATCCTAGATAGTGCTGTATGAGCAAATAGTAAAAGCTTTCTGTTTCCTCTTTACCATATATTCCTTCAACTTCGTCTAGGAGTTTATTTTTAAATTCCTTAAGCGTCATAGGTCCTTGATCATCCAAATTTGGCAGGCGTGATGACCAGTATCGCCCATGGGTTTGTCAATATTATTAAAACCGTATTTCTGATAAAGTTTTCGGGCAGACTCCATATAAGGCATGGTTTCTAGATAACACTGCTCATAGCCGAGATTCCTCGCTTTATCTAAGCATAGTTCTAATAATTTAAAACCGACGCCCCTTCCCCTAGCCTCAGGCAGAAAGTACATTTTTTGAAGTTCGCACACATTCCCCTCAAAATTATCGAGCGGTGCAACACCACCGCCGCCTAAAATCTTAACATCTTCTTCCACTACGAAATAAGATTTTCCTTTTTCTTGATAGGTTTCGAACATATGATCTAAAGACTTGTCTGCATAAGCAGTACCAACTTTTGGCATACCCATTTCTAAAAGTACCGAGCGAATTACCGCTGCCAATTTCTCGTTATCATTCGCTTTTATTGGTCTTATGGTAGGTTGGCGATCCGTCATATTATTATGCTATTTTTGCGTTTGTGAAGATACACAGAAAATATATGTTGCGATGTATCCAAATCGCAAAAAACGGCTTAGGAAATGTTGCACCTAACCCAATGGTGGGCTGTGTAATCGCGTATAATGATACGATTATTGGTGAAGGATATACAAGCCCATATGGTGGTAATCACGCTGAAGTAAATGCCATAAATTCTGTGATTGACAAATCCTTACTCGCAAAAGCCTCATTATATGTAACGCTGGAACCTTGTTCCCACCATGGAAAAACTCCACCATGTACCGATTTACTCACACACTATAAAATTCCAAAAGTTTTTATAGGAACACAGGATAGAAACAAACTTGTGAATGGGCAAGGAATAAACAAATTGAAGGAGGCTGGCTGCGAGGTTAAAGTTGGTATCTTAGAAAAAGAATGTAGAGATCATCATAAGCGGTTTTTTACTTTTCATGAAAAAAAACGTCCGTATGTCATTCTAAAATGGGCACAATCTAGTGAAGGATTTATAGCTCCAGAATTCAAAGATGAGCAAGCTCCTGTTTGGATTTCAAATAAATATTCTCGACAATTAACCCATAAATGGCGAGCTGAAGAACAAGCAATTTTAGTAGGAACGAATACTGTGGTAGACGATAACCCAACTTTGACCACAAGAGATTGGGAAGGAAAAAATCCGATCAGGGTTGTTTTAGATAGAAATGGGCGATTGGATTATACAAGCTCAATTTTTAATGAAGGAGCCACTACAATGGTCATCTCTCAAGAATTAAAGCAAAAATCGTTCGCTGAAAAGTCCAATTTTGAATTTGAAACAATAGACTGGGAGAAAAATATCCCGCTCCAAATTCTTGAAATTCTCTATAAAAAAGGCATTAATTCTATTATAGTTGAAGGTGGCAAGCAAACATTAGAAACTTTTATTGAAGAAAATCTTTGGGACGAGGCTAGAATTTTCTCTGGAATTATATCTTTGGGGCTTGGAATTTCCGCTCCACGAATCATAGGAAAAACTGAACTACAAAAAAACATACTAACCGACGCCCTAACACTTTTAATTAATGATCAAAACCCTGATATTTGATTTCGGGAACGTTTTTATAAATCTAGATAAGGATGGTGCAAGAATAAATGCGCTCAACCTTTTCAAAATTGATGAATTTACCGATTGGATGATCGAGACCAATGAAAACTACGAAAAAGGTTTAATCCCCACAGATGATTTTATCACCTATTACATGGATAAATATCCCAAGATTACCGAGTATGGCATCTTGGATAGCTGGAATTACATTATTGAGGATTTTCCTGAAAAGCGACTTAGATTTATTAAACAGTTAGCTAAAGAGCATAATTACAAACTAATCCTTCTCAGCAATACTAATCATCTTCATATAGAATGGATTAAATATAAAATGAGGTCTTTTGAAGAGTTTTATGATTGCTTCGACCGGTTTTATCTTTCTCACGAAATAGGAATGCGAAAACCTGATTTAGAAATATATCGGACAGTTCTTGATAGAGATCAACTAGTTGCGGAGGAATGTTTATTTATAGACGATACCAAAGAAAATACCGATGCAGCAGAAACTCTTGGTATTCATACCTGGAATTTGAATCCTGGCAGCGAAGATGTGACAGAACTTTTCGATAAAAAGCAGAATCTCTTTTGATTTATCTATTACTCTCTATACTTGCGTCTACGGTAATCTTCATCATATTTAAGCTTATCAATAAATATGAAATCAATACGCTTCAAGTAATTGTTGTAAATTATATAACTGCCTGTTTACTCGGCCTGAGCCTTAGCAAGGTTCCTTTCAAAATTTCAAACATCCTAACCGAAGAATGGTTTTACGGTGCTTTTTTCTTAGGGATACTTTTTATAATCATTTTTAATGTTATGGCGCTAACTGCGCAGAGAAATGGTATTTCCGTTGCATCGGTAGCAACAAAAATGAGTGTTATAATTCCTATACTTTTTGGGATTTATGTATATCATGAAAGCCATGGACCGATAAAGATTATTGGGATTTTAATTGCTTTGATTGCGGTTTATCTGGCTTCCGTAAAATCTGAAAAACTGATTGTTTCAATTAAATCCCTTTGGTTACCGATTACCGTTTTTTTTGGATCCGGAATAATTGACACTTCTATCAAATTCATGCAAAATGAATATTTAAGTCAAGATAAGTTTTCATTATTTTCCTCGGTAATATTCTTTTTCGCGGGAACAATTGGTATTATAACCTTGGCGTTTCAATTCTTAACCAAAAAGAACAAATTTAATTTAAAGAGTATACCTGCAGGAATACTTTTAGGCATCGTTAACTTTAGCTCTATTTACTATTTGTTATTAGCCTTGAGCATAGAGAACCTAGAAAGCTCTACTATTTTTACCATTAACAATGTAGGCATTGTTCTAATTTCTACCCTAGTTGGACTTACTTTGTTTAAAGAAAAGTTATATCCTAAGAATTGGCTAGGTATTGCGCTTGCAGTAATTGCAATTTTCTTGGTTTCAATCACTATTTAAAAATGTTAGATGAATTTAAGACCATAAAAAAACAAACCAGCGAAATTCTCTTCAAGGATAGAAATAGCAAGTTTTTTGGTTACGGCTATCCCGTAAATTCTGAAGATGATGTAAAATCTATCCTTGAGCAGCTTAAGAAACAACATTACTCCGCGGGTCATTTTTGTTATGCTTATCAACTTGGGTATTTAGAACCGAATATTGCTTTTAGGACTAATGATGATGGAGAGCCTAATAATAGCGCCGGATTGCCAATCTACGGACAGATTACATCTTTTGAAGTTACTGATATTCTAATTGTGATAGTTCGGTACTTTGGAGGGACAAAATTAGGAGTAGGCGGACTAATCAATGCATATAAAACTTCTGCGCAGATGGTCTTAGAAAATTCCAAGATAATTACTGAGATTGTGTACGAAAATTTTCTTCTGTTTTTTTCCTATGAAGACATGAACGATGTAATGAGAGTTCTAAAGGACAATGATATCAACATCGTCAAAAACGAATCAGGTTTAGAGTGCAAATTGGAGATATCTATAAGGTTGTGTGAAGTTGAAAGAATGAAAGAGGCTTTTAAAGAACTTTATAGAGTAAAACTTAAGTTGAAGGTAATCTAAACTCCTAATTTCTCTAAAATATAGTCCGGACATTTTGTGGGACGATTTTTTTTCATGTCCACAAAAACCAAACTTGTATTTGCTGTAGTTAAAATTTCACCTTCTTGATTACAGATTTCATAATAAAATTCAATGGTAAAAACAGGGGTTTTTTCCAGCCTAGTTTTTATTAAAATTAGGTCATCATAACGTGCTGGCTTTTTGAAATTTATAGACAGTGACCTAACGGGTAGCATGACCCCTTTTTCTTCCATTTCGCGATAAGAAATTCCGAAGTTTCGAAGCCACTCTACACGACCGACCTCACAATATTCTGCGTATTTGCCATAATAGACAAAGCCCATTTGGTCAGTTTCTGCATACCGCACCCTGATTGAGGTTTTGTAAAATTGAAAAGATTTTGCCATCGATTTTTAATATATTTTTTGTACATTCCGAAACAGTTAAACATGAGGAATTAATTCTGAAAATTCAACTCGTTTTAGTTTTTTTTTTAAGAATTTTGTTCACATATTTGTCAAGCTGAAAATGACTCAAGAGAATTTCAAATTTCTCTTTTTCTGCTATACTAACTAACACAAAAAACAAACTTAAAGAATGGATGTTACTGCGCAATCGGTTTGGAATAACTGTCTTTCGTTTATAAAAGATAATATTCAACCCCAAGCCTACAAAACTTGGTTCGAACCAATTAAAGCAGTAAAACTTTCAGAGAAATCTTTAAGCATTCAAGTACCCAGCAAATTCTTCTACGAATGGCTAGAAGAGCACTACGTTAAAATCCTAAAAGTTTCACTTACAAAAGAGCTCGGAGAATCGGCCAATCTTGTTTACGTCATAAAGATGGAGAATACTTACGGCAACAAGCAACCTTTTACAGAGAAAATCCCTAGCTCTAACAGGACTGCAATGAAGTCCCAGGAGGTTGATGTTCCTTTGAACAACAAAAGCCCGGAACTTAGAAATCCTTTCGTTATACCGGGGATAAGAAACGTAAAGATAGAATCCCAGTTAAACCCTAGTTATAATTTCAACAATTTCTTAGAAGGAGATTCAAACAGATTAGCAAGAAACGCGGGTTTAGCGGTTGCAAGCAAGCCTGGTGGAACATCATTTAATCCTTTGTTGATATTTGGCGGAGTTGGTCTAGGAAAAACCCATTTGGCTCACGCTATTGGGATTGATATTAAAGATAAATATCCAGAGAAGACAGTTCTTTATATTTCAGCTGAAAAATTCACCCAACAGTATATAGATTCGGTTAAAAAGAATAATAGAAATGATTTTATACATTTCTATCAGATTATTGATGTCTTGATAATTGACGATGTTCAGTTTTTATCTGGCAAATCTGGTACCCAAGATGTGTTCTTTCATATTTTTAATCATTTGCACCAAAACGGAAAACAGGTAATCCTTACCAGTGACAAAGCTCCGGTAGATATGCAAGATATAGAGCAAAGACTGCTTTCTAGATTTAAGTGGGGTCTTTCGGCGGAATTACAAACACCAGATTTTGAAACTCGTGTATCTATCCTTAAGAACAAGCTTTATCGTGACGGAGTTGAAATGCCTGAGGAAATCATCGAATACGTTGCAAAACACATCAAGACAAACGTGAGAGAACTTGAAGGCGCAATTATTTCCTTAATCGCTCAATCATCTTTCAACCGGAAAGAAATTACCTTAAATCTTGCACGCGAAATCGTTGAAAAATTCGTAAAGAATACCAAACGAGAAGTTTCTATAGATTATATCCAAAAAGTAGTTTCAGACTATTTTCAAATGGATGTGAGCACTCTTCAATCTAAAACGAGAAAACGCCACATTGTACAAGCTAGACAATTGGCTATGTTTTTCGCCAAAAAATACACCAAAGCTTCCTTAGCGAGTATTGGTTCGCAAATCGGTAAACGCGACCACGCAACAGTTCTACATGCGTGTAAGACCGTAGACAATCTTTCTTCGACTGATAAACAATTCAGAAAATATGTTGAAGATTTAGCAAAAAAGCTTTCACTTTAAAATTAAGGGATGACTAAAATACTAATGGTATGCTTGGGCAATATTTGCCGCTCGCCATTGGCTCATGGCATCTTAAAATCCAAGTTAGACCAGAACAATTTTCTTATTGATTCAGCGGGAACTTCCAATTATCATATTGGTGATTTGCCGGATAGACGTTCAATAGATATTGCGAGCAAGAATGATCTAGACATCACTGACCAACGCGGCCGACAATTTAAGGTAAAGGATTTTGATGAATTTGATTTGATTTACGTCATGGACGAATCTAATATGTCTGACGTGCTGTCACTCGCCAGAAACGATGAGGATGCGCAAAAGGTAAAATTGATTTTGAATGAAATACCTGATTATAAAATTCAAGAAGTTCCTGACCCATATTACGGCGGCAGGGATGGTTTTAAGGATGTCTACAATATGCTGAATGAAGCTTGCGATAATATTGCCAAAAAGCTAACTCAAGATTGAAATTATAAATCAAATCTTATTGATTTTTTTGAATAATGCTAACTTGATAATTGAAAACAATAAACTTCGAGCATGGATTCTAACGGTACACTTTATCTAATCCCAACATTTCTTGGAGACAATCCGCCTTTATCCGTATTACCTCCATCAATAGAAATGGTTATTTCTGAGATTGACCATTTTATTGTAGAAAATGAAAAGACCGCAAGAAGATTCATTAAGCAAATCTGTCCTCAGAAACCACAAACCGATTTAAAATTCCGGGTGTTGAATAAATTCAGTCAAGCTGAAGAAGTGAATTCCTTTTTAGAGCCGTGTAAAAAAGGGTTTTCAATGGGTTTGCTATCGGAAGCTGGTTGCCCAGGTATTGCCGACCCCGGCTCTGAAGCTGTAATGGTGGCTCACCAAAATAAGATAAGGGTTATTCCATTGGTTGGCCCCTCCTCTATTGTCTTGGCCTTGATGGCCTCTGGAATGAATGGACAAAGTTTTGCGTTTCACGGGTATCTTCCAATCGATACCAGGGAAAAAAAAACAATGTTGAAAAAACTTGAAAGACTTTCAATCGAAAATAATCAGTCTCAAATATTTATTGAAACTCCCTACCGCAACAATAAAATATTGGAAGACCTTTGCTCGGCTCTCAATCCGATGACTAGACTATGCGTTGCCGCTGATCTTACCCTTCCTTCAGAATTCATCAAAACTATGCCTATCTCTGAGTGGAGGGGGATGAAGATTGATTTACACAAACGACCATCAATCTTCATCATTCACAAGGATTAATCTATAATACTGCTTTCGCTTGTTTGTCTGGGATGATAGAAGTGGTATCGTACCCAGAGAATTTTTTCATATAAGAAGTAATTGTGGTTCCGTAAGCATCTGCCACATCGTTACCTCCAGCGCTTCTAAGAAACTTCATTACACTGCCCGGACCGGCTAAATGTGCCGCAGCCAAGATACCTGATTCGGTGACCATGATATTGCCAACTGTTTTTCCGACGTATTTAAGAATGTCTTTTCTAAGAATCCATTTATTCCTCGAGGCGTTGGCTTCAAAAGCTTTCTCCTGGAGTTTCGGATTGTAAAGGAAATATTCAGGATTATGAATACCAATAAGTTTTAGAGTTTCAGCTCCAAATTGGTACTTTCCTAAATAACCTAATGTATTTACGGTGAAATAGTTTCCCCGAGATTCCTTGAAGCCGATAGCTTCTTTAAAGCCTAGATAGCTTTTGCCTAAATAAGGTGAATAAGAAGTCTCATGGAAATCAAATGCTTCTTCCATAGCATCAAAATCGGCCAAGGCCATATCTTCTGATACTGTAAAGTGTAGATCTAAGCCTTCTGTCGAGTAATCGGCAGGATCTGCCTCTAATACAACTTTCTGATTAGTGCTAAGTGCTATAAAGATAAATGCGGTAATGCCTAGAGGGATAGCAAAATAATTAAATAAATTTTTAATCATTTTTCTATTTATTAGAAGCCGGTACTCCCCTAACTGTGGCTTCGATTTGAGGTTTGCAAGATTGGCAGGATTTATTACGAAATCAAAGTTCATCGTCAAAATGCTTTTAAAAATAGATAGCGTGCAGCTTAATGCCCCTTTCTTCGTTGAACTCCACTGTGGGTAGAGGCATCTTTAGAGTATTAAGTAGGTCAAAAACCGTTCTTAAAAAGTGTGATTTGGTTTTTATTCTTGTAAAATCGATATCCATACTGATAAAATATTGTCTGCGGCGCTCTTGTTCAACAAACATGCCATTAACACTTTCATTATCACCTGTTAACATACCTTTAGCACTATATCCCAAAGCTATGTTAACCCAATTAGGTATTTTACTCTGCCTAGAGAATGAATGTATGTTTGCGCTCAACCAATAAGTCTGACCATTATAATCCTTGATAAATTCTTGGGCTAGCCCGTTGCCAAGGATTTCTGGTCTTTGTTCTGCAAATTCGGTTTGATGAAACGAATACTTGAGGGATATACGTTGCTCATCCCATAATAAATCTTGCCCCACGTAGATGCCTGTCCCTGCCACATTAGAAGCCATATCACCCCAAGAGAATCCCCATTCCTGAGAAAAGCCATCAAAGATTTCGAACACGGTAAGCAATCCAAGGCCTACGGTAGCTCCATATATCAATTGTTGCTTTTGGTCGGCGCCGCTCCAAGCCTGAGCATTGGCTCCAAGCCGGCCTAGCTGATAGCTAGAATAGACATGACCAATTTTATCTACTTGTAGCCATTGGTCAAAATCATCGATAGTATGAAATTTTGACTGTTCATAATCTTTGTACCACAGCTGATTTAGCCCTAGGAGAGATAGAGCGGCAAATGAAGATTCACCAATTATTAAACCTTGTTGGCGTTTATGGTTAATGGAATCGGATGGCGCAAGAAATCTTTCAATCGAAAATTGAGAGAAGGCAAATATCGGCGCCATTGTTAGAATTACATATAGCCCGAATTTTTTCAAACTTATCTAGTTATGCCTTGTTTATTTAAGTACTGCTGGTATTGCTGAGCATTTCTATTATGCTCGGACAAAGTCTTGGCGAACTTATGAAACCCTAAACGTTCTGCATCCGCCGCAAAGTATAAGTAGTCATGCTTTTCTGGATTAAGTACCGAATTGATGGCAGAGATATCTGGCATCGTAACAAGCCCAGGTGGAAGACCCGCATATTTATAGGTATTGTATGGCGAATCTATTGTTTTATGAACATTCAAAACTCGTTTGATAATTGTGTTTTTGTACTGAGGAAGCTGGTAAGCTGCAAATTTGAGAGTTGGGTCAGCTTGTAAAGGCATTCCAATTCTAAGCCTATTTAAATATACTCCTGCAATCCTTGGTTGTTCTTGAGCTTGTTTTGATTCTTCATAAACAATTGAAGCGAGGGTCATCACCTCATCTTGGCTTAAACCCAAGTTTGAAGCCTTCTCCTTCTTGCTTTCGGTCCAAAATCTTTGATATTCGGTCAGCATTCTGTTACGAAAATCTTCCGCCGTAGAATTCCAGAAGAACTCATAGCTATTAGGCAAATACATACTCAACGCATTCTTTTGGCTGAAACCATTTTTTTTAAGAAATTCCACATCGTTCATTGCAGTAATCAGTTCAGTGCTGTCTGCATCAATTTGGCCATTGATACGTTGTGCAAGTGATTCTAAGGACGTCTGATTATTAAAAACAACTTTAACAGGAAGATTGTTACTTCTTATAGAGTTGATAATATCATTGTTGTTCATGCCTTTTTTAATGGCATATTTCCCGGGTCTAATATTAGAAACATATTTCTTTCTATTCGCTAAAGCATCAAATGTGTCTATATCATCCAATAATGGTTCTAACTGATTTCTGACATCATTATATTCATCATCGGTTGAGATATATACATAAGCAACATCATTGTTAAAAGCTGTATTCGGCTTTAGCATTGCATCATATATATAATAGGCAAAATAGCCAGCAACGATTAAACCGATAATGGCGACAGCCCAAAGTATTTTTTTTATATACATTTATTTTTTAATAAGTTGAAAAAGATATTCGTTCCTAAATTTTCCTTCGTAATAACTCCAATCTTTCTTTAATCCCACTTCTCTGAAACCTACACTTTTGAATAAAGAAATGCTTGCAAGATTGTCTTCATAAATATTACAATACAGTTGATGAAGGTTTAACCTGCTAAAACAATAATTTGTCAGTAGCGACAAAGCTTCTTTCCCGTATCCTTTTTTACGGTTTACAGAATCCTTGATTAAAATACCGATACCAGCCCTCTGATTCTTAAAATCACACTCAAAAACATCGATCATACCAATTGCCGAATCTTCTTTATCACAGATTACCAATCTCAGCTGCTTCATCTCGTAGATATCACGATGTGCATTACTTATATATTCTTTAATGATAAACCTAGAAAATGGGGATTGTGTATTACTAAGGTGCCAGAGAGATTCATCATTTTCGACTTCGTGAACAAAATCTAGGTCTTCAGGTTCTAGAGCTCGTAAATATATTTGTTCTCCGTTTAAGGTCTTCATCCTATTTCGCCTTTAAATACCTGTTCTGCTGACCCGATGAGCCAAATATCTGTGTAGTGATTATCTCTAAGTGTAAACCTGACTTTTAATTCTCCTCCTTTTGTATTCAGAGTGATTTCATTGGCGTCAGATTCTTTATCATTGTGAATAGAAAGGGCGACTGCTACGACTCCGGTACCACAAGAAAGAGTTTCATCTTCTACTCCTCGCTCATAGGTCCTTACCGAAAATATGTCATTCTGTAGTTTCTTTACAAAATTAACGTTGGTTCCTTCGGCCGAATAAGTAGGCGAATTTCTGATGGCTCTTCCAAAAGTGGCAACATCTAAAGATTCTAATTCCGGATGATGCAGAACCACGTGAGGCGATCCAGTATTTAGAAAACTATGACCATCAACTTGAACGATTTTATAGACATCCTTCATCTTTAGCTCTACAATTTCATCTTCAGAAATTTTTGCTTCGTGCAAACCATCAATTGCTTCAAATGTAGCTTCGTGCTTTATGATTGCTAAGAATTTGGCGAATGCTGTGATACACCTTCCACCGTTGCCGCACATAGAACTTTCATTACCATCAGAATTATAGTAAACCATGGTAAAATCATATTCATCATGTTCTTCTAATAAGATGAGTCCATCGGCGCCGATTCCGAAACGCCGATTGCACAATGATTTAATAAAATCATTATCCGACTTGTCGAATAAGTCCAATCGGTTATCGATGATTATAAAATCATTTCCGGTTCCTTGATATTTGAAAAATTCAATTTTCATAGATGGCAAATATAATAATTATGACTCGTGTTTGCGATGTTAAAGTGTCGTTAAACCACAAATGACGGCTCAATATTTGAGTAATTTTAATCGTTATCCAATTAATTAAAACCTATAATTATGAAAAAGATTTTTATCCTGGTATTGGTTTCTATATTAGGTGGAATCATGGCCTTGACTTCCTACAAACTAATAGAAAAAAATGACCGAATTGCTTTGTCCAGTTCAGAGCAAAATCCACCCACGTTTATCCCAGCAAGCTACAATGCGACTGAGGCTAAATTTAGTCCCGACGCGCTACCGAATTTTGTCGTAGCCGCAGAGAAATCCATTGATGCTGTTGTTCACGTAAAGAACACTGCTGTTAGAAATTCACCAAATTCCTTAGAAGATTATATTTATGGAAGAAGCACACCCAGACAGCAAATTGGCACTGGCAGCGGAGTTATTATTTCTCCGGACGGAATGATTATAACTAACAATCACGTTATTGCAGGAGCTCAATCTCTCTCAATTACTACCAACGACAATCACATATACGAAGCTGAACTTATCGGTACTGACCCAAAAACAGATATCGCGCTCTTAAAAATAAATTCGGATGTAGAATTACCATTTGTACGTTTTGGTGATTCGGACAATGCAAGAGTCGGAGAATGGGTCCTAGCAGTAGGCAATCCTTTCAATTTAACCTCTACAGTAACCGCAGGAATTATAAGCGCAAAATCTCGTGATTTATCAGGGGAGAGCAAGCAGTCTTTTATTCAGACCGATGCTGCGGTAAATCCCGGAAATTCCGGTGGAGCTTTGGTAAATGAGCATGGTGATCTGATTGGTATTAACACTGCAATTACATCCCAAACCGGTTCTTATATTGGTTACTCTTTTGCTGTACCAAGTAATATTGCCAGAAAAGTAGTTGAGGATATTATAGAATTTGGTTCTGTACAAAATGGAATTCTTGGAGTTGCCGGAGGAACTTTAAATAGTGAGGCATCTAAAGAATATGGAATTAACACGACCGAAGGATTTTACGTGAATACCGTTGAGGATGGTTCTGGTGCCTATAAAGCCGGTATTAAGACTGGAGATGTAATTACTAAATTGGATCAGATTAAGATTTCTAAATTCGCTGACATGAAGGGTTATTTAAGTACAAAACGACCTGATGATGTTATTAATGTTACAATCTTAAGAGATGGCGACTATAAAACACTTCCGGTTAAATTGGTCAAAAATTCAATCGTTATTCTTCCGATTATTGGTACGGTCAAGAACGCTGAAAAAGCCGATTTAAATAAATACAAGGTAAATCATGGAATTAAGATTTCTTCAATCGACCCAACCTATAGAAAGGCTTGGGCTAAAAACGGCATCAATGAAGGAAGCATCATTACTTCCATAAATGATATAGAAGTAAACGATGTTGAAGAGGCAAAAAAAATCATAGAGAATAAAGAAGCAGATGAGCCGCTAAAATATGAAGTCATTAATAATAGAGGAGTAAAAGAGACCTATTATTGGAGATAATATTTTAAAAAAATAAAATTTTTAAAACCCTTTGAGATACAATTTCAAAGGGTTTTAGTTTGAAAAAAATCTTCAGCGAAAACGTTTGAAATATATTACTTTTGCACAAAATTTAAAAAACCAAAATCTAAAAATTATGAATTTAAACGGCACTTATGAAAAGGAATTAGCCTTTCAAGCAGATCGTCGAAGAGCTACGGTAGAATTTATAAAAATCATCAGTGACCTATGGTACGACAAGGCTATTGAGCTAGTATTGTTTAGAAATCAACTTATCGATAAGAATGTTAGTCAGATTTTAAACCTGCACGAATACGCCGGAAAGTTCGTTGAAAAACCGATCTCTATTTTCGATTCTGTTGAAATCGCTCAGGCAATTCAAAAGTTAGACTTGCCACCTTCAAAATTAGATATTGGTAAATTAACTTACGAATTTCATCTTGATGATTTAAAATATAGCAACGCTACAGCGTTTGTGGCCAACAGGCTTAAAGACGCCAAAAAAAATAAATCTATCAGTCCTAAGGATGTTATTCTTTATGGATTTGGTAGAATCGGAAGATTGGTGGCCAGGGAATTAATGGCGAAAACCGGAAAAGGAAGCCAGATGAGATTAAGGGCGATTGTTACCCGCGGTAAAGTTGACGAAGTTGTGTTAGAAAAAAGAGCTGCCTTACTAAGAAACGATTCTGTGCACGGTGACTTTCCCGGTACGGTTGAGGTTGACTTAAAAAATAGCGCGTTGATTATAAATGGTACTACCGTTAATATTATCTCTTCAAATAACCCGGAGGAGATTGATTATACTGAATATGGAATTAGTAATGCTTTAATCATAGACAATACTGGAGCATTTAGAGATAAGGAAGCGCTTTCGAGGCATCTTACCTCAAAAGGTGTAGATAAGGTTATCATCACTGCTCCGGCCAAAGGAGTTCCTAATATTGTTTATGGAGTAAACCATCAAGAGAACAAACCAGATGCTCTTTCAATATATTCGGCTGCATCTTGTACAACTAATGCAATTACACCAATTTTAAAAGCGGTTGATGATTCTTTAGGAGTTATAAGTGGCCATATTGAAACAATTCACGCTTATACAAATGACCAAAATTTGGTTGATAATTTTCATACTAAATATCGTAGGGGACGTGCCGCCGGCCTCAATATGGTAATCACAGAAACAGGAGCGGGCGAAGCTGTTGCTAAAGCATTACCATCTTTAGAAGGCAAACTTACTTCTAATGCCATCAGAGTTCCTGTGCCAAATGGATCACTTGCCATTCTTAATCTAGAATTAGAGCAGACTACCTCGGTCAGCGGTATAAACACTATCATTAAAAAGTATGCTTTAGAGGGCGATTTAGTAGAGCAAATTAAATATGAAATGAGCGATGAGCTCGTGTCTAGCGATATAGTAGGTAGCTCAGCGCCATCAATTTATGATAGCAAAGCGACCATCGTAAGAAATGATGGTAAAAATGTTATACTATATATATGGTACGATAATGAGTATGGATATAGCCATCAGGTTATAAGATTGGCAAAATATATTTCTAAAGTAAGGCGTTATACTTATTACTAACAATTGTTATTAATTTGAATTGAAAAAAATTTAAAAGTGGACGTCTAAACCATCCATTTTCCCGTATATCAACTGGCCTTACATTAGTAAGGCTATTTGTTTGATGTTACAGCACATCTGCTTAATTTTGCTATATTGTTGGAAATTTAACCTAAGTATTACCAAAACTATCGAAGATGAAAATCTCTAAAACTCTCTTAGCCCTAGCCCTCACGTTGTTCACAATGCTAAACGTACAGGCGCAGAATGAAGAAGAAGATGATAAATTGTCGTTAAATGATGGGACGATTGACAATCAATTTGAATATGTTATATCCAGGTCCAATAATTACCAAGACTATAAGGTAGTGAAGAAAAATTGGCTCGCTACATTAAAGGAGCACACCATAGATTCTCTTCAGGCAATTAGAAAAGATTTAATCGATACTCAAGCGATTGTTAAGGCCCAAAGCAATGAAATTGAAGCTTTAAAAAAAGATTTAGGCTCCACTACCGAAACACTTGATCAAACTAAGGTAGAAAAAGATAACATGTCCTTGTTTGGAATACAAATGAGCAAGGGAAGTTATAATGTATTGATGTGGAGTATCATTGCTGCACTTTTGGCGCTATTGCTCTTCTTTATTTTTCGATACAAAAATTCTAATTCGGTTACTAGACTAGCAAGGAAATCTTTAGAAGAAACCGAGGAAGAGTTTGAAGAACATAGAAGAACTGCTTTAGAAAGAGAACAAAAGGTTAGAAGACAACTCCAAGATGAATTAAACAAACAGAAAAATTCCTAAATTCTAGGAAGCCCACCATAAATTAAAATCTGTAATTTTCTATTACAGATTTTTTTTTACTAAAATTTGAAACCAATCATTTCTGAGTTTTATTGCACGCACAATCTAAATACCTAATCTTTGCATTATGAGAATCGATATTTTAACCGTTGTCCCAGAATTGTTGAGCAGTCCTTTTGCTGCGTCAATATTAAAGCGTGCGATAGATGCAGATTTGGTAGAAATTCATCTACATAACCTACGCGATTACACCTCAGATAATTACAAATCGGTAGATGACTATCAGTTTGGAGGAGGCGCAGGTATGGTGATGCTCATTGAGCCCATTGATAAATGCATAACTCAGCTTCAAACCGAACGGAATTATGATGAAATAATTTACATGACGCCAGATGGAGAAACGCTTTCGCAGAAAATTGCTAATCAAATTTCCTTGAAAGAAAACATCATTATATTATGTGGACACTATAAAGGTGTCGACCAACGAGTAAGGGATAAATTTATCACGAGGGAAATCTCAATCGGCGATTATGTGTTATCTGGAGGCGAATTGGGTGCTGCTGTATTATGTGATGCCGTAATAAGGCTAATCCCTGGAGTTTTGGGAAATGAGACATCTGCCCTAACCGATTCTTTTCAAGATAATCTTTTAGCGCCGCCAATATATACCAGACCTAGAGATTACGACGGTATGAAAGTACCAGAAATACTTTTTAGCGGAAATTTTGGAAAGATTGAAGAATGGAGGGAAGAACAAGCTTTTAAACGCACCAAAGAAAGAAGGCCAGACCTCTTATCCGAAGATTAATCATAACATGATTTTTCAAATTAACTTTTCTGTTGAAAAATTGCGGTTTATGATTTTATCATTATCTTTGCAGCCAATTTCAGACCAACCACTGGCGAGATACGTGGATGTTGCTTTGAATTTCAATTTAATCAAGAAAACACATGAATTCTTTAGTAAAATTTGTACAAGACGAATTTGTATCAAAAAAGGATTTTCCAGAATTTAGTTCGGGAGACACTATTACAGTTTATTACGAAATCCGTGAAGGGGAAAAAGTAAGAACTCAGTTCTTTAAAGGAGTTGTCCTTCAAAGAAAAGGTACAGGAAGCACAGCAACATTTACCATCCGTAAAATGAGCGGTACGGTTGGTGTAGAAAGAATCTTCCCTATCAACCTTCCTGCGCTTCAGAAAATTGAAGTAAACAAAAGAGGTAAAGTTAGACGAGCTAGAATTTATTATTTCAGAGGTCTTACTGGTAAAAAAGCAAGAATCAAAGAGGTTAGAGGATAATTTCTTAAATCTCTATTTATTTAATATCAAAGCCTTGGAAACCCCAAGGCTTTCTTTATTAACAAATGTTGATAACCAAGGTTAGTAAGAAGTTAATATCTAAATTGAATATTGTTTGGTGTTTTAGGAATACCGTTATATATTTACAAGACAATTAACAACAACATTGCGTTGTTTTCAATGAAACACTTGAATTAATGTTAAATTGTGAATAGAGTAACGTTCTTTATTTAGTTGTTTTTTGAGGTTTTCTGGTGCCATGTGTATGCATGTGTTAACCAAGAAATCATGAGATTTTGAAAAGTGGTGGATGCTCACGCAGTCATAAACTAGCAAGGTCAAAAGCTCTTAAAGGTGTCGGCAGTGAAAACGAAAGACAAGGTAGAGAGCAATGTTTTGGATGCGATTCTTCATGCAAATGAAAGGCGTATAAAGGAACATCAAGAAAAACAATTCTGGAACAAACACGTATCAGTTCAATACATTTTGAAATTTACGATTTGTTCTATTGATTAGTGAAATTTGAATTGAAACGGACGATGCGAAATGTGAATTTCGGTCGGCTTATTTAGCAGCAATGCTAATTAGATCACAAAGTAGCTTTTCAAAGAAAGCCATGTCAAAGTAGTTCTGCTACCGTGATATGGCTTTTATTTTTTGGACTATTTCGAAATATCTTTAAAAACCCTATAATTTACTGCCAATACCAATGCTTTTAAGATTATTTAAAACTATTGTATTTTGTATATTTGTCTGGCTTCAGAAGAAGCTGATTTAAATTACTATTTAATTTCCAAACAATTTTCATGTCTAATAAATCTACAATAGTCTATACTAAGACCGATGAAGCTCCAGCATTGGCAACGCATTCTTTTTTACCTATAGTTAAAGCATTCACTAAATCGTCCGGGATTGATATCGTTACCAAGGATATTTCATTGGCCGGTCGTATTTTGGCGGTTTTTCCAGATTATCTAAAGGATGATCAGAAGGTACCTAACGCTCTAGAAGAGCTTGGCAATTTGGCGTTACAGCCAGAAGCAAACATTATAAAATTGCCAAATATTAGCGCTTCTATGCCTCAACTTAGTGAAGCAATAAAAGAATTGCAATCAAAAGGTTTTGCTATTCCTGACTATCCCGAGCAAGCCAAGACCGAAGTCGAAAAGGAAATCAAAAACAGGTATGATAAAGTTAAAGGAAGTGCAGTAAATCCGGTTATACGAGAAGGAAACTCAGATAGACGTGCTCCTAAAGCTGTGAAAAATTACGCAAAAAAGCATCCTCATTCAATGGGAGCTTGGTCGGCTGATAGCAAAACCCATGTGTCTACTATGGAGCACGGAGATTTTGCACATAATGAAAAATCAGTAACGCTAGATCATGAAACCTCCATAAAAATTCTTTTATGTTTTGACGAAGCTGAGCAAATAGTGTTAAAGCCAATTTTTCCGATACTAAAAGATGAAATCATCGATGCTGCTGTCATGGAAAAAGAAGCATTGTTGAAGTTTTTAGACGAGCAGATTCAAGATGCAAAAGATAAAGACTTATTGCTTTCGTTGCATATGAAGGCAACGATGATGAAGGTTTCTGACCCGATTATCTTTGGGCACGCCGTTAAATTATATTTTAAAAATCTCTTTAAAAAATATCATGAAACATTCGCCAGAATTGGTGTCGATGTAAATAATGGCTTTGGAAATCTACTCTCTAATTTAAATGAGGTTTCAGACGAAGAGAGGAAAAATATTGAAGCCGATATTCTAAAAGCATTAGATCACGGGCCAGATTTGGCAATGGTAAATTCTGAAAAAGGCATTACCAACTTACATGTTCCTAGTGATGTGATTATTGACGCATCTATGCCGGCCATGATCAGAACTTCTGGAAAGATGTGGAATGCAGATGGTAAACTTCAAGATACTAAAGCGGTAATACCAGATAGTAGTTATGCGAGTATTTACCAAGCTACAATCGATTTTTGCAAGGAACACGGGGCTTTTAACCCAACTACCATGGGTACTGTACCCAATGTTGGCCTAATGGCTCAAAAAGCTGAAGAGTATGGATCTCACGATAAGACCTTCGAAATCAAAAAAGATGGTGTAGTAAGAGTGGTAGATTCCGAAGGACAAATTCTTTTAGAAACTCCAGTAAAAAACGGCGATATCTGGAGAATGTGCCAAACCAAGGATGCACCAATTAGAGATTGGGTAAAATTAGCGGTAAATCGCGCACAAGCTACTGGTTCTCCTGCAATTTTCTGGTTAGATAAAAACAGGGCACATGATGCGGAATTAATCAAAAAAGTAAATCTTTATTTAAAAGATTCAGACATTTCAGGTTTAGATATCAAAATTATGTCTCCTGAAGAAGCAACAAAATATACCTTACAAAGATTGGTTGACGGAAAAGAGACCATCTCTGTTACCGGGAATGTTTTAAGAGATTACCTAACCGATCTTTTTCCTATTTTAGAAGTTGGCACATCTGCAAAAATGCTGTCTATAGTTCCATTAATGAATGGAGGTGGCTTATTCGAAACCGGCGCAGGAGGTTCTGCACCGAAGCACGTAGAGCAATTTCTAGAAGAAAATCATTTAAGATGGGATTCATTGGGAGAATTTTTGGCATTGGCAGTTTCTTTGGAACATCTGGCCACAGTAGCCCAAAACTCCAAAGCAAAAGTGTTGGCTGAAGCTCTAGAGGACGCTACGGATAAATTTTTGGATAACGAAAGATCACCATCTAGAAAAGTTGGTGAGCTAGACAACCGAGGGAGCCATTTCTATCTTGCAATGTACTGGGCAGAAGCCTTGGGCATTCAACTTAAGGATATGGAATTAAAAGATATCTTTATGCCTTTATATGAAAAACTGAAGGAAAATGAGTCCCAAATCATTAAAGAATTAAATGAGATTCAAGGACACACTATGGACATTGGAGGTTACTATAGACCCGATGAAGATTTGGTTTATTCAGCGATGAGACCTAATTCTATTTTCAATGATATTATAGCTTCAATCTAGCTTCAAACATTTATTTGATAACTAAAAGACCCTTTCTAAGGGTCTTTTTTTTCTATATTTATAGAAATAAAATCATCAATGTCTTTTACAAAAATAAGTGCTTTTTCATTTTTCTTTCTGCTTATTTCTTTCTCTCTTTTTTCACAAAAAAAACATACACTTAGCGGAAAAGTCACTGATGTGATGAGCAATGAACAACTTATTGGAGTTAACATTATCGTTAGTTCATTAAAGACCGGTACAACCACCAATGAGTATGGTTTTTACTCGATAACACTAGAAAGCGGTACCTATGATTTTTCGGTTAGCTATCTAGGTTATCAAACGATACAACGTAACATTCAGCTTAATAAGAATACGGTTATCGATTTTCAACTTAATGAGGCCGCAGAAAACCTTGAAGAAATTATTATCACGGAAGATGTGGAACGGCTCGATATCAGAAAAGCACAGATGAGCGTCAATAATTTATCCGTTGCAACGATTAAACAAATTCCTGTTGTTCTTGGTGAAGCAGATGTTATAAAATCACTGATTCTTTTACCAGGGGTCTCTAACGCTGGTGAAGGCTCCTCTGGTTTCAATGTCCGTGGCGGTGCGGTAGACCAAAATCTTATTCTTTTGGATGAAGCAACGATTTTTAATTCGTCACATCTTTTTGGATTCTTCTCGGTTTTTAATCCAGATGCCATCAAGGATGTAAAGTTGTATAAAGGAAGTATTCCTGCCAGATATGGTGGCAGGGTTTCTTCTGTGCTAGAAATTTTTCAGAAAGAAGGAAATAGTCGTGAATTTAAAGCTAGTGGTGGCATTGGTCTGGTAGCCAGCCGACTGCTCCTGGAAGGACCGATTAAAAAAGAGAAATCCTCTTTTCTGGTAGGTGGTCGTTCGTCTTACGCCCACTTATTTCTCCCACTTTTCGATATTGACAGCAAAGCGTATTTCTATGACGTAAACGCCAAATTAAATTTTGAGCTAGATAAAAACAATAGTCTTTATTTTTCCGGATATTTTGGAAGGGATGTTTTTAGTATTAATAATAGCTTTATCAATACTTATGGAAATTCGGTAGTAAACTTTAGATGGAACCATCTGTTTAGCGATAAACTTTTCTCAAATCTTTCGTTGATATATTCCGATTATTACTACGGTCTAGAACTAGATTTCGTTGGTTTTCTGTGGAATTCTGGGATTAAAAATTTCAATCTTAAATACGATTTTAAGCATTATGTTAATGATAAGCTTCAAATTAATTATGGTCTTAATAATATATACTACAGTTTTAATCCTGGAGAAATTGAACCCAATTCTGATGAATCTGGAATCCTCGCAGAAAAACTGACGAAAAAGTATGCCAATGAAACAGCAGTTTACATTGGAGCCGAACAGAAAATAAATGAAAATTTACAGCTTCAATATGGACTTAGGGTTTCCAACTTTGCCCGTTTGGGTCAAGATAAATTCTACAATTATGAAAATTCACAACCTGTAGCTTTCGACCCTTTTTCGCTGACTTATCAAGAGGCAGAACCAATCGATACGTTAAATACACGTGGAGAAGTGATGAAGAATTTCTTCAATTTTGAACCAAGGGTAGCAGCATCTTATATTTTTAACGATGACAATTCAATTAAAGCAAGTTATACCAGGTTGGCGCAATACTTACATTTGCTGAGCAACACCAGCTCTCCTACTCCACTGGATGTTTGGACTCCAAGCGGACCATATGTTAAGCCACAACTCCTTAACCAATATGCGCTGGGATATTTCAGGAATTTGAAGGATGGCGATTATTCATTAGAAATTGAAACTTATTATAAGACTGTCCAAAATAGAATCGATTATATAGATGGTGCTAACCTTATTGCCAATAACTCAATTGAGCGGGTAATCCTAAACGGAAAAGCGCGTTCTTACGGAGTAGAACTTCTGTTAAGAAAGAATGAAGGTAAATTGCAGGGTTGGGTCGCTTACACAATTTCAAAATCTGAACAACAAACACCTGGTCGTGTACCAACATTCGATAATGGCCGCTCTAATCAAGAAACGGGAATTAATCTTGGGCAATGGTATAATACGCCCTATGATAAAACCCATGATGTTGCCCTGTTTGGTAACTACAAGCTTAATGAAAAATGGTCATTCGGAAGTAATTTTATATTTCAGACCGGAAGACCCGTTAATTATCCGGTTGGCCAATTTGAGTTTGAAGGCATAACCGCTCCGCTTTTTGGCCTAAGAAATCAACAGCGTTTGCCGACCTATCATAGGTTTGATATTTCTGCAACACTTACACCAAAGAAAAAAGAAACAAAAAAATTGCAGTCAGAATGGGTTTTTAGCGTTTATAATATCTATAACAGGAGAAACGCAGCCGCAATCAACTTTAGGAGAAATGACGACACCGGAAATAATGAAGCCATCAGGACTTCGATTTTTGGAATTGTCCCTGCAGTCACATTTAATTTTAAATTTTAAGATGAAAAAGATTTTTAGCATACTCCTTCCCTTCATTTTCTTTTGCTCATGTGAAGACGTTATTGATGTCGATTTGCCAGAAGAAGAACCTAGATTAATCATCAATGCTTTATTGAGAGTCGATAAAAGTCAGGAATACGTTGGGGCAAAAATCAGAATGTCATTAACCAGTTCGTTCTTTGAAGACATTACCATTGCCGAAGTTGATAGAGTTAGCATATTATATGGAGTTGAAGATGAACAAGGATTTATGGAAAGACCATTTAATTCGGTCTTGGTAGAAACAACACCTGGTACCGGAATTTACGAACCACTGGTTACATCTACGATTGACTATAGGATACGGACCCAGGACGTAAACCCAGATGTGACTTTTTATCTTTCGGTGATTTACAAGGACCGCTTCTATTTTTCTAAAACTATGTACGTGCCTACAGTACCAATTGATAATTTAGAAATAGGTGATGGATTTCTGTTCGATGAAGATGAAACTGAACTTAAGATTACGTATACCGATGATGCGTCTAGGGACGACTTCTATCTTTTCGATTTTGATTTAGGAAATTTTTTAGTTTCAGAAGATGAATTTTATCAAGGTCAACAATTCGGATTTTCATATTATTATGATCAGGATTTAACGGTAGGTCAAGAATTAGAGGTAAGCATTCTTGGGGCAGATCGTCAATTCTTTAATTATATGAATCTGTTATTGCAGCAGACCGATCAAAATGTCGGAGTTTTTGAAACTCCTAAGGCGACAATCAGAGGAAATATTTTTGATTTTACTGATGTAGACAATAGAGACCAGTTTGATAATACCGGAAATCCTGATACCTTTCCACTGGGCTATTTTGCCGTTGTACAGGAGTATAAAGAAACTATTACGATTACCGAGAATTGATATTCTCTCAATAATCCTTCATTATAGGAAGTAATTTACGCGGAATTGTTCGAAGATATTTTTCTGCATTTTTAATGCTTTCATGTTTACTCACAGAAGCATCAGCGATAGTTGTAGCATAAAAAATACCATGTTGTTTATATTCATTTTGGCTTAATGCCAACCTACCACATATAGCAATTACAGGAACCTTAAATCGTTTTCCTAAACCACTGACACCGCTTATTAATTTCCCCTGAAGGGATTGGCTATCTAAACTTCCTTCACCTGTAATAATAAAATCAACTTTATTTATTTTCAAGATATCTTCTACTCTACTAAGCTTGAAGATAAATTCGATTCCTGAGATAAATTCGGCATTACAAAAAGTCATTAATCCAAAGGCGGCTCCTCCTGCAGCGCCTGCCCCCGCAACTTCCGCAGAATCTTTAAAACCATTTTCCTTTGCTATCTCGGAGATATGGCGTAAACCAGAATCAAGTTCTATAATGTCCTCCTCATTCGCGCCTTTCTGTTTTGCATAAATAAATGCTGCGCCATTAGGTCCGAATAAAGGATTATTGACGTCATTAACAACCACAAATTTCACATTTGGAAAGAGATAATTACCTTTAATAAATTGGACCTTAATCAAATTCTCTCCGTTGGGTTCTAATAGTTCACCTTTAATATCAAAAAACTGAAGACCTAATTGATCAACAATTCCTAACCCGGCGTCGGTCGTTGCACTTCCACCCAGACCAATAAAAACTGTTTCCGCACCACGACGAATGGCATCTTCTATTATTATTCCAGTTCCTTTGGTACTGGTAAGTTTCGGATTACGTTCTTCTATTTTCAATAGTTCTAAACCCGAAGCTTGAGCCAATTCTACGTAAGCCGTTTTTGAGTCATTTTGAAATAAATACTTCGATTTAATCTGCCTATTCAAAGGGTCAACCGTGTTGATTGTAATCTCACTGATATCAACACTATTGGCAACAGCATCCAGAAAACCTTCCCCTCCGTCCGAAGCAACACAGCCAAATATTTCGATTTCGTTATCTAGAGATTTAAATTCCTTAGAGAATATTGTAATTATTTCAGTAGAACTGATTGAATCCTTAAAACTGTCTGGTATTATTAGAATCTTCATCTTGATATATTCAGTTTTCAAACCAAGTATTCCTATAAATATAAGCCATTAATGGTTATTTTTGATAAACCTAAAATTCTTCAATTGAAATTTACCAAGACCACGGAGCAAGATTCCAATTATCAACATCTCGATAAAATGCAGGTGAATGAGTTATTGCAGAGCATCAACAAAGAAGATAAGACCGTAGCATTTGCAGTGGAGAAGGCTATCCCCCAAATTGAAAAATTAACGGAGCAAGTAATTGATAAGTTGAAAAATGGCGGTCGGCTCTTTTATTTAGGTGCAGGAACCAGCGGAAGATTAGGTATAGTAGATGCTTCAGAATGTCCGCCAACTTTTGGTGTACCACATTCTATGGTTGTTGGTCTTATAGCCGGCGGAGACAGCGCAATACGAAAAGCTGTAGAATTTGCGGAGGATTCGACCAATCAAGGTTTTAAGGATTTACAAGAACAAAATATATCGTCTAAGGACGTTGTAATAGGGATTGCTGCTTCTGGCACTACCCCATATGTCATTTCCGCACTAGCTAAATGCAATGAACATAACATTATTACTGGATGCATTACTTGTAACCAAAATAGTCCACTATCCCAAGTTTCTAGGTTTCCGGTAGAAGTTGTGGTGGGTCCAGAATTTGTCACGGGTAGCTCTAGGATGAAAGCCGGTACGGCTCAAAAAATGGTGCTTAATATGATTACTACCGCTACAATGATAAGACTGGGAAAAGTGGTGGACAATAAGATGGTCGATATGCAATTGAGCAATAACAAATTAGTTGACCGTGGAGTCAAAATGGTGATGAGCAGTTTGAACATTTCTGAAGAAGAAGCTCAAAGGCTAATTGGTGAATATGGAGGTGTAAGAACCGCAATAGAGAATTATGCAAAATAGTACCGATAAAGATATATTGATAAAAGGTTTAAAACTGATGGGCATCACTGCCTTACTTATGTTCGTAGGGCCTACTGTAGTATATGTTTCACTCACTGATAAAACCCAAGCCGTATTTATCCCTCTTATAAGTATCGGATTTATTATTTGCGGTGCGGCAATTTATTTTGGGTTTAAAGGGATTAGGACCATTATGGATAGTATGTTCAATAAAAATTGAATTACTCATAAGGTATTAATATATCAACTCGAGTTCCCAAGCTTTGTTTATTAGCATCGAGTAGATCAATAAATTCTATTGAGCCAGGACTTTTCAAATTATAAGAGAAATTCTGCAATCTTTCTTTCGTTATTGCAATACCAAAAGATTGACGTTTGTGTATCTTTTTATCCTTAATTTTTTGTGCCCTTTGGCGACCAATGCCATTGTCAATTATGGATATCAAAACATTGTCATTCTCAAGTTTCTTGATTTCCAATGATAACTTTCTTTCTCCCTTCTTAAGCGAAAGTCCATGCCATATTGCGTTCTCTAAAAATGGTTGTAGTATCAAAGAAGGCACCTTGAATGTTTCGATTCCGATTTTTTGGTCTACGATCACCTTAAATTCTATACTGTTATCTAACCTAATATTTTCAATATTCACATAGAGCTTTGCGATGTCTAATTCCTCCGACAGTATCGTATTTACTTCAACTGATGACGATAAAATTTTACGTATCAATTTTGAGAATTTATTTAGGTAATAAACAGCATTTTCCTGTTCATTGTCAATGATATACCTCTTAATTGAATTAAGACTGTTAAATATAAAGTGTGGATTCATCTGACTACGCAATGCAGAAACTTTAAGCTCCGCCAATTCCTTTTGATACCGAATTTTTATGTTTTCGATTTTATCCTTTTCGGCCTGTTGGCTTAATTGCGCAACATCAAATTCTAATTTTTGTTGGATTTTAAAGCGTAGACTTTCGTTTTCTTTTAACTGCTGTATAAGTTTATTTTGCGATTGGTTTCGTTCTTGGTAGATGTTATATTGATAATGCCCAAGCCCAAGGGCAAACAGTGCGGTTTCTAAAATATATCCAAGATACAAATAACTGGAAACCCATTCTGGATAATTGTTTACGTTATAATACACTAGAACGAAAATCAAGGAGAGAACAGAAAAAAATGTAAGACATATGGATCCGATTATGATATAAAATCGGAGTGGATGCCGGGACCTGAAGAACATGATATAGGTAATAACACTTAAAACTAAAATATAAATAACAAAAAAATGGTACGCCATTGTTGCATAAGTCCATCGATAAAACACAATATTTATTATAACTGTTACTAAGCAGTATACAGACAACAAAATCAATGCTCTTTTAATATGGTAGTACCATTTCGGAAACTCTTCCGAGGACCTTAAGAATTTTAAGGCAAAAACAAAATAGAGTAAGTATGAAGTTTCGGCAAAAAATTCAGGAATTGAAGCTATAAATTTGAATGGCTTATTCTTCAAAAACGGATAATAATTATCCAAAAAAGTAACCTGGTAACCCATGATACAGATTAAGTAAAGGCCATAAAGTATATAAAGACTGTTACGATTTTTGGCGTATAGGAGGATGTGGTATACTGCAAAGAAGGTCCATCCTCCCATTAAAAAAATCGATAATCCGCTTGAATGGGGATGATAGAACCAATTCTCCATATATCAGTTAGTACTTATCTTTCCAGCCTTTGCAGCAAATCATTTTTTTTGGTCCTTGATATGGGAATGTCTTTTTTATTGGACATAATTAAATAAGGACCGTCGGTTCTTACATATTCAGAAATATGACGGATATTGATAAGATATGAATTGTGGACTCTAAAAAAATCAGAATGTTCAATCAATTCTTCCACTTCCTTTAATTTTAAGGTAACTACCTCTACATTCCCATCTGCGAAATATACTTCAGAATAGTTGCCATCGGATTTGCAATAGACTATGGTCTCAGGATTCTTATAAACTATCCGTCCTGCCATTGGTAGCCCGATTTTTCTGTGCGCTGTGGGAGGGGAGATACTTTGTAACACTTTTTTTAATTCAAAACCCAAGACATTTTTTTGCTTGTTAGCCGTGATTTTAGAAACGGCGCTCTTTAAGTCATCAGAATCAATAGGCTTTAAAAGATAATCTATCGCATGTGCCCTAAAGGCCTTAATCGCATAATTATCATATGCTGTCGTAATAATTAAATCGAAATTTCTATATGATAATTTGTTCAACAATTGAAACCCATCCATTTCAGGCATTTCAATATCGAGAAACACACAATCCGGTTTTAGATAATTGATCGCAGAAATGGCTTCTACTGGATCAACGAAAGAATCTATGATCTTTATATTGGGGCAAAAATGCTCTATTTCCCACTTAAGGTTTTTTAGAGCATTTAGCTCGTCATCTATTAAAATAGCATTTATCATTAATCTTCCCTTTCATCAAATATAAAAACTATAACAACATATTCATGGTCATATAGATAGATGGGTGGTTTTCCATTACGGATTGTACGTTATTGCCCCTAATTCGTAAAAATAGATTATTATGTTAATTTACAATTAACCATACAATAAAAGTCTATATCTATACATAGAGGTTACTGCCTTATACATCACTTTCTCGTAAAGCAAGTTATCTAATTAACTTTTGCAATAATTTAGTCCAACAAAATTTATAGAAAATGAAAATTCTATCACACTCAGTCCTAAGATCTATCAAATAATTATCCTTTTAATAATCTTAACAGCATCAGTTTGTGATTCAGAACCAGGAAAAAATGTAGCCGAGCTAGATAGTAAATATATTATGAAATAAAAATTAGGATTTGATCACGCATATAATTGAATGAGCAAGTTTACTGTTAATAAACCAAATTTTTTCTTATATTCTGATATATAATAGTTTAGTGATTAAAAATAATTATTTAATAACTTTATAAACGACAAATTTTAAAAGAACCAACCAAAAACAAAAAACATGAAATCAAAATTATTTGTAGTGCTAGTCACCTGTACATTAATTTTTAGTTGCAAATCAGATAAAAAGGAAGATGCATACAATGCGGATATGACGGCGGAGGAAACTGACTCTAATGCAGAAAAAAATTATTATAAGGATGGGGAACTTGAGGTAATTACGGAAGCAATGGAATTTTATACTGCCGATACCATTAATTCAGGATGGAATCGCATTGTATATAAAAATGAATCCCCAGAGGTACATTTTATTATGATGGACCTCTATCCTTCTGATACCATAACCATGGATCATGTTAAAAATGAGCTGTTACCTCCATTCGACGAGGGTATGGCCCAGATTATGAAAGGGGATATTGATAGTGCTATGGTTGCATTTGGAGGTCTACCGAGCTGGTTTGGCAAAATACGGTTTCTAGGTGGCACAGGGTTAATTTCACCAGGTGAGGTCGCCACCTCGACTATAAAGCTAGAACCTGGGAAATATTTAATGGAGTGCTATGTAAAAATGGCCAATGGTGAATGGCATACCAGCCATGGTATGGCAAAATTCATTCATGTTAAAGAAGATGCCACATCGTTAACACCTCCAATGGAAAATCATACAATCTCAGTGTCTAGTACAAAGGGTATTCAAATGGAAGGAGAACCTTCAAATGGAAATAAAATATTTAAGGTTGATTTTGTAGATCAAAAGCCTTATGAACACTTTATGGGCCACGATGTGAATATTTTACGATATGATAATAGTGCAAATTTGGATTCACTAGTGGCATGGATGAATTGGATGAAACCCACCGGATTGGCCACACCTTCACCAAATGGAATTACATTTTTAGGTGGGGTAAATAATTGTGAGGCAGGTAGTAGCGGGTATTTTTCAGTTGACCTAGAGCCGGGAAATTATGTATTGATATCAGAGGTTCCGGCTGCTGATAAAAAGGGACTCATGAAAAAATTTACAGTTCAGTAAAATGATAAAACAGTTTTTAATATCACTTCTAGCATTTAATTTAATGTTAATGGTCGGTTGTGTGGATAAACAGACCTCGGGCCCGGGAGAGGAAGAGGTTGTAATTCCTGAAATTTCCAAAAGCGACAAGTTACTACCCGGAAACAAGATTTCAGTATTGACGACGGCTATGGAATTCCAAATGCCAGATACTATACCCTCTGGCTGGAACACATTTATTTATAAAAACGCTTCACCTGAAGTGCATTTTATGATATTTGAAAAGATGCCAGAAGGGATTACTATTAAAGAATATAAAGAAGAGCTTATTCCTCCTTTTGAAGAAGGAATGGCATATGCCCTTGAAGGTAATATAGAGAAATCTCAACAGGCATTTAAAAATATCCCAAAATGGTGGTTCAATGTAACGGTTGGAGGGGGTACTGGATTTATAAGTCCTGGTAAAACCGCGCTTACTACTTTTAAATTAGAACCAGGTCGATATATTGTTGAATGTTATGTACGTATGGCCAATGGTAAACCACATGCCATGATGGGTATGTTGAAGGAAGTAATAGTTTCTGACGCAGTTTCAAAAATATCCGAACCTAAAAATCCTGATTCAGAAATCGCAGTTTCATCAGAAGATGGGTTCGAAATTATAAAACCTTTAAATTCAGGAAATAATATCCTTAAAGTCAATTTTAAAGACCAGAAGGTTTATGAAAATCTCTTAGGACATGATCTTAACTTGATAAAAATGGAAGATGGCGCAGCCGTCCAAGATTTAAGTGATTGGTTGGATGCCACTGATCCAAAAGCACTGACCACACCATCTCCAGAAGGCTTTATGTTTTTAGGAGGGGTTAATGATCTTCCTTCAGGAGCAGTAGGTTATTTTGAAGTTACCCTTCAGCCAGGTAATTATGTGCTTATATCTGAAGTTCCTGGCGCATACGAAAAAGGATTGATGAAAAAATTTACTGTAAAATAGGTATAACCGTCAAAGAAACAGATAATAATTACTATCAACTTAAAAGGGGTAATACACTTACAATTTAAGCGCGAATCCTAGTTGCTGAATACGGGTATACCTTAATGTGAAAAGCTTAAGGTGATAATTCCCCCTAGTCTCTACTGCTTCTGGCTTAGCAATAAACCTAACCTTAAAAAGGATATTATTTTAAAATGTAATTAAGTCTGATTCTTACAAGTTATTTGCGTCTAAATTACTTAAATTCAATATCTTTAAAGTAATCATTAGTCCAAAAACCTACAATTATTTATGCTAATGTTGCTTTAAATCGGGATTGTTTGAAAACATTAGAATATATCAAGGGGGTGTCCAACTATGATTATAAATATTATCTAAGAACGGTATTTGCGTGTGGATTAATTCTGCTAAACTGTAAGTATGCTTTCTCACAAGCCGATAGCTTAACCTCGGCTAGTTCCGATCAATTTTCATTTCAAACCTTAAATGTAAACGATGGTCTTTCCCAGAACAGCGTCGTCAGCATCGCTCATGATAGTATTGGGTTTCTCTGGTTTGCTACCCAAGATGGTCTAAATCGTTACGATGGTAGAACTTTTAAATATTATGACCGCCATTTTGAAGATGTTACCAGAGCCACCTACAGCCATCTTGGAAAAATCTACAATGACCGTGAGAACAATTTTTGGATTATTAGCCTGGCTGGGAATTTGGAAAAATATAATGTTGAGCTAGATTCATTTATTCCAATTAAAAATATCGAAAATGTAAGCATCATTTACCAAGACTCTCAATTAAATCTATTGATAGGTACACTTAACAATGGTGTATTCAAGATAAACGCTCAAAGTAAAGACACAGTTCAGGTTATAAATGGGAGTAGGATAGAATCTATAAACGATATAATCGAATTTGACAACAAAATTCTCCTGGCCGGAGACAACGGGGTTGCAATGTTCCCTTTAGGTTCTGATGAAATTTCTATCCTTAATTCTCCTATTAAGCATGTAAGCAGTTTTAGTCAATCAAGCAAGGGTCTTCTATTTGCTGGAACCCATGGTGGTGGGTTATATTTTTTTGACAAAGCAAAAAAAACCTTTTTGCCTTATACCGGAATAAATATGGGGAAGGTTGCACCCACTCTAAACATTCAGGATTTACTGTTCGATAAAAATGATAGACTGTGGATAGGAACTTACGGAAATGGGGTTTACCTGATCAATTTCGGGCAACAAAGAATTGAACATTTTACCCCAAATAAGTATAATCCTCAATCTCTAAGCTATAACGATGTGCTATGCATTTTCGAAGACCATAACGGAACGATTTGGCTCGGAACTGATGGTGGGGGCGTGAGTTATTATGACGAGCATCTTTTTAAATTCAGTGTTCTTACAGATAAGCAAGTCCCACAGGAGATCAAGGTAAATGTCATCCGCAGCATTACCGAGGATAACGAAGGAAATATTTGGATAGGAACCTCTGGGGAAGGGCTAACCCAGTTAAATATACAACAGCCAGCCTACAAAACCTTTACCACCAAAAACTCCTCTTTACTCTCAAATAGAGTAGTAAGTCTAGCGTTTATTGACGGTCAATTATGGATAGGACACCAAGGTGAAGGCTTACAGATTTTGGGCTCCGACGGTAAGTTTACGAATTATAATGAATCGACCTCTACTGTATTACCGGCCTCAACGATTTGGAAGATTTACCAAGACTCTCAAGGTAGAATTTGGCTAGGAACCCGGAATAATGGGCTAATTCAGTTTGATTCCCAGGATGGGGTTAAGGAGCATTATAAAGGTTTGGACAATAATGGTCCTCTAGCAAGTAGTAATGTCCGAACCTTAGTCGAAGGAGAGAAAGGAATCCTATACGTCGGGGCGGACGACGGGGGTTTAACCAAAATTGATATTCAGAGTAAGGCTGCCACTTTATTACCCCAACTTAATTATAAAATAAAGTCACTATATTATCACGATCAGGGTACCCTTTGGATCGGAACAAATGGGGATGGCTTGGTGGCATATGATTTAAGTAGCGATAAAATTAAAACTTATACTACAAAAAATGGGCTTTTAAATAATGTCATCTATGGAGTTTTAAAGGGGGAATCTGGCAACCTTTGGCTTAGTTCCAACCGCGGACTTTCCCAATTGAATCCTGAAAATTCAGAAATTGTTAATTATTCCAATTATGATGGGCTCCAAGCTTCTGAATTTAATACAGGTGCCTATTTCAAATCATCAGACCACACTCTATATTTCGGTGGATTGGAAGGCCTAAACTGGTTTAAGCCTAGCCAACTATCAGCCAACACGAGTAAACCTAGAACCGTCATTTCAAAATTTGAAGTATTTAATGAAGCACAGCCTCTTAATGAGAATCTGGTGTTGCCATATAATCGCAATACAGTTACATTAACATTTGCAAGTCTTCATTTTTCACAACCAGAAAGAAACCAATACAAATACAAATTATTAAACCATGATCAAGAATGGAAAGATGCCGGTAATTATAACATAGCACATTATACCAACCTAAATCCAGCTGACTACGAGTTTAAGGTAATTTCTAGCAACTACGATGGGGTCTGGAACGAGGAACCCGCCAGCTTTACATTTAGCATAAATAAACCCTGGTATTGGAACAGCGTGGCCATTGTTATATATATACTTGCTCTTTTTTTGGGTGTTTATATGATTGTAAATTATTTTAAATATAAATGGCAAATGAAGTTAAAATTAGATCTCGAACATGAAAAATCGGAACGTTTAAAAAAGCTGAACGATTTTAAAACGAAGCTGTATACAAATATCTCTCATGAAATCAGGACACCCTTAACACTCATTAATGGTCCAATTGAAAATCAGTTACAAAAGAAAAACCTTTCTAAAAAGGATAGGGACGAGCTTTTACTGGTCAAATCCAATTCAGATAGGCTTTTGAACTTGGTGAATCAGATGAGTGATTTGGCACTAATCGATTCTGGTGAACTTAAATTGAAAGTTGGACAAGGAAATTTAAGTGCATTGCTTAACCAAATCATCAATGCCTTCCGTTATAAAGCTCAAAAGAAGAAAATTAAAATATCTTCCCAGGTTTCAGAATTGAATGATACTTGGTTTAATCAGGATATCATCGAAAAAATATGCTCCAATCTACTAAACAATGCCGTTAAGTATGCGCCAGAAGGGACGGTGGTTTATGTGAATGCCGATAGCAACAGCAACAATCTAATATTGAACATCATCAATCAAAACAGTTATATTTCTGTGACAGATCTTAGCAAGATTTTTGGAAGATTTTATCAGAACGATAGCCAATCAGACGGAATAGGAGTGGGACTAGCGTTGGTCAAGGAACTAGTTATACTGAATAAAGGACAAATTGTCGCAAGTAATATCAACCAAAGGGATATTCAATTTACTGTCACTATTCCGATTGGGGAAGACGCTTTTTCTGAAGATGAAAAAGTCAAAACTGTCCTAGATCATCCAAAAATCATAGAGCCGATTATAAATGATGATATTATTAATACCAAGGACTATACTATCTTGCTGGTAGAAGACAATGATGAAATAAGAAAGCTTCTGTATGATCTTCTCCAAGATAAGTATAATTTATTACAGGCAGCGAACGGTCTGGCAGCTTTGGATATAATTCAGGAAAAACTTCCGGATATTGTAATAAGTGATATTATGATGCCATTTATGGATGGGATGGAACTCTGCAAAAATATCAAGACAGATTCTCTTACCAGTCATATTCCTGTAATCCTTTTAACTGCCAAGGTCGGAGAAGAAAATGAAATGAAGGGGTACGATATTGGAGCCGATGCCTATATTACAAAGCCCTTTGACCCCAAAATTTTAGTTAAGCGGTTGCACAATCTTTTAAAAACACGTTTAAAGCTTCGTAAATTTTATGCAGAAAGCTTCGGTATTAAGGAGGATCTTAAAATTACAAATACAGAAAAAGAATTTCTAAGCAAGATAAAATTAATCATTGAGGAGCATATAACAGATCCCCAGCTTAGCGCAGATAAATTCAGCATACTTACATTTATGAGTCGATCTCATCTGCATCGTAAATTAAAAGCAATAACCGGAATGTCTACAACTGAATTTATCCGGCATCACCGACTTAACATGGGAAAAAATTTGCTAATAAAATCAGATGCGCCAATTTCTGAAATCGCATATCAAGTTGGTTTTAATACTCCCTCCTATTTCACTCGTTGTTTCAAAGCTTCTTTCAACACCTCTCCAGAAGAGTTCCGTAAGGCCCAGTAAAATAAGGCTTTTTTTAAACTTGTAACATATGTTCAACATTCTGCAACATATGTTCCCTATTATTCCTATGGCTTATTTTAGTTTTATGCACAGTTCTTAAGGAACTTAAATTATTACCTCTCCACATATTGTCTATCAAGCAACAAAAAAATGCTAAAGAAAAAAATAGACGAATCGGTTAATAGCAAACAAAAGATATATGTGAGTGTGGACCATTTAAAAAACGGAATGTACTCATTACAAATTATTTTGAATAATACTGTTATTAAATCAATTGATTTCACAAGAGAATAAATCATTCAATTGTGTTTATCAATTCAGGGTTCAGTAGTACTAACAAAAGAAATAATCATCGATACATCTAATAATAAAGGTGTTTAAAATTTATTAATGCAATGAGAACAACAATATTTTTTGGATTAGTCTTTCTTTTTTCATTCATGATAGGTGCCCAGAACGGCATAAACTATAAGGCACAAATAAAGGATGGCAGTGGCACAGTTCTAACTAGCCAGAATGTTACGGTACAGTTTAGCATCCTGAAAGGTGCAGGACAAGCAACTATATATACAGAATCACACAATCCAAATACCGACTCAAACGGCTTGGTAATCCTAAATATTGGGGAAGGCACATCTTCGTTTGGTGACTTTGCAACTATAGATTGGGGAAGCGATGCACATTACCTTAATGTTCAAATAGACACAGGTTCGGGTCTAACAGAGATGGGAACGACAGAGTTTAAAGCAGTTCCTTATGCATTAAATGTATCGGGTCTGCAGTCTCTCGATGAAGGCAATGGAACTGGCTGGAGACTGGTAGGGACCGACCCAGAAAATTATGGACCTATCGGGGAATTTGCCAGGGACCTAAGCATAAGTGATGAAAGTTCTACGACCAACGGAGCGACTGGTCTACATGCACTATCACTTGGAAGAAATACGACGGCTTCGGGCTCCTTTTCCTCCGCATTAGGCGCTTATACAACAGCATCGGGAGACCATTCGTTGGCAATGGGAATATTTAGCACTGCTTCGGGGAATAGATCTTTTGCTGGGGGAAACAACACGCTGGCATCAGGCAGCATGTCCACCGCTATGGGATTTAGCTCCAATTCCCAGTCCTATGTCTCCTTTGTAATCGGACAGAACAATATCGGGGGCGGAACAGCTGATGCTTGGATAGAATCCGACCCATTATTCGAGATCGGAAACGGAACCGACCAGTTCAACAGGAACAACGCCTTAACGGTTTTAAAAAACGGTACCATCACCGCACCGAGTTTCGACATCGGGGAGGTATCTGATGCCAAAGCCCTAATCACAAAAGAATATGCCGAGGCCAACTTTCAAAATACGGGCCTGGAGAAAATTACAGACGGTCAAATTGGGTGGAGGCTTGCCGGGAGTGATCTTAACAATTTTGCTTCGCTCGGAGCTTCCGCCGTTGACTTGAGCAAAAGCTTTGCTGCGAGTAATGTTTATGGTGCTTCTGGTGGGCATGCATTTGCATCAGGTCAAAACGTTACTGCTTCAGGAAATTATTCTACGGCTATGGGATTTGGGTCAACCGCAGCAGCAGAACACTCTATAGCATTAGGTAATACCGCTTCAACGGCAATTGGGGCATCAAATTCAGTTGCAATTGGTTATTTAGCAGATGCACAGGGAGTCAATTCAATTTCTCTCGGATTTGGCGGAACCGCAAGTGGAGCACTTTCGGCAACCCTTGGAGGATCGGGTAATCTGGCTTCAGGATCTTCGGCTACAGCCCTGGGATACCAGAATATATCCGATGATCAATATGCTACAGTGGTAGGATATAGAAATGATAATACCGCCACTAACTCTAGTCTGTTTCAGGTAGGTAATGGATCGGCAACGGTTAGATCTAATGCCTTTACGGTCTTAATGGACGGGAAAATAATCGCGCCTAGCTTAGATATCGGAGAAATTGTCGACAGCAAGGCCCTGATCACAAAAGAATATGCCGAGGCCAACTTTCAAAATACGGGCCTGGAGAAAATAACAGACGGTCAAATTGGGTGGAGGCTGGCTGGGAGCGACCTCAATAATTTTGGTTCTATTGGAGCCTCAGCCGTTGACTTGAGCAAAAGCTTTGCTGCGAGTAATGTTTATGGTGCTTCCGGGGGGCATGCATTTGCATCAGGTCAAAACGTTACTGCTTCAGGAAATTATTCTACGGCTATGGGTCTGGGCTCCACTGCCGCTGCGGAACACTCCATTGCTATAGGAAGAAATGCCTCTACCTCTAGCACAGCTTCCAACGCACTAGCAATTGGTTATTTATCCAGTGCAGAAGGTGTAAATTCTATTTCTCTTGGATTTGGCGGAACGGCGAGCGGTGCGCTATCTGCAACTCTAGGAGGTTCAGGGAATGTGGCTTCTGGATCTACCGCCACAGCGATTGGATATCAGAATATTTCTGATGATCAATATTCAACTGTTGTTGGATATAAAAATGACAATACTGCCACTAACTCTAGTCTCTTTCAAGTGGGGAATGGCAGCAGCACAACGAGATCAAACGCATTTACAGTTTTTTCCAACGGGAATGCCCAGCTTAGTGGAACGCTCACTCAAAATTCGGATAGACGTTTAAAGGATAATATCCGGTCTTTAGATTATGGTTTGAAAGAGATTCTAAAATTAGAATCGGTAAGCTATATCTGGAAACGAAATCCAGAGAATGGAAAATCATTTGGATTGATCGCACAGGATGTTAAAAAGGTTCTCCCTGAAATTGTGAGCACCTCAGAAGATGAGCAACAAACCCTAAGCATCAGTTACACAGAACTCATACCAATATTGATCAACGCGATCAAGGAACAGCAAGCGATCATCGACAATCAAAACCTAAAGATATCAAATCTCGAGGCAAGCAATGATGAATTACAAAGCTTAGCCAGTACTGTGGAAGCATTAAAAATTAAGGTGAATAATTTGTTAGATGACCAATATTAAAATTATGAAATCGATTACGTCAATAATAGTTGCTATCCTGCTCTGTTCAATATCCTCAGCTTACTCCCAAGCAATAGATAAATTCAGTATTGACAGTGGTGGAGATACTTCTTCAAGCGCGAACATACAAATATTATATACCATTGGCGAGGTTAATATACAGGAGCGCTCTTCTGCAAACCTTCAATTATCAGAAGGGTTTATTAATCCACAGATTGTTTTGGCAATATCACTTGACCCAAAGGTGTTTTTACAGGGCCCATTATTAAATCCTACGATAGCAGGTTTGATGAACGATGATCTCAGGGTCGCTGCATATATCCCAACTACAAGTCCATATGCTGATAATGCCTCAATGGACGCCTCCGTGCTCAATGTAAGCGGCAACGATGCAATAGTAGATTGGATTTGGGTAGAACTTAGGGATGCTAATGATAATACGCTTATTGTATATTCAGGTTCGGCCTTGCTTCAAAGAGATGGGGACGTAGTTGGTGCCGATGGGGTTTCCAATCTATTAATAAATCTTCCTTCCGATAATTATTTTATTGTATTAGATCATCGCAATCATCTAGGAGTAATGACCGCTACGGCCCTAGCTTTATCTGTAGATAACGTAAACACCATGAATTTTACGGATAGTGCTTTTTCAACCTTTGGTAGCAATGCCCAGGTAATACTGGTTTCTGCTAACACTGCCATGTGGGCTGGGGATACAAATGAGACCGACCAAATAAAATTTTCGGGATCCGGTAACAGCACAAATTCCATCAAGGATTATGTACTTGCCGATCCTGGCAATGGCTTTAATTCTGTGACCTATTCTTCCACGGGATACCTGCCAATCGACGTGGACCTTGATGGCTCTGGAAAATTTTCAGGTTCCGGCAATGACAGCAATATCATAAAAGACAATGTTCTGAACCATCCGTCAAACGGGTTTGGTTCACCCACATATACAATCTCACAAACTGTGCCTCTGGCCAGTAATTAAACTTTAAATCTATTGATCATGAAAACCTTTTACTCATTTTTCGCTACATTTTTACTAACCTTTATGGTATTTTCCCAAGGCTATGAATTAGGCCTGGTTCAACAGTCCGACTACAGTTTTAAGGTGGTTGCCATCCCTGACTTTACCTCATCTGGAAATACCGATATCTCTGATGTGGGATTTAGCATTTCCTTACCTTCCGGACCCGCCGATGTAATCAATTCATCCGGTCTCTTGGGTGGTAGAATCTGGACCGTGCAAGAATTCGATGCTGCATTTTTAACAGGTCAGGGTTTGGGCGATGGTACTCTGGATGTATTTCAGTTTAACCTCCCTCCCGGCCAAACACTATTGGCGCATAATGTGGGGGAGCAAATAGATCTTATAAGTTTTGATGTGAGCAACTCGCCTGTTTCCGGAGAAATTGAACTGCTCTCAAATTCAAACCCTATTGTTGCAGCTTCAGGTGGGGTGCTTGATGCCTTCTACAATTCAAAAATAGACGGAATCACAACCCAAGATTATTTTACTGCTATCGCACCTTCCTTGAGCAGTTACAGTTTTGCTCTAGCATCAACAGATTTTGTTGTAAACACCACAGACGATACCGTAGATGATAATCCCGGGGATGGGATTTGCGCAGATATAAATGGCAATTGTTCTTTACGAGCCGCCCTTGAAGAATCAGCAATAGCGTCAGATTTAAATTTGATTACGTTCAATATACCTGGCACAGGAGTACAAACAATTTCGCTAACCGCCACATATAATCCCATTTTCAATCCCGTAACTATAGATGCCTCTACACAACCCGGGTACAGCATAAATAATCCTTTAATAATAATAGATGGAAACGGCTTTAATTTCGGATTTGCCCTGCTAACTAATTCTTCAGGTAGCACCATAAAAGGTTTGGTGATAGGTAATTTCACTTTGGATGCCATTGATACCGAAAGCACCAATAACCATCTCATAGAAGAGAATTTCTTGGGAATAAATGCCGATGGAAGTACGGCCTTCTCAAACGGTAGGGGCCTTAGCTTAAACAATAGTAGTGGCACTATTGTCCGTAATAATTTGATTTCCGGTAATACTCTAATTGGCTTGATGATTGAAAATGGCTCAAACAACAATTCGATAATAGGAAATAAGGTCGGCACAAATGTGGCAGGGACAATGGCCGTTCCCAATAATGACAATATTGTTATTGCCAGTTCTCCCAATAACATAATTGGCGGTTCGAATGATCCAGATCGAAATATTATCTCTGGAGCTTTGGATTCTAGTGATCAGGGAGAAGGTATAAATATCAATGGGGCTGCTTCTACTGGAAACCAAGTGATTGGTAACTATATTGGCACCGATATTAATGGCGCAAGTAGTATTCAAAATGCATTTGCGGGTATTCTACTTATTGGTGGTGCCAATGCCAATTCAATTTTAAACAATGTCATTGCTGGGAATTATGATGCAACCTTTAATGCCAGAAATGGAGTAGGTATTCAGATTGATGGTGTAGGTACAGATAACAACATTATAAAAGGCAACCTTATAGGGCTTAATGCCACAGGAACATCTGCTTTGCCAAATAGAAGTGGTATGGATATCCAAGGAGGACCCAACGGAACGATTATTGGCGGCAACGGCTCTGGAGATGGCAATATAATTTCTGGTAACAACAATTCCGGAATTGAAATTGGAAATCCTTTTACAGAAAATACAAATAATAACGTTATTAAAGGTAACCTTATAGGTTTAAATCAAGCTGGTAATTCTGCAATTCCAAATCTCATCGGTATCACGTTAGTTTTTACAAATAATACCACTATTGGAGGGACTGATATCGGTAGCAGAAATTTTATTTCAGGAAATACGGATGGCATACGTCTATTTGATTCACCCAATAATACAGTACTTGGAAACTACATTGGATTAAAACCTGATGGTTCTGTACAAAGTAATACATCTCGCGGTATATGGATTGATGGATCTAATGCTGCAGGCAATACAATTGGTGGCACAACTTCTGGTAGCCAAAATATTATTTCTGGAAATGGATCGTATGGAATAGATATTTCAGGAAGTGCCTCTTCAAATACTGTTGCTGGAAATTTTATCGGCACCAATTTAAATGGCACAGCTGCCTTGCCAAATGGTACAGGTATCCGTATTTCCAGTGCTAACTCTAATACTATAGGAGGCAATACTGTTAGTGCAAGAAACATAATTTCTGGAAATGGCAGCAATGGTATACTTATAAATGGCACTTCTTCAACAAATAACATTTTTGGTAATTACGTCGGAACTAATGCAAGTGGTTCCTCAAGTTTACCTAATGCAAATGGTATTACTTTAAGTAGTGGTAATCACCAAACAAACATTGGTGGAACTACAACCAACGAAGGAAACCTCTTTTCTGGAAACAACCAAAGAGGAATTTTATTAATCAATTCTGATAATAACAACATTTTAAACAATAAGATTGGCGTTCAAGCTGATGGAATCTCTGCTTTGGGGAATACAAGCGAAGGCATATTTATGTATAATGCCAGTGATGGAAATACAATTGGTGGTTTAAATTCTGGAGAGGCGAATACAATTGCTTATAACTCAAGGGCGGTACTCATAGCTACAGGACCTCCTGGGTCAATTCAATCTATTAACAATAAAGTTTCTGGAAACAACATATTTGCTAATACCAGTTTTGGTATTGATTTAGAAGTGACAGGTATTACGGCAAACGACCTAAACGATACCGATACTGGCTCTAATAACCTTCAAAACTTTCCTGTAATAGTTGATGATGCCACTTTCGATGGTACTGAAATTACTTTGACTTACTCCGTGCCTTCACATCCTGATAATTCTGCTTATCCTTTGCAGATTGAATTTTTTATAGATGATGGAAACCGCCAGGGGAAGGAGTTTTTATTCGTAGATGAATATACTGCAACTGAATTTACGAATGGCCCAAATAAGACAATAACGCTTGCCATTCCTGCGGGTAGTTCATTCGTCACTGGAGATAATATTTTAGCTACTGCTACAGATAAAGTTGGAGACGCTGGTAATACATCAGAGTTTGGAGCATTTGTAACGGTAGTAGATGCATGTACCAATCCAACCACATACTACGTGGACAGCGATGGTGATGGTTTTGGGGTTGATAATCCAGAAACTAATATAGTAGACTGTACCGATCCAGGTTCAGGCTATTCAACTACTCCAGGAGACAACTGTCCGAATTTATCAAATCCTAATCAAGAACCAGATGCCGATTGTGACGGTGTTCCAACAGATATTGATTGTGATGATAGTGATGCTTCAATAACAACAACTAATACCAACGATGCCGATTGTGACGGTGTTCCAACAGATGTTGATTGTGATGATAGCGATGCTTCAATAACAACAACTAATGTCAACGACGCCGATTGTGACGGTGTTCCAACAGATATTGATTGTGATGATAGTGATGCTTCAATAACAACAACTAATGTCAACGACGCCGATTGTGACGGTGTTCCAACAGATATTGATTGTGATGATAGTGATGCTTCAATAACAACAACTAATACCAACGATGCCGATTGTGATGGTGTTCCAACAGATATTGATTGTGATGATAGTGATGCTTCAATTACAACAACGAATACGAACGATGCCGATTGTGACGGTGTTCCAACAGATGTTGATTGTGATGATAGCGATGCTTCAATAACAACAACTAATACCAACGATGCCGATTGTGATGGTGTTCCAACAGATATTGATTGTGATGATAGTGATGCTTCAATTACAACAACGAATACGAACGATGCCGATTGTGATGGCGTTCCAACAGGTGAAGACTGTGATGATAGCGATCCTTCAATAACAACAACCAATACGAACGATGCCGATTGTGATGGTGTTCCAACAGATATTGATTGTGATGATAGTGATGCTTCAATAACAACAACTAATACCAACGATGCCGATTGTGACGGTGTTCCAACAGATGTTGATTGTGATGATAGTGATGCTTCAATAACAACAACTAATGTCAACGACGCCGATTGTGATGGCGTTCCAACAGATGTTGATTGTGATGATAGCGATCCTTCAATAACAACAACCAATACGAACGATGCCGATTGTGACGGTGTTCCAACAGATGTTGATTGTGATGATAGCGATGCTTCAATAACAACAACTAATACCAACGATGCCGATTGTGACGGTGTTCCAACAGATGTTGATTGTGATGATAGCGATGCTTCAATAACAACAACTAATACCAACGATGCCGATTGTGACGGTGTTATCGATTCAGAAGACTGTGGGCCGAACGATGCAACTAATACGAATTCAAACGTAAACGATGCCGATTGTGATGGCGTTCCAACAGGTGAAGACTGTGATGATAGCGATCCTTCAATTACGACAACCAATACGAACGATGCCGATTGTGATGGTGTTCCAACAGATATTGATTGTGATGATAGTGATGCTTCAATAACAACAACTAATACCAACGATGCCGATTGTGACGGTGTTCCAACAGATGTTGATTGTGATGATAGTGATGCTTCAATAACAACAACTAATGTCAACGACGCCGATTGTGATGGCGTTCCAACAGATGTTGATTGTGATGATAGCGATCCTTCAATAACAACAACCAATACGAACGATGCCGATTGTGACGGTGTTCCAACAGATGTTGATTGTGATGATAGCGATGCTTCAATAACAACAACTAATACCAACGATGCCGATTGTGACGGTGTTCCAACAGATGTTGATTGTGATGATAGCGATGCTTCAATAACAACAACCAATACGAACGATGCCGATTGTGATGGTGTTCCAACAGATATTGATTGTGATGATAGTGATGCTTCAATTACAACAACGAATACGAACGATGCCGATTGTGACGGTGTTCCAACAGATGTTGATTGTGATGATAGCGATGCTTCAATAACAACAACTAATGTCAACGACGCCGATTGTGACGGTGTTCCAACAGATATTGATTGTGATGATAGTGATGCTTCAATAACAACAACTAATGTCAACGACGCCGATTGTGACGGTGTTCCAACAGATATTGATTGTGATGATAGTGATGCTTCAATAACAACAACTAATACCAACGATGCCGATTGTGATGGTGTTCCAACAGATATTGATTGTGATGATAGTGATGCTTCAATTACAACAACGAATACGAACGATGCCGATTGTGACGGTGTTCCAACAGATGTTGATTGTGATGATAGCGATGCTTCAATAACAACAACTAATACCAACGATGCCGATTGTGATGGTGTTCCAACAGATATTGATTGTGATGATAGTGATGCTTCAATTACAACAACGAATACGAACGATGCCGATTGTGATGGCGTTCCAACAGGTGAAGACTGTGATGATAGCGATCCTTCAATAACAACAACCAATACGAACGATGCCGATTGTGATGGTGTTCCAACAGATATTGATTGTGATGATAGTGATGCTTCAATAACAACAACTAATACCAACGATGCCGATTGTGACGGTGTTCCAACAGATGTTGATTGTGATGATAGTGATGCTTCAATAACAACAACTAATGTCAACGACGCCGATTGTGATGGCGTTCCAACAGATGTTGATTGTGATGATAGCGATCCTTCAATAACAACAACCAATACGAACGATGCCGATTGTGACGGTGTTCCAACAGATGTTGATTGTGATGATAGCGATGCTTCAATAACAACAACTAATACCAACGATGCCGATTGTGACGGTGTTCCAACAGATGTTGATTGTGATGATAATGATGCTTCAATTACGACAACCAATACGAACGATGCCGATTGTGATGGCGTTCCAACAGGTGAAGACTGTGATGATAGCGATCCTTCAATTACGACAACCAATACGAACGATGCCGATTGTGACGGTGTTCCAACAGATATTGATTGTGACGACAGTGATAGTTCAATATATCCTGGAGCAGATGATATTCTAGATGATGGAATTGACCAAGATTGTGATGGTCAAGATGCCACTAGTGAAACTGACTTTTACGGTTGTACCCCAGGGTTCTGGAAAAATACCGAGATATGGTGTGGAGAATATTCACAGCAAATGAATTTCTTCCAAGTCTTTGGAATAACCAATACCAGAGGATTAGGGAATCTGAATGATTATAGCCTTCAAGATGCCCTGGAAGAACGTGGAGGTGGATATTCAAAATTAGCTAGACACGCTACTGCAGCCTTATTGAACGCTTGTTCTAATGGAGTAAATTATCCTTATACCATTGAGGAAATTATTGCAATGGTTAGGGATGCTTTCGAAAACGGACAAAAATTCGATGCCACATACGTAGGAAATCGTTTAGATAAGGCAAATAATCTAGGCTGTCCATTAGATAATTCTAATTCATTTATGGAAATCAATGTTTATCCGAATCCTATTAAATCAGACGGTATTTATATTGAATTCCCATTGACCTCAGAGCCGGAAATATATACGATGAGTATTTTTAATTCCTATGGCGGATTGCTATTACAAGGGAAAGCTGAAATTTCCGCTCAGAATAATAAATATCAGTGGATGTTTAACCATCAAACCTGGGATGAAGGAATCTATATTCTCAGGATTGAAACCAAGAAAACGTATTATCAATTTAAACTGATAAAATAAATAAAAATATTCCTATCTGACCAAGGGCCTTAGTGAAGTGGAGAGGCTAAGGTCCGGTCAGGCTAGGATATTAAATACGTTCATAAATATTCTAATGATATGTTCTTATAAATCTAAATCTCTCTAATATCTTAATTATTGCTATTACAAATTGAGAAATAATAATGATCACAAATTTGAAAATTTTTAGATTCAAACTAATCTAATAACAAATCAAAAAAAAATTCCAATATGAACACTCAACCCACAGACATACCGACATCAGATGGCAAAACGATAGCAGTTATTGCCTACCTGACAATCTTCGGATTAATCATAGCATTTGTAATGAATAATGACAAACAAAACCATTTTGCTAAATATCACACCAAACAGTCTTTAGGTCTTTGTCTAACCGGTTTGGCAATTGGTATAATCGGTTTTATACCAATCCTAGGTTGGATTATTAATTTAATGGGGTTTATAACCCTTTTAATTTTATGGATTATTGGCCTGATGAATGCCGTCAATGGAGAGAAAATGCCAGTACCCCTTTTAGGAAAGAAATATGAAGAGTGGTTAAATAATCTTTAAAACCTAAAACTATGAAAAGATATTTTATAATCAGTATCGCCTTGGCGCTTTTCAGCCTCAACGCCGATGCCCAAATATTTAAAAAGATAAAGAAAAGTGCCGAAAGAACCATAGAGCGTAAACTTGAAAAAAAAGTTGGAAAAGAAACCGGAAAGGCCATGGATACCATTTTAGATGGTAAAGATGAAAAATCATCTAAAACTTCTAATAAAAACAACAATTCAACAATAGAAAAAGAGGATGAAAATAAAGAAAATCCTCAATTTGCAGAACCGCAAACTACCATCACACAAGCTGTTGTATGGTCTAAATATAATTTTGTTCCTGGAGATAAAATTATATTCGATGACAATCTATCCAATGAGGAAAGTGGTGAGTTTCCATCAAGATGGGATTTGGTAAAAGGATCGGCTGAAAACGCAAGTCTCAATGGCGATAACATCATCCGGATTGCAAGAACGGGCATTATCACGCCCTTAATGGACAATAAAGACTATTTGCCAGAAATTTTTACCATAGAATTTGATGCTTATTATGATGCCAACGCGGTTGGATATAAAAATTATAATGTAAGATTCTGGTCAGGGTCAGGCGGATATAAAAATCCATCCGGCGACACCTTTAAAGCTATTTATATTGCACATGATGGAATCTCATTTGTCAGTTATATAGACAAACAATATAGAAGCCTTAAACAGAAAAATGAAACTTTAAAAAATAAATATGGATGGAGGCATATCGCTATGGCTTTCAACAAGCGGTCATTAAAAATATTTATCGATGAACAACGTGTTTTAAACCTCCCAAATTTGGGTATGGAGCCCCAACAATTTAGCATAGAGTCCAATTTTCAAGATAACAATTTTATAGGGGGAATAAAAAACATAAGAATTGCCGAAGGTGGAAAGGACCTTTACGAACGTGTTATGAACGATGGCAAATTTGTTACTAACGGCATTCTGTTTAATGTCAATAAATCTACCATTAAACCAGAATCTATGGGTGTACTTAATGAAGTTGCTAAAATGATGCAAGACCATCAGGACCTTAATTTTAATATCGTTGGCCATACCGATAGCGATGGTGCTGACGATTATAACAAAAATTTGTCTGCAGAACGAGCAAACTCCGTAAAATCGATATTATTATCTATGGGTATTTCCAGTAACCGCTTTCAAACCGAAGGAAAAGGCGAAAGCGAACCTGTTGCAGAGAACACTACACCCGAAGGTAAAGCCAATAACCGTAGAGTAGAATTTGTCAAAATTTAAAAAAAACCATAGACTATCAAAAAATCAACAATAGATTAGTAATGGCACTTAGATTAGAATAGGGCTTTTTTTTTGGCTCGGTTGCACAAGGGCAAGAGCAAGTTGTAATAAAAACTCCAATAAATAAAAAATGGATAAATATAAAAATTTGCACCTATGGATGATAATCCCTATGTTAATTATGCAAATAGGAATTTTTATGAGCT